>CBDVCR010000109.1:0-9695 GCA_965372535.1 uncultured bacterium | reverse complement strand
CCAAGGCGGCATGATTAACGCTAAAATGTGTCCAACTAACCGTAGGGCGCTACAATCAAGGCATGGCGAAAGAAGAAACAGGCATACCGGGCGCACAGAAAGCTGCCATGAGGTTGCTGTCGCTCAACGGCAGCCAGCTCATTGAGGGCATTCGAAGCGAAATCGAGAAAGAAAACGGGGTGCTGAGGAAGTTTCTCGGGCTGGTGGAATCCCTGCGTGACATCGTCCCCGAAGAGGACAAACGCTATCATGCCGCCATCGAGTCCTTATCCCAGGCCATCGGTGTGAGCAAGGAGGATATCGTCAGAGCCGCGGACAGGCAGCTTTCGGAGATCGAAAACCAGAGGAAGAGCTTCGCCCTCTCCCTTGTCGAGCGGCGCGCCGAGATGAAGGTGCTCCTTGCCAGGGCAAACCACATCAAGAGCGAGGCGTCCCACCTGCAGGAGGAAATCCACCGGCTCGAAGAGGAGGAAAAGAGGATTCTCGCCAAAGTCAAGGCCGAAGAGGCCGCGCTCAGGACAACCGAAGAAAATTTCACCGCCGTGGTGGAAAAACTTGAGAAAGAAATCGGCGAAACCAGGCACAGGATAACGCGGTACCTCCTTGAGGGGGCGCCGCCTCCGGACGAACCGCTCATGCACCCGCATATGGAGGAGTTTGCCGGGACGAGAGCCGGCGGGGAAGACCCTGACGACTTCGGGGATACAACACTTCGTCCCGCAGCCGAGAAGACATCCGTCAACACAAAGACATGCCCGAATTGCCAAAACCAGATGGACTGGTATGACTTCGATAAAAAGTGGAAGTGCTTTGTGTGCGCCCACGAGGCGGACTAAGTTCAGGCGGCAGCCCTTCCTTCCCCGCTTGATATCCTTTTTCCGTCCATGCATTCAATCTCCTCAACGCCCCCCTCGCTTAAGAAAAAAGGGGGGTACGGGCCCTTCTTATCTACAAGAATGCCTCGACCCGCACCCCGGAAATCGCTCAAGCAGGCTTAATAGCGACTACCCAAAAATCGATAATTGCAACCCTGCCTCAGACCTGTGGATTGGTAGCTGTTGTCGGCGATCAACTTCTACGCCGTAGCGGCAAGCAGCCAACCCACCAAAACCAGAAGGTCAGCACCAATACGATCATGCCGGCCTCCCAGAGCACGGAATGGGCAAGGTCGAAGACTTCCGGTTTTCGCACACCGATGTGGAAAAGGCTGACAAGCCGCACGAAGTTAATACAGAAGACAACCGCCGCCCCGACCAGCGAACCCACCAGCCTGTTGCCCCCTCGATTGGGCAAGGCAAGGAGTCCGGTGACCAGAAAAGCCGCCACCGGGACTCCCGTGCACATATGGTATATCTCGTAACCAAACCCTGCGGGATGCACCAGAACATTCCCATTACGGAGCGCCTCCATGCCGGTTAGCTCTATGAGCACATAGGTAACCCGTGCCGTCAGGGTCTCCAACGGCTCCAGGAGGCCGTAGAACCCTGAACTCACGCGGAAGACTTTCAGCGCCAGTAAGAAGGCCAGCATGACGAGCCCGAAACGTACCCAGGGTCTCGTTTCAATCCCGCCTTGCCCGGCGATTGAGGCTGGCCGACTCATTGTTTCCTTTCCACCCTCCTTGCCAGCACCAATGCCATTGCAAGCACCGCCGCCAACAAGACCCAGGTCGCTCCATTCGGCACCTTTTTTACTTTTACTTTTGCTTTATCGCTCTTCCCCTGATAGCTCGCTTTAACTTCGGTATTTCCCTTCGACATGCCTCTGACTGTGACAATGGTTTCACCTGAGGGGTTGGTGGGAGCAGGCGGGCTGACTTCCGCGATCGCGGTGTTCCCTGATTGGGCCAATACGGTCACATTCGGTAACCCTGCTCCTCCCTGCTTGACCGTTGCCGTTAACGTGTCGGTCCGCCCTACACGAATCTTCAGCCGATCGGGCTGGAGCGTAAGGGTGACGGGCGGCGGCTGCGTCTGCTGCACGAAGTTTGCAACAGTGCAGGCGGTCTCATTCAAGACCCGCGCGTTGTCATTCGTGCCCGTGGTTCCGGTCGGCACTCCGCCGAAGCTGACATTCGGATTCGACCAGTAGTTTATTCGCGTGCAACCCCCCGGGCAGTTGTAGGACATGGTGGTCCGCCAGGAGGCTAGGCCGTAGTAATAGCCGTGCCCGTACGCAAAGGGGGTATTCGTTGGGTCCGCCTCAGGATTGTGCCGGGCAGCCTGAAGATGGCCTATTTCGTGAGCGAACGAGTAGTAGCCGGTGGCACAATTCTGTGCCACGACGGCGAAACCCGTTGAGGCATCCGCCATGATCGCGGCGGCATAACCGCAATAGTCCGCATTTTTGGTTATCAGGATGGCGATATCGGCCCCATAGGTGCTGCGGTAGGTATGTATCTCGTCCATGTCACCATCATTGTTGTCGAGAAAGCGATTGAGATCTGTCAGGAGGCTACCGTCATTCGTATAGTTGGTCTCATAACTGTGGACAAGGTTGAGTCGAGGATTAATGATGCTGTTAACATAGGACTGATGAGTCTCGCTAATTGCAAGTTGTATTAGCGCGTCGATGTTACCGGCCTGCTGTTTTGCGCCGGGCGTATAAGCTACGATTATATCAATAGTGTCGCATGAGTCAGCCAGGTCGGCGTCGGGAGTCAGCAGGTCTTTGAGATTTATTCTCGGTGTTCTTTTCTCAATTTCCTCGAACTCCGGAGGATGTTCCGGCGGGAAACGGCTTGGATCGACTTCAATCACTGCGTGCAAGCCTCCGCCTACCGGACGCACACGATACATCTTGCCTTTATAGTTGATGCTGCCGACCATCTCATCGCCTTTAACCACCAAAATCGCGCTCCCGCCCGTTTCCCGGTCTTCCCCAAACCAGCTGTAATCATTCTCGTCACGCATCTCCAGGCGGCTTTTGTTCATCTTCATTGGCAGGGCCGCGTCAAAATTGAAATTAAGCGCGTCGGCCTTTGCGGTTGCCGCTAAATTGACGTGCAAGAGCTTGTATCCCTTGGAGGTGGGGTCGGCCATGTACGCCGATACCCTTTTCTGTTGATCCTTGGTGAGCGATGCAAGGTCCGTAGCTTTGGCAGGCACCGAGAAAAGATCGACGGCCTCCTCCGCAAAGAGCGCCGTTCCCGGCACCAGAATGACTGCTGCCAAGAGAAGCACAATAATCACATCCTTTAGGCCATGTCTTCTGTTCATAATTTCCTCCTTTCTCGTTTAAGTGCTGCGTCGGTTCCGATGATAAAGGCTTAGGTGCCTCTCCAAAGAAATTGTTTTTCTTCTCCTGTCTAACTCAGTTGTCCGACATTCCCCGTATAAAACTTCAGTGTTGACTACCACCCCCCTCTGTTGTGATTGGCCATGCCTTCCCTTTTACTACATATCTGTGCTTCCTGTCAATTAAAAATAACTAATGTATGGATTAGCACAACTTATGATTTCCTGCGCATGACTTCGATATATTAATGAAATCCACAGTATCAAACAGAGCTATTGCTCTTGCAGGCTCTTCTTCATTTAAAGCAATCTCAGGTTCAATGGGAATCCACCTCTCATCACCTGATATCCGCGTTTTAGCACCTAAAGTGACAAAATTCGTCAAGCAGAATGTAACACGCCCATCCCCCGCCCTTGCGCCGATGCCCTAAGCTCTTCGCAATCCGCGCTCCAAGTCTTTGATAAAATACATTTTTCTGTTGCCTGCCATGAACTCGACGAAACAGGCATATCTCTTGCAGAGTGTCTTTGGAACACAGTGGAACACATGTATGTGTTGCCGGGTAAAATGGGCGCTTATTAATGAAAACGTAATTTAATTAAAAACGGGCTGTTCGGAGGGGACATGGACTTTGAGAGACTTGTTGAGGACCTTGAAAAAGGCATCGGAATGATGAGGATAAACGCGGCGCAAAGGCTGGGGAGTCTCGGTGACAAGAGAGCCGCCGGTAAACTGATAAAGGCTCTCGGCGACAGGAACTCGGGGGTAAGGAGCAACGCCGCCTTCTCTCTCGGGGAACTCGGCGCGAAAGAGGCGGCGCCGCGCCTTATCGGGTGCCTGAAGGACGACGACGATAAGGTTAGAAAGAGCGCCGCGAAGGCGCTGGGGCTTCTGGGCGCCGGGGAGGCGGTGCTTCCGCTTAGGAGGGCGCTTGAGGACCCTTCCTCCTCCGTCCGGCGAAGCGTGGCGCGCAGCATCGGCCAGATAGGGGGAGAACATGCCCTTGACATCCTTAAGCAGGCGGCTTCGGACCCCAACCCGCGGGTGGCCTCCATGGCGCGGAAGGCCATCGAGACGCTCGGAACCGCCGCGGCCATGCTCGCAGGGGCTTAATAAGTCGTCCCTGACGGCCTCCGGTTTTCTTTATCCCGGAGCCGCAGGCTGCGGGAATTCACCCGCTGCTGGGTGAGTTGACGCCAGATACCCCGGGGCGCGTTGGGGGGGCGCCCCGGGGTTCCTTTGTTTTCGGCATGTCAGCCGTCGGCATGAATTTTGCATAACGCACGCCGGGTTTCTAATCAATCATATTAAAGCGGAGGTAGTAATGGAAAAGTTTATCATCGGGCTGGCGGCGGCCATGCTCCTCATGGGAGCCTTTGTTTCGCCGTCAGCCCTCGCGTTTGACTGCACGGACTGCCACTCGGCCCTTGCCGAGCAAACGGTGGTGCATGCTCCTGTTTCCTCGGGGTTTTGCTTCATGTGCCACGACAGCGTGGACGCCTCTCAGGCGCCGCACAAGATGGCCTCCAGGACGAAGATGGGCCTCTCCTACAACGGCGAGGCGCTCTGCCTGGCCTGCCACGAACGGGCCGAGTACACGCCGCCGCAGGCGGCATGGCATGCACCGATTGCCACGACCCCCACGCGAGCGAGAACGAAAAGCTGCTGAGGTAACGCCCGGAGGGCGCGGCATCTACAAACCCCGCATTGCCATAGGGGACGGGCACTGACCGTCCCCCTTTTACGTTGCCTATAACCTATCTCAAAATTGTCCGAGCCGGTGAACCTGACGAAAAAGCCGGAACGAAACTAAAGGAGAAAACGCCTCCTCGGAAGCTTTTCCTCGGCGTTTTCGTTGATTTATCAAGGGGTTTCACCCCTTGAACCCTGCTCGGGGCCAAAGGCCCCGAACCCCGAACTCTTTGCCGTCTTACAGAGATCCATGCCTCTTTTTGATTTTGAGATAGGTTCTAATCCCCTTTCCGATGTCCTTGCTTTCCGGGGGGACTTCAAAAGAGCGCCGCAAAAGCAGGTTTTATCCTGAAAAATCCCGTTCCCCTCGTCCCGGCGGCATTTCCATAATGAGCACTCCGAGGAGGAGCAATCGGGCTTCAGGGGCAAAGGGTTTTAAAAAGAATGAAGAACAGGTGAGGTTAAAAAAGCTCCCCTTAAAGAAGAAAGTTTTTTGGCAGTAACGTAAAATCAGCCTTTCAGCTTTCCCTCAAGAAAGATTGTCTCAGGGAGGTTTTTTACGGCAATGCTTTTAAACCCTGTTTTTGTGAGCCATTGCTTCATTTCCCCGGCGCTGTAGCACCGCCCCTTTTCCGTCCCCGCAAGCATGTTCACCGCAAAGAGCGCGCTGTGGGGCGGAGCAGTCCGCGCCTCGTTGATGGGAAATTCCTGCACCACGACCCTGCCGCCGGGATTGAGGGCTGCCCTGCACTTGCGAAGAAGCGCCATGTTCTCCCCGGCGGAAAATGCATGGAATATCTGGCTCAGAAGGATGAGGTCATACCCGGAGCCGATGCCGTCCACGTGAAAGTCGCCTTCCATGAAACCGAGGCCCTTAATCCGCTCGCGACGGGCGACCCTCCTGGCAATTGCGATAGTATCGGGCAGGTCGAAGATGGTGGCTTTCACTCCTTTCCTGGCCATGGCCATGGCGTTTGTGCCCGGCCCGCCGCCCAGGTCGAGCATCGTATTTACTCCCTTGAGGCCGATTGCCCTGATAAGACTTTCCGTGCGGGGCGCCGTAAGGTTATGCATTCCCATGATAAACGACTCGTGGTCAAAGCCTTGCCTGGCAGGGCGGCCCGTCCTGACCACTTCGTCCAGAGCGGAAAAGTTCCGCCACATGGTGGAGGCATGTCTGACGATATCACCCTGGTAAAGGCGGGCGCCTTTTACGAGATAGCGATTACTCACCGCGGCATTGCGGTACCTGCCGTCCCTGCTCTTGCTTAACAGCCCGATGCCCGTGAGCGCATCGAGGAGCATCTCCATTGCCCGCCGGTCGGCCTTGAGCTTTCCTGCAATCTCAGACGCTGTCGACGCCTTTTTAAGGCGGTCAAATACCCCAAGGTTGTTTGCCGTCAAGACGACCCTTGATGCGGTAAACCCCAGATAGAGTTTTCTCAGCCCTATCAAATCATCAGGCGCCATTGCATGCCTCCCCTGTGCTTGCCTTTGATTAAAAGCGGATAATTATAAGTGATTGGATATCCCTGCCGCGCCATCACATCAGAGTGCTGATTGCCGTTGCAATTTACTGCCGGGAGCATGAAATACTTCACATCCCAATGCCGGGGCTGCCATGTAAAATAAGCTTTTTCAAGGGTTCAATGTGAATATAAAACTAACCGTGGTAGTAACGCATGACGCTATGAAACAGGCGCAAGAGTTCTTCCGGCAAGTTCGTGCATAAGGGTTTTAACGCTGACTATCTCGTCTATCCTGCTTGCGTTGGTCCCGACGGTATAGAGGGGTTTCTCCTTGTCCGGCTTGTATCCGGCGGAGCTGAGAAGCCCGTTGCAGATGCAGAAATGACGGTCGCCGTTTTCCCTGGCGGGACAGCGGGTGAACTTGCCCTCGGAGTCCCTTGTCAGTACGTATCCCTTGTCGCATTTCGGTTTTCTGGCCCCTGCCGCGACGAACATGGGAGACTCTTTTATAATCCTGAACGGCAGGCCGCAAGGCGAGCCCGGTGGGGTGAAAGAATCGTAAGCAACTATTATATCCTCGTCTTTTGCATTAATAACGGCCTGTTTGTACTCCGCCGTAGCACTGCTTTCTTCCGTTGCGAGAAATCTTGTCCCCATCTGCACGCCGTCCGCTCCCATTTTCAGAAAGCTCAAGATGTCGGCGTGGGTATAAATCCCTCCCGCCACGATAACCGGGAAGTCGCCATGTTCCATTGCCGCGTCCTTGACGGGCGGGAAAAGGCTTTCGAGCCTGTTGGCCTCAAGCCCTATCTCTCCCATCTTAAAGCCGATATGGCCTCCCGCAAGCGGGCCCTCAAGCACGATGGCGTCGGGCCTGTAACCCAGCCTCTCCCATTTTTTGCATATCAGTTTCAGCGCCCTTGCGGACGACACGATGGGTATTAATGCGGTATCCTTTGGGGGCTGGATGTCGGGGAGGTTAAGCGGCAACCCGGCCCCTGAGATAATAAAGTCGGCGCCGGAATCAATGGCCGCCCTGACGGAGTCCTCGTAGCTCTTGATAAGCGCCACCATGATGTTGATGCCGGCGAATCCGCCGGCAGCCCTGGCAAGCGATACCTCCTCGTATACGGCATCGTAGGTGCCGACCTTTTTTCCGTTCCTCCTGGAGACCAGCCTATCGATGCAGGCGCTTGAGACAATGCCGACGCCTCCCTCTTTTGCCACAGCCGCCGCAAGGGGGTGCAGCGACACGCCGACGCCCATCCCCCCCTGAACGACGGGAACGGGTATCTCCTTGCCTTTAATCCTCAGGGGTTCAAATATTGTTTCCATAAGCATTCCCGCTTACATGCATCCCGGATTAATTTGATTTCCTCCCCCCCTCCATAAGCACACCGTGCCCGCACATGACGTATCCTGTCATGTATCGCCAAAGACAAGAGTTCAGTTCCTGAGTATGGCGCCTTAGAAGGAAACGACTCGTTTCTATTTTACCACGAGTTATTAAAAAAATTCCCAGGACACCTAAAATTTTATCGCACGTGATTCTGATAATTCCGGGATGTGCTGCCATAGCGTCTTTCGGCAGGAAGGATATTTGCTTAAAAAACGGCATCTTCCGCCGTCTGCCGGGTGTTCAAGGGGTGTTAAGGGCAGGCCGGTTTAATCTCTCCCCATTCATCCTGAGCCTGTCGAAGGATGTGTCTCATTTCTTTGCGGGAGCAGGTTTGTAACCTGCTCCTTTAATTTCTCCTAAAACGAAATCGAACTATCGGGTTCAGGTTGCAAACCTGAACCCGCAAAGGAGTGATATTATCTCCTTCTGTTCGTATTCGAAACCCTTCTATTATATCAAGAGATAATTTTATGGGATTTGGGCAACAGCCCGTTTTTTACCAGTGTTCCTTTTTTTTAGAAAAGGTCAAGCACCCCCCCTATTTTTTTCTTGACAGTGGCAAGTGTGGGAAAGTAATATCTCTAATGGTATGCTCTCAGAGATTAGGACTGTGGAAGGACAACAACCCCATGCCGCCGTGGGAGTTTAGGAAGAGATAGAGTTATTGCAATATAAATATTTTATTTTCGGAAAGAACTGGAAGAGGTGGTAGATGCGTCATAAAATAATATCGTCTTTCCTATTTATAGTCGTTTTTCTGACTTTCAATGCATGTGTAACATATTATAAAGTAACGGTAAATGGATTTACGGGTGGCAAGCTGTCGATACCGAATGAGAAAAAGATTTTTGTATATGCAAACAAGAAAGCGGTCAATCCCTTTCTTGAAGCTGAAATTAGCGAAAAGATGAGGATAGCCCTTAAAGCAAAGGGTTACATTCCTGTTGAGCAACTATCAGATTCTGATTACGTGTTACTTTATGATTATGGTATTGACCAAGGGAACACGTATTCGAGAACGTATTCCTATGGTGGTACCAGATTGAATATATTTAGTGGTCAATTGGAACCGACTACTGAAGTTGGTAGCGCGACAAAAACAATATATAGTAGACAGCTTCTTTTAAGACTGTTTGAGATTAAAGGGCTTTCCGAACAATCTAAACCAGTATGGGTAGGAGTAGTCAACAGCAGGGGGAGCAGTTCCGACCTTCGCAATGTAATCGATTATCTAATCGTTGGTGCATTTGAGCATTTTGGTGAGGATACTGGCAAGCAGAAAAATCATTTGTACATGCCCTCAAAGAATCCTATTGGAAAACTGGAAAAAGCTTCTAAAGGTAAAGACAAATAAAAAAGAGATGCGATTATGGCAGACAAGCTCGACCCTAAAAGAAACCGTCAGCCTCAAAAAACTGGTAATGAGCAATGTCATTACCCTTAAGGCCATAGTCAACCTCATGGACAAGCAAGGGATAATTAAGAAGGCGGATTTGTTGGAGGAGACAAGGAGACTGAAGGCTTGAGGAGGTCGATGAATGGAGAGAAAAGAGAGCAAAATTAAAGAGCGGATGACAAGCTTAAATGCCCTGATAATAGAGTCAATTATAGCAATTATGCTTCTTTATTGGTGGATTGGCTTTGAACGGACAGTACTTGTCACATTAGCAGTAATGATGGGGTATATAGCAAAGTTAAGCTTGAAAAGATAGAGTGAGAAGTAGAATCCCCTGTGCACTAAATCAAAAAACCCGGTGTGCTACCACGGCCGCGAAACCCAACAATTCTTACTTATTTCCGACATCATTTGGCCGATAAAAGGCGGGAACAGAAAGTCGCCCTCTACCGTTCGCCGCTGTAGTTGGGGGCCTCACGGGTGATGGTCACGTCGTGGACGT
>CBDVCR010000108.1:0-9804 GCA_965372535.1 uncultured bacterium | reverse complement strand
ATGGTAACACAGACATGCTCTTTAAGTAAAGCTAATTATGAGACAGAACACTAGCGAGGTGAGGGATGGGTTATGGTATGAACTCACCTACAACTTTAAATACCCACCGATTAGAGGTGCCTGCTCGCGATCATTTTCAAGATCGTTCCGCGTCCGAAGATCTCACTTAGGTCATCGATGAATTTCGGCTTAATAGCTTCTATTATAGTCATGAATATCCCTCTGGTATTCTGTCTTGTTTTCATGGTTATTGAATCATCAATGGTGTCAAGGACGTTACCAATATCGTAATACCAGGCTTCGTCCTTGCACTTCCTGGAAAAAAATGTCAGATGTTTTTCACCTTCAGATATTCTATAGCTGAAATTTGCTGGGTCTAAAACCAAATGGTTTAAATTCTCAAGTATAATAGAAATCAAATCGCTATCCAAGCGCTTACCATCGAATTTAGTGGTGTGAAAAAATACATATACCCGCGGCAAATAATATGTAGCCCAGGCCCAGTCTACTTCGGGCAAATCGATTGTGTTAGCGCGATATATCTCTGGGGCGGACTCTAAGTATTTGAGAACATCTGGGTTTTTATGAAATGATAAAACACTGCTGTCAAGGAATTTGGTGAGGTTTATAGCATGAACATCGGAATCTATAACACGCAACAAAAAGTCGCAGAAAAGAGTCGACCCAGAAACATATTTTACAAAAGTATCGGGAAATTTTTTCGCAAGCTCATTTTTTAACGAGTCATTCAACTTAAGAGTTGCCATAAATTATGCCTATAGGGCTTAATGTTCTGATGCGCTACCTGTTCCGCCAGTAATTTTTCCAACTTTCGCGACAACTATTCTCACATCCATATAACATTATAATTCTCTTTGCGGGAGCAGGTTTGTAACCGGCTCCCCTTAATTATTAATCCATTTCCTCAACCGCCAACCTTAATTGCGCCTCATCGTGGTTATCATTATAAAAATATCGACTGAAAGAAGGCAATGGAATTTTTCGGGGCGATAAAAGGGTTCAGGCGCAAGTCCGGGGAATTCACGGCAACCATCGGGCAGGGCTGAGAGGGCTACGCGGTAGGACTCGTCGCCCTCTTCCTTCCGTGCCAAGGGAGAGGCGGGCGTGCGCAGACGTTTGTTAGTTGTGGGATGGCAAAAAATTGTATTATACTGATTCATAAGAGGAGGTGGTATCGTGAAGGCAAGCCGGGCGACCGCGGAGATATTCTTCACGGCTTTCAAGGCTATGGAGGAGGCCGAGAGGGAGGCATTTATAGAGAAGGTCGTAAACGACCCCCGCTTCAAGGAAGACCTCATTGACATAGCCCTTATTGAAGAGGCCAAGAAGGTCAAGGGCAGGTCTGTATCCGCCAGGGACTATTTTGCCGGGCGCGGGAGAGAGAATACCTCTTGAGCCATGAAGTCAGGCTGATGCCCCAGGCCCGGAAGGACTTGGACGACTTCCGGGGCAGGCAGCTTGCCAGGTTCGAAAACCTCATCATGGGCTTATACGAGGAGCCCAGACCTCATAATTCCAGGAAGCTCAGCGGTGGCCGGCTCCAGATGGAGAATACGGTCTGGAGATTACAGGATTCTGTACGAGATTGACGACCACCGGAAGCTCGTGAAGGTCTACAGGATTGCCCACCGCAGGGAGGCTTACCGGTAATCTTTCCGCGTCCGGCTTGTGGCTTCCCGGAATTCCTCTTCCAAGGCGATGAAGAAAACAATCAAAAACCCTTCGAGTATTTTTCTTCTGCCCCCGACCTATATCCTCATCGGCATAACGACACAGTGGTATCACATTTTGTGATACCAGTTGTTCAGCCTCGGCCTCGTTCATCTGAAACATAAAATCTTCCGGAAACCTGTCGCTATTTCTTTTCACAGCCTGATTCAAGGTCCTCGTTTCAACGTCGTACAGTTCGGCAAGATGCACGCTTAGCATAACCTTGTGCCCCCGGATTAGCAGAATCTTCTTCTCAATCAGTTCATCGGATATCAGCGCCTTCATAACCCTCAATTACCCCTCATCGTAGTCCCCATTATAAAAATATCGACTGAAAGAAGGCAACAATTTTTTCGGGGCGATAAGGGTTAAGGCGCAAGTCCGGGGAATTCACGGCACCCATCGGGCAGGGCTGAGAGGGCTACGCGGTAACTCTCGTTGCCTATTTTCTTGAGCTTGCGTTTAATATCGTTATGCCGACAATCCTGTTTCCGTCCTTCCTGAGCAGTATGTCGTCGTCGGCTTCTATGGTTTTCGTGGCCCTTTGCGGCTTCCTGAAGTTCAGGTACAGGACATCGGCCCCCTTGTCGTAATCAACCCACAAGTGTTCAAGCGGGAGCTTGGCGAAATCCGACGCAAGGGCCAGGCATTTCTTTATTAAGTCTTCGCTCTTTACTTTCGTCGCCCGGCCTATATCCTCATCGGCATAACGACGCAGCGGTAGGACTCGTTGCCCTCTTCCTTGAGGAGCGTGGGGGAGAGCTGGTCCTGAAGCTCGAAGGAGACCGACTCGGACGACATGGCCTGGAGCACGTCGAGCAGGTATCGGGCGTTGAAGCCCGCCGTGAGGGCCTCGCCCTCGTAGCTCATGGCCACCTCGTCGCTGGCTTCGCCGATGTCGGGGTTTGAGGAGGAGAGTTTCAGGCGCGAGGGCTCTATCTCTATCTTGACGGCGTTACTGCGCTCGCGGCTCATCACCGAGACCCTGCGCAGGGCCTTTATGAACCCGTCGCGGTTTATGATTAGCTTTTTTTCGTTGTTGGTCGGGAGGACCTGCGAGTAGTTGGGATATGTGCCCTCTATGAGCCGCGCGAGGAACTCCATGCCCGCGGCCTTAAAGAGTATGTGGTTCTTGCCGATGGCGATGGAGACCTGCTCGTCGCCGTCAAGGAACTTCCTCAGCTCCGAGGTGGTCTTTCTCGGCACGATGACCTTCTGCTCCTCGGCCACGGCCTGGGGCATGGTGCTCTCTATCATGGCCATCCTGTGGCCGTCGGTACCCACCACGGTGAGGGTTTCGCCGGCCATGTGAAACAGAAGCCCGTTCAGGGTATAGCGCGTGTCGCTCTCGCCCGCGGAGTATATGGTCTTCTCTATCATCTGTTCGAGCACGGGGGAGTCCATTTTTATCTCAACGGCCTCCTCAAGGAGGGGCCATGTGGGGAACTCCTCCGGGGCCAGGCACGCCAGCCGGAAGCTGGACTGCCCGGCGCCGACCCTTAGCCACTGCGAGTCCTCGCTTTCGATGGCCACGTCGCCGTCCAGTTCGCGGACTATCTCGAAGAGCTTGCGCGCGGGGATGCAGAGCACGCCCTCGGCCTCGACCTCGGCCTCCAGGGGCTCCCTTATGGCGGTCTCTATGTCGGTGGCGGTTATCTGCGAGCCGCCCTTTGCGGCGTCCAGGAGAAAGTGGCTCAGGATGGGCATGGTGTTTCTTTTTTCAACGATGTTCTGGATGTTCGAGAGCCTGTCCAACAACTGCTGTTTCGAAACGGTCAGCTTCATTTCCCCTCCTAAGGCTTAAGCCTGTTTTTCAGGTTTTTTACCATTCTCTGGAAATTGTCGTCCCTGCCCATGCGAGCCTCTATCTGCTTGCAGGCGTAGATGACGGTGGCGTGGTCCTTGCCCCCCATGTGCTTGCCTATGTCGCTCAGGGACGCCTCGGTAAGATCGCGGGAAAGGTACATGGCCACCTGCCTGGGCAGGGCGATGTCCCTGGTGCGCTTCTTGGCCTTCAGCTCCTGCACCCTGATGCCGTAGTGCTCGGCCGCGGCCTTAATGATGGCCTCCACGGTGACGGGCCGGTCGTCGTCGGATATGAAGTCCTTGAGCACGTTTTTCGCCATCTCCATCGTCACCGGCGCGCCGGTCAGGGAGGAGTGCGCCCCGAGCCTGATGAGGCAGCCCTCTATGTCGCGGACGTTGCTCTTTACGCCGTCGGCGATATAGTAGACCACGTCCTCCGAAAGGCGCATCCTGTCGGCGTCGGCCTTCTTGCGGATGATGGCCACCTTGGTCTCCAGCTCCGGGAGCTGAATGTCGGCGATGAGGCCCATGCTGAAACGGGAGCGCAGGCGGTCGGTTACCTGGCGTATCTCCCTGGGGGGCCGGTCGCTGGATATCACTATCTGCTTCTGCCTCTCGTAAAGCACGTTAAGCGTATGGAAAAGCTCCTCCTGGGTGGCCTGCTTGCCCTCGACGAACTGCACGTCGTCCATAAGGAGCACGTCGAGGCTCCGGAACTTGGCCTTGAGCTCCTCGGCCTTCTGGTGGCGGAAGGCCGAGACCACCTCGTTCGTGAACTGCTCGGCCGAGACGTAAAGCACGTTGAGTTCACGCCTCAGGTCCACCACCCTGTTTCCCACGGCCGTGATGAGGTGGGTCTTTCCGAGGCCCACGCCGCCGTAGATGAACAGGGGGTTGTAGACCCTGCCGGGGTTTTCCGAAACCGCCTTGGCCGCCGCATCGGCAAACTGGTTGGAGGGGCCCACGACAAAGGAACCGAACGTATACCGGGGGTTGAGGAAGATGCCCTTCCTGGCCAGGCGGGTTTTTCTGCTTTCGAGCTTCTGGTCGGAGCGCTTGAGCTCGGCGTCCTGTTTCTCCGATATGCGGTACTTGACCCCGATGTTCTCCAGCGAGCCGGACACCCGCGACAGGGCGTCGGAGATGAGCGTGGGGTGGAAGTCCTCTATCCATTCCTTGAAGAAACGGTTCGGGACCTCGCACACCGCGGCACCGTCGCGCAGGCTCACGAGGCGCATGGGACTGAACCACAGCTCGAATACCCCGTCGCCCACTTCTTCCTTTATCAACTGGAGGCTTTTCTCCCACATGTCCTGCGCCTGCATGGTCTATTGCCGAGAGCTAAAAGAAAATGACGGTTCAAGAAAAGATGCGGGGGACCGCATCCCCCGTGCTTCCACTCTCCTGGCCGAACCTCCTTGCTTTCGTCAAGTGCCCGCCGCCGCTGCGCATGCCGTCCGCCAACGGGCCACCGCAATAAGTTATCAACATCTTCCCAACAAATGTTAATATCTCTCTGCCGGTGAGTCAGCTATTATAGCGCATGTTGGCAACCTTGGCAAGAACGATTTAAAAGGGGTGTGAACAAGTTCTTGGCAACCGGCTCCCCCTTAAATGGTTAGTAATAATAAAACATTGCAAACAGAAATGCCAACAGTAAAAAAGCCTATATCTCAAGGACTTCGGGTTTTATTGAACTTTCCTCCGGGGCCTAATACTATTACTATCTTTTATTATTAAAGAATAATAGAAGAAGAGAAAAGGCAGGCCGCGGAGCTTCTACGCCGAGCAGAGGGCCGTTAATTCTCCGGCTCACGGTGTATAAGAAAAGAGCCGCGACGAGCAGTGCCCCTCCCGAAGGAAGTCCCCCTCTAACGTCCGAAACGTTTCGCGGCCCTATTAAAAAAATATACCAATGGCAGAGAAAAAAGGCAATAGGTGAGGAACCTCCAGCCCCTCGACAAGACCGCAGCGAGTCCCCCGGCTTGAAATAAATCCAGGGAGCCGTCCGCCGAGGGAGGACGGAAGATACGATTTATGTTTGCCTGTGCGCCGCGGCTTTCCAGGGCAGACCGCGTGATGCGCATGTCTCAATCAAGTTTTCTTCCGCATTCGGGACAGTAGTTGAGCTTCAACTGGTACTCTCCGAGGAGCACGGGGTCCTCATAGCAAGTCAGCTCCACGCCCCCGCCTAGAGCCGCCCGGCAACACCGGTCCAGTATCTTGCAGGACTTGTACTCATAAATCCTGAGTTCCCGGTACATTTCCCTTGACCATTCCCTGAGGTCCTCGTTCTTTTTCATGGCCAACCTCCTTGCCGCATTCCCTACCCCCAGTGTAGCACCGCGGGCAGGGGTTTAAAAGATTTTTCCTTATCTGCCTCACCTCCTTTTTTACCTTCTTTTTAATCTTTGCTTTTATGTGCCTAAATAAAGTTTTGCAATTTTCTTGCCAGCCTCTTGTTTTAAATAAAACCAGAAAAATCGGCATATTACGAATTCCTTGCGCAGGGCGTGGTGACAAAAAAGGTAAAGGGTTGCGTCAAATGGCGGAAAATCACACAACGGCTGTGTAAAGGGTTTCACATGTGTATCGTGGCATTCCGGATATGGGGAGAGCAGACGGCACTAGTGCCCCGTCAATCTCCAAATGATGGGTAGAGCCTTTTCAATTTTACCCTCGCATCTTCGGTTGTAAATCGCCAATCAATGGTCGTTGCTTTTTCGTTGCGAGCGGTTTCCCATGCCGCGATCTCGCTCCGCAATGACAACTGGTCGGGAATCCTCCGGGATAAGCATTGCCGCCCAAGGACGCTTACCAGAGTGCAATCAATTTGCAGGTTGACCCTGTCAGCCTGAAATCCCGGCTTTTTCAGGGACGACTAATTATACAACATTTACCCCTGATTTGTCACCTATTTAATGACCGGATTAATAACTTAATCTCTGCCATGTTCAACCAACTGCCGTGTTTGGGAGTGTAGTGGATCTCAAGCCGGTTAAGTATTCGTTTGGCTTCATCAGGACAAAACGCCTCGACCATGACACGATATGCAAGTTCAGGCGTGAGAACTTCGATGCAATGGCCGAGTGTTTCGTGAGTGTGCTTGAGCTGGCGCGGGAGCTGAAGCTGCTGAAGGTGGGCACGGTGAGCGTGGACGGCACGAAGGTGAAGGCCAACGCCGGCAAGCACAAGAACGTGGGTTACAAGCGTGCCGGGGAGCTGGCGGATCAGCTTGACGGGGACGTCAGGGAGTTGATGGACAAAGCCGAGGCGGCGGACAGCAAGGATGCCGAGGACGGTCAATCGCTGCCCAAGGAGATAGCGCGCAGGGAGAAGCTGCGCGAGAAGATGGAGGCGGCGCGCCGGAAGCTTGAGGAGCGGGCCAGGGAGAGGGCCGAAGCCGGGCGCGAGGAATATGAGGGCAAGGCGGCCGAGCGGGAGAAGCGCCATGGGAGGCGCAAGGGCAAGAAGATAAAGCCCCCGAAGCAGGAGCCTGAGCCCGATGAGCAGGTGAACCTTGTGGACGAGGACAGCCGCCTGATGAGGAAGAACAAGCGGAGCGGATATGAGCAGGCATATAATGCGCAGGCCGCAGTGGATGCCGACGGGGCGCAGCTTGTACTGAGTGCCCGGGCAAGCCAGTGCGCCAGCGACCGGGGCGAGCTGGTCAAGAACGTAAAGGCCATAGCGGAAGGGGTTGGCAAAGCCGATAGGGAGCTGGCGGATTCGGGCTATGCATGCGGGGATGAGGTTGCGGACCTGGAGGCTGAAGCAATAGAGGTGTATGTGGCCACTGGGGCGGAGAGCAAGAGAAGGAAATACGATTACAGGCCGGAGAAAGACAAGAAGGTCTGTCCGCAAAAAGCAAAGGCCGAGTGGATCAAAAAGATGAAAACAAAGCTTGAGACAGAGACGGGCCGGGCGCTGTATGCGCGGAGGAAGCAGACGGTGGAACCGGTCTTCGGGATAATCAAGCAGTGCATGGGGTTTCGGCAGTTTTTACTAAGGGGATTGGAGAAAGTCAGCGGCGAGTGGCAGCTGGTGACGGTGGCTTATAACTTCAAGCGGCTCTGGAATATGAAACTGGCGGCCACTGCGGGGTAAAGGGGACCATTGAAGGGGGTTTTTCCGTTTCTGTCCACCATAAGGAAGGTCTGCTAACTAAAACGGGCATCATGATGAGGCAAAACCAGATTGTATCTCCGGTTTCCGTAAAATCATTGCCATCAAGTCCGACAGGCTCTTAGCGCCCCTCGCGCCGGTTCTTTCCGGGGCAAAAAGCCTCCGCGCCTCCTTTACAACGAGGGGGGGTTGGATTATTATAGGTTACATGAAGGAACTCAGGCTTGCCCTTGCGCAGATAAACCCCACGGTGGGCGACCTTGAGGGCAACGCCGGAAAGATTATAAGCTGCATAGGCAAGGCCAAAAGGGAGGGGGCGGACATCGTGGCCTTCCCGGAGCTTGCCCTCACCGGCTACCCCCCGGAAGACCTCCTTCTGAAACCCTCCTTTTTGGAGGACAACCTGAGGGCCCTGCGAAAAATCCGCCGGAAGTGCGACGGCATTACGGCCATTGTGGGTTTTGTGGACCGCGTGGACGATATATATAACGCCGCCGCCGTCATGTCCTCCGGAAAAACGGTCGATGTCTACCACAAGGTGTACCTTCCGAACTACGGCCCCTTCGACGAGATGAGGTACTTCCAGGCAGGCGCGAGGCGCCCGGTCTACCGGGTGGGCGGCGTGCTCGTGGGACTCACAATCTGCGAGGACATGTGGTACCCCGAGGGGCCGGCGAGGCTTCAGGCCCTTGCCGGGGCGGAGGTGATAATAAACATAAGCTCCTCCCCCTACACAATGGGCAAGGTGAACTCCAGGGAGCGGATGCTCCTTACGAGGGCCGCGGACAACGCCTCCATCGTGGCCTTCGTAAACGCCGTGGGCGGGCAGGACGAGCTTGTCTTTGACGGCGGGAGCTTTATCGCCAACGAAAAAGGGGACGTCGTAGTTAGGGGCAGGAGGTTCGAGGAGGACCTGGTGGTCGCTGACCTGGACATAGAGGGGGTGTTCATGCAGAGGCTCCAGGACCCCCGGAGGAGGCAGCAGGCGCGCGCCCTCGAAAAGGGCGGCGTGGACATGGTGGACGTGCCGCATGAAAGGCCGCCGGAAAGGAAAAAGCTCGGGGCGCGGACGGAGCCGCCCCCCATGGGGAGGGAGGAGGAGGTCTATGCAGCGCTCAAGACCGGGCTTTCGGACTACGTGGGGAAGAACGGCTTCAAGGGCGTCATCATAGGCTTAAGCGGCGGGGTGGACTCGGCGCTGGCGGCCGTCATTGCCGTTGACGCCCTGGGGCGGGAAAACGTCAGAGGCCTTTTCATGCCCTCGCGGTATACATCCAGGGAAAGCGGGGAGGACGCCCGCGGGCTTGCGAAAACCCTGGGCGTCGAGCTGACCGAAATCCCCATAGACCCCGTATTTGACGCCTACCTCGGGGCACTCGAAAAGCCGTTTAAGGGCCTCAGGGCCGGCACCGCCGAGGAGAACCTCCAGGCCAGGATAAGGGGCAACCTGCTCATGGCGTTTTCGAACAAGTTAGGTCTCATGGTCCTGGCCACCGGCAACAAGTCCGAGATGAGCGTGGGCTACGCCACGCTCTACGGCGACATGGCCGGGGGCTTCGCGGTCATAAAGGACGTGCCGAAGACGCTGGTCTACGAACTTGCCAGATGGAGAAACGCGCTGGCCGGGGACGCCCCGCCCATACCCGAACGCATACTCTGGAAAGAGCCCAGCGCGGAACTCAGGGCCGGGCAGAAGGACACCGACACGCTGCCGCCCTATCCGGTGCTGGACCCCGTGCTCAAGGCGTACATAGAGGAGGAGAACAGCTTCGAGGAGATAGTGGCCTTTTTCAAGTGCGAGCCGGACTGCGTGAGCAAGGTCATAAACATGATAGACCGAAACGAGTACAAGCGCAGGCAGGCCCCGCCCGGCATAAAAATCACCCCCCGCGCCTTCGGCAAGGACAGGCGCTTCCCCATCACCAACCGCTACAGGCTCAAAAAGGGCCGATGAGCCTTAAGGCCGGTTGAATGGCGGTGATTATGAATGGAGTGGTGGGGGAGGGCAACTTCCTGTATCACGCATGTCCGGTTTTTGGTATAATTGTGATGATTTCAAATGTAATTTTACAAAAAGGAAAACAGTGGCATGAGTAGAAAACGGCGAATAACCTTCTCCGATATCGCTAAGTAAGAAGGCGC
>CBDVCR010000107.1:0-9821 GCA_965372535.1 uncultured bacterium | reverse complement strand
TAAGCTATTATGCTTGCTTATTCAGTGTCCAATCTATCTGTAGGGCGGTGGATATCACACTAAATCAGCCTGATTTTCCGGTTGCTCCTTGCCGGGGAGTCTCAGGAAAAAAAATCGTTTCCCGCCCAAACCCGCATGAATACTATTTTAAATAGTTTCTGCATATTTAATTTGCCACTAAACTGGCACGCAACTTGTATAGAAAAGAGAGCCAGACTATCCCACCCCGGATGGCCTCACAGCTCCGGATATTCTAAAATAGACGGACCGGAAAGGCGGGATGTCAATGGAAGATATGGTATTGAAGATAATAATCGGCGTGGTGCCCATCGTTATCGCGGTCACGTTCCACGAGGTGGCCCACGGTTACGCGGCCTACAGGCTCGGGGACCCCCCACGGCAAAGGCCCTCGGGAGGCTCACGCTGGACCCCCTGAAGCACGTGAACCCCGTGGGCACGGTTAAGAAGCCTTACCTGCTGGCCCTTGCGGGCTATTTTGCAATTACCGTCCTGATGACCTATCCACTCGTGACTGTTTTTTTCACTCATGTGCCAGGCTCGGGTGGTGACGACCAGCAATTCATCTGGAACTTCTGGTGGGCGAAACATTCTTTAATGGAGCTCGGGCAGAGCCCCTTATATACCGAGCACCAGATCATTCCCTTCAGGTCGGCCCTTGCGATGCATACGTATATTTTCCTGAACTCTCTCTTGTCCGTCCCGCTTCAATATTTCATGGATATCGTGGCCATAAACAACCTGTTGCTGATGGTTTCATTCATCTTCACAGGTTTCGGGACTTTTCTCCTTGTCTGGCATCTCGTGGGAGACAGCAGGGCGGCATTTGTTTCCGGCGCGATATTCTCATTCTGTTCCTATAAAATGCTCGTCCTGGGCGGGCACTATAACATCGTGATGTCGCATTGGCTGCCTTTTTACGTCCTGTTTCTTATCAAGGCGTTATGGGAAGATGGGCATTCGTTGAGGAATGCTGTATTTGCCGGTATAATCTTCGGGCTTAACTACCTGACGTCAATGACATATGCAATTTTTGCCGCTATGCTGACCGCTCTTCTGATATTCTATATCGCGGCTGCTCGGAGGGACCGCTTTATTGCTGCCATTAAGGCAGCGGCCCTGACAGTCCTGGTCTCATTGCCCTTTGTGCTGCCCCATCTTCTCTCGGCGCTGAATGCGCCCACTGACATAGAGACCATCGGTAAATGGATAGGCAAGAGCTGGGATTATGCCGATCTGTTATCTTTCATAATCCCTCCTGCGGGCAATCCGGTATACGGAGGGCTTGCGCGCGGCATGGCAGGACAGATCTCCATCGGTTCTGCGTTTATGGGTTATACGGTTCTTGCGCTTCTGGTTCTCGGCTTGCGTGAGGCCGGGTTGAAGGGGGAGTGGGTTAAATTGTTTCTTGTTTCTTTCCTGTTTTTCCTGCTGCTTTCCATGGGCAGAAGCCTCCATGTAATGGGGCACGACCTTGGGCTGCCCCTGCCTTTTGCGCTTATGATGAAGGCGCCAAAGCTCACTAACATGAGAGTGCCTGTACGATTCATAATCCCTGCGATGCTCTGCCTTTCGATCATATGCGCATACGGTGTTGTCTGGCTGAACAAGAGGGCAAGGTTTTTATGGGTGGCTGTGATTGCGCTGGTTCTTGCAGACGGCATGGTGGTCCAGCAGGTGTTTGACAGCCGGGTGCCGCAAGGCTATGAGATCATAGCTTCTGACAAGGAATCCGACAGCATAATAGAACTGCCGCTATTTGTGAGGAGCGGCAACGGCTACATAGGACGAACCTTTATGCCAACGATTAATTACCAGCGAGCTCACGGCAAGAGGATTTTCGGGGGTTTTTTATCAAGGCTCTCTTCGGTGGAGATGATGTTCGGGTACCTGAACCTGCCCCTCCTCAGGGCTTTTATACTTCTGGAGTCAGGATATGATGTGCCGGTTTCCGCCATGGAAGATGAGAAGGCGCTCGCCTCGGAGGTGATAGGCCTGTTTGAGGTTGGCCATGTGGTGATTCACAAGAAGGAAACAGGGGTCTCCAATGCCTTCGTTTCTGCCTTGACCGGGGCGGAAACGGTCTACGAGGACGACGAAACCGTTATTATGCGGATAGCGCTAAAACGGGAGTACGCGAGAAAGACGATTTATGCGGGCAAGCTTTCATCAATACCATACTTTTTTAAAGGCTGGTTCAACGGCCTTGGCAAGGACAAAGCGGCCTACGCACTGTCTGGCGCGGACAGTTCTGTGATCCTTTTGAATCTCATGCCGGAGAAGGCCTATACGCTGAGCCTGGCCTCCTTTGCGCTGCCCGACGCAAAAGGAGTCAAGGTTTCTGCATACGTTAATGAACAGCTTATTGGCGATTTTTCCCCGCAAGAGAAGGTCGAGAGCTATTCTTTCGATATAGAACCCGGTATTGCCGTTGACGGGGTGGACAGGCTCAGGCTTGTCTATGACAGGACCTTCGTGTCATCACGGCCATTCAACAGCCTGCCGGGATCGGAGACGACCGTTGGCAAATGGCCCGGCGGCAGCCCTGATATTGATACAGGTCCAAACGTAACAGCCACGGGAAAAGCCGGGGAGATTATGCCATGGGAACATAGCCTGGCCGAATATGAGAAGGCCAGGCTGTCCATAGGAATAGTGACAATCGACATAGAACAGCTATGGCAGGGACAAAGGCCTGAACAAAACCTTGCACCCCAAAAGGGTTGAAGTGGGGAATCCGCAGTGCGGTATGCTCTCACGGGAGGACCCAGAGGCCGCCATGCGCGCATGTCCGCGCCGCCTTAGGATTATGCCAGCGAGCACAAACGGTTTTCTATAACCTGTCTTAAAATCGATTTGGCAGGATTTTGATAGAGGCAAGGCGCAGGGACCCCCTCTGATAATAGCTGGCTGCCCGTAAGACACAATAAGCCCCCGTGCTTTGGGGGCTCCGCTGATGGTGCTGAACAGACTATCTCGCCGGTTGAGGTAGGTGGTAAGCTCCTCACCCGGGTTCGGGACGCCGGCTACCTTGAGGGTCTTGACAGGGCAACGGGCGAGCAGGAACCTGTTTTCTCCGGGGTCTATCAGGTAGAGCCGGGCGTCGAGGCCGAAAAAGGCCTTGGGCACGGCCACGCAGAGGTTATAGAAATCCCGGGTGTCTTCGAACTCCTGCGCAAGGTCGAAGAAGGTCTTGAAGGCGTCGTTTTCCGCGCGGGTGAAGTCATAGCTCTGGTAATCCCTTTTCTTGTCCTCTATGCGCCCTAAAACGTCTTCGATTGTCGCAGGCATTTAAACGAGACCTCTGGGGCCTCCTCACCCTCTCTCGGATTTATTTTAAAAATTGAACAAAAGGCTTGATAACAATCACAGGCATAGGCGGGACTTTCCAGTCCCGCCTATCGGGAGGGTGGATGTTATATCGGAATAATATCAAAATGCCCAAAGGAATAATCTATTTTTAGGTCCCAGGTTCAATAAGGAAGTGCAACACTTGGCGTGGCGGCCTTTGGGCTGGTACTCTGGGTGTTTATGGGAAAAGGATACAGGCATCTTAGCCTTGAGGACAGGGAAACGATAAGCGAGATGAAGCGGCAGGGGCATACGATGGCGGAGACAGCCGAAGTGCTTGGGCGTTGCAAGAGCACCATATCAAGGGAGCTGAAAAGGAACTCTACTCCTGCCTACAGGGTCTATCTGTCATGCAAGGCCCACGAGCGAGCGGTAACGAGGAAGAAGGAGTCGGGTAAGCGCCCAAGGCTCAAGAATGAGCGCATTGTCTCCTATGTGCGTGAGAAGCTTGCCCTTGAATGGTCACCCGATATTATAGCTGGCAAGATAGGAGGGGACATACGTGGGGCCAGCATCAGCCATGAGGCTATCTACCAGTACATCTATCACCCGAAGACCGAAGGCAGGGAGGAACTGATAGGATATCTGGTTCGGGGCCATCACAAACGCAAGAAGAAGGGAATCGGCAGAAAGGAGCGTAAGGCCAAGATTCCAAACAGAATTCCTATAGAGGAGCGGCCCGTCTCGGCGGACAATCGCAGTCGTTACGGACATTGGGAAGGGGACTCGCTGGTATCGAGAAAAAGTCTGGCCGCCCTGAACTCTCTGGTGGAGCGCAAGAGCAGGCTGCTACTTTTGACGCGAATCGACAGGAAGACAGCGGAGCAGACAACGGACACGGTGGTGCAGAGGCTCCAGGGGCTGGCTGAGAAAACCAGACGCACACTTACTCTGGATAACGGGACCGAGAACTCGGGACATGAGGAAATCACCAAGGCAATCGGTATTCAGTGCTACTTTGCCGACCCTTACGCTTCGTGGCAGAGAGGGTCGAATGAGCAGGTCAACGGAATGGTCAGAAGGTACTTTCCAAAAGGCACGGATTTCAGTAAGATAACGGTCGAGCAGGTGGCATGGGTGGAGTCACGGATTAACAACAGGCCCAGGAAATGCCTGGGCTACAAAACTCCAGCAGAAGTCGCCGCTGTTGCACTTGCTCCTTGAATGTGGGAACCATAGATACGGAGAAGGAACTGGATTACTATAATATGGCCGAAAACAGGTCGAAGATTTTTGAGCGCGATGAATACAAATGCCATTATTGCAAGAAGCAACTGACCCGATTTTCCGCCACATTAGACCATATCCAGCCTGTCTCACGTGGTGGGGACAACTCGTACAATAATCTCGTCACGTCCTGCCTCCATTGCAACTCTTCACGCGGCAACAGACCTGTAAGCGATATTCTTTAGAAACGAAACAAACAGATATACAAAAAGGGAAGCTCTCTGCCGTGATATTCCCTTTTCCAGGCAAACCCACCACCCATGTCAACCCGCATTATCACAGCTTCCTGTTCTCTTTTTCCATAATGCTCATGCAATGAACGGGTTAGAGGGAGGGAGGGCCTCACTCCCCGAAAAGTTCCACCCATTCGTCGAAGACCCGGAGCTTGTCGGCCCCGTACCGCCCGACGGACGCCCTTGCGGAGTCGAGAGTTTTTTCCTTCTCAGTCTCCCCGACTTTTGAGAAGAACTTGTCCGCGAAACAGATAATCTTCTCCTCGACGCTCCGGGGGGTCATGTCCCTTTCGGGGAGGGGAAGGCCGCCGGCCCTTACGTCTTCCGCCCGAAGCCCCACCCCCACGTGGCGTTCGCAGACGGCGGCGTGGCGCGGAAGACCCTCGGCATCGAGAAGCTCCCCGCCGAGGAGACCGTGGCATATGTAGGGCCTGTCTCCCGAGCAGCCAAGGGGCGGGGCGTCCGTTAGGAACATGCCTATGTCATGCAGCAGGGCGGCCTCCTCGATAAAGCCCATATCAGGGCGAAGGTGCGGCGCCCGCGCGGCGACCTCGATGGCCTTTCGGGCGACCATCCCGGAATGCCTCATTAATATTTCGAACGCCTCCGGAAACGGGGCGTAATATTTCCTTATGATTTCAAGCGGTCCCATAGAGAGGAGTTCCCCCATTTTTTGGTTCTTCATCCGTAATTGCCGCTTCCCTTCATCCGTCATTCCCGCGCAGGCGGGAATGACGGCTTTTATCTTAACTCTTTTACTTGCAAAAAGTTCCCCCGTTTTTTCAAAATTCGCCTATCCGGTTCAGCTCGCCGGCACTGTTCGACAGGCTCACCATGCCTGCATCCTGAGCTTATCGAATCATCCTGAGCCTGTCGAATCATCCTGAGCCTGTCGAAGGATGCGAGGTGCATAAAACGGACAAGCACATTTCGAAAACCATCTCACGACCACTTTGCAAATCCAATGTTTGTTTTTTCTTTAAAGGGGTTACGCAGCTTATAGGGTTAATTATTGGGGGAACTCCCTGGTTCCATAAAGCCGCCCCGGGCATCAGACGCTTTGCGCCTCAAGCGGCCCCACACCGGCAAGGGTCATTCCTCGCCGTGGAGGAACCCGACAAGCGCGTCCAGTTCCCTGTCCTCAAGGTGCCCGAAACCCGGCATGCCGGAGTCGGGGTCGTGGAGCCTTGCGTTTTTAATCTGGTCTCTTATCCACGCATCGGTCTTTCTTTCGGTTACATCGGAAAGGTCTATGGCGCCGAAGCCGGTTCCCCTGAGGACATGGCAGGAAGTGCAGCCCTCCTGCCTGAAAATGGTCTTGCCGTCACGCTCGCCAAATCTCGATATTATTACATATGAAGCGGCAAGCGAAACGATGATGCCCCATATGAGGAACTTTTTCACCGCTCAGGGTTTTCTTTTCAACGCCCTCTCCACGGTGCGTATGGCGCAGAACTCCCCGCACATGCTGCAGACCTCGCTGTCTGAGGGGGGGACTTCGGCCCTCCAGTTCCTGACCCTCGCGGGGTTGAAGCTAAGGGCCATCTGCCCGTCCCAGTCCAGGGTCTTCCTGCACCGGGCCATCTTCCGGTCTTTTTCCAGGGCCCGGGGAAGGCCCTTGGCGATGTCCGCGGCGTGGGCGGCAATCTTGGAGGCGATTACGCCCTCGCGCACGTCCTCGACGTTGGGAAGCCTGATGTGCTCGGCGGGGGTGACGTAGCAGAGGAAGTCCGCGCCCGCGGCCCCGGCAACCGCTCCGCCGATGGCGCCCGCTATGTGGTCGTAACCCATGGCCACGTCGGTCACGAGGGGGCCGAGCACATAGAAGGGTGCGCCCTTGCAGAGCTCTTTCTGGATTTTTATGTTCAGCTCCACCTGGTTCAGGGGCACGTGGCCCGGGCCCTCTATAATCACCTGCACGCCGTTTTCAAGGGCCGCGTCCCTCAACTCCCCAAGGGTGAGGAGTTCCTCGACCTGCGCCCTGTCGGTAGCGTCCTCAAGGCAGCCCGGCCTGAGGCCGTCGCCGAGGCTCAGGGTCATGTCGTATTTTTTCGCAATCTCAAGGAGCCTGTCGAACTGCTCGTAGAGGGGGTTTTCCCTTTCGTTGTAGACCATCCACTCAAGGAGGAACGACCCGCCCCTGCTTACTATATCCAGGGTCCTGCCCTGCCGCCTGAGCCTTTCCACGGCAGAGAGGGTAAGGCCGGAGTGGACGGTGACGAAATCAACGCCCTGGGCGCCGTGTTCCTCTATTACGCCGAATATGTCGTCCGGGGTCATGTCGGCGATTTTCCCCCGCGCCTCCACCGCCCTGATGACCGCCTCGTAAACCGGCACCGTGCCAAGGGGGATGGGGGATTCCCTGATGATGTACTCCCTGAGCTGCCTTATCCGCCCGCCGGTTGAAAGCTCCATGACGGCGTCCCCGCCGTGCTCGACGATGACCTTGAGCTTTTCCTTCTCCTCATCGAATGAGGCCCGGTCCCTGGAGGTGCCGATATTGGCGTTGATCTTGGTGCCGAGCCCCCGGCCGATGGCAACGGGCTTAATCCCGCGAAGGGAGTTCCGGGCGATGACGCTAAGGCCCCCGGCTATGTCGGAAGCGAGATTTTCGGGAGAAACGCCGTCAGAGGCCGCCGCCTCCCTGACCTCGTCGGTGACGGCGCCCTTTCTTGCGGCCTCAATCCTCGTCATCTAAGTTCTTTTAACGTCCTGAGGGCCGCCTGCTTTATTTCCTTTGCGCCCATTATGCCCGATATCATGGCCACGCCATGGGACCCCCGCGCCATAACGTCCTTGACGTTTTCGAGCTTTACCCCGCCGATTGCGAAGACCGGGATGGAGACCTTCCCCGCCACTTCCTCCAGCGTATCGAGCCCGAGGGGCTCTCCGTAGCCGGCCTTGGAGGGAGTCTGGAAAACAGGCCCGAGCGTTATGAAGTCCGCCCCCAGGTTTTCGGCCCGTACGGCCTCTTCCAGGCTGTGGGTCGAAACGCCTATGATAAGCCTCCCGGCGAACCTCCGGACGGCAAAGGGAGGTATGCTCCTCATTCCCAGGTGTACGCCGTCGGCGTCCACGGCAACGGCGATGTCCACCCTGTCGTTGATAAACAGCCTTGCGTCGAAGCGCAGGGTGAGTTCGCGCGTAGCGTAGGCGAGCCTCAGGAGCTCTCTTGTGCCCAGGTCTTTTTCCCTGAGCTGCACAGACCTTACCCCTCCCCTGAGGGCCTCTTCCAACGCCTTGAGAAGGGGTTTTCCGCCCGTCTGGCGCCTGTCCGTAACCATGTACAGGCTAAAGTCCAGATCAATGGGCTGATACGTCGTCCTTCTTTCCTTTTCGCTTACCAATGCCATCATAGCATCCCCTCTATCGGGCTGCTGGCAGTCGCGTAAAGTTTCCTCGGAATCCTTCCGGCCCTATACGCGAACCTTCCTGCCATCACAGCGTGTTTCATGGCTTGAGCCATTAATACGGGGTCGTCCGCCCCGGCAATGCCGGTGTTGATGAGCACGGCGTCGGAGCCGAGTTCCATTGCCTCGGCAGCGTCTGATGCGGTCCCGACCCCGGCGTCTACCACCACCGGTACGTCCATTGTCTCCATGATTATCTTCAGGTTATACGGGTTCCTTATGCCCAGCCCCGAGCCGATGGGCGCCGCAAGGGGCATGACCGCCGCGGCCCCGGCATCGACGAGCCTCCTTGCGGTAACCGGGTCGTCGTTTGTATAGGGGAGCACTATGAACCCCTCTTTCGCCAGTATCCCGGTGGCCTCCAGCAGGCCGCATACGTCCGGGAAAAGCGTCCGCTCGTCGCCTATGACCTCGAGCTTTATGAGGTCCGACACCCCCGCCTCCCTCGCGAGCCTCGCGTAACGGAGCGCGTCCTCGACGTTGTAGCAGCCCGCGGTATTGGGCAGTATCTTGTACTTTTTAGGGTCTATGTAGTCCATCAGGTTTTCCGACTTCCTGTCGGTTATGTTCACCCTCCTTACGGCCACCGTCACGACGTCGGTCCCCGACGCCTCAACGGCCCTCCGGGTCTCCTCGAAGTCCCTGTACTTGCCGGTGCCGACCCAGAGCCTCGACGTAAACTCTATCCCCTTAATTTTTAGCCTGTCTTCCAAACTCCCGACTTATCCTCCCCCCACGAAATTCACGATTTCGACGGCGTCCCCTTCCCTCAGCCTGTGGGTGGGGAAATCCTTCCTGCTTACCACGCCGAGGTTCACCTCCGCGGCGACTCCCTCAGGCCTGAGCCTCATCTCCTCGATAAGCTCACGCAGGGTCGCCGCCTGCGTCCTTAATTCCTCTCCGTTGACGGTCAGCTTCATAAATATAAAATAAAAAAACCGCACCCACGAATCAGGAAGATACGGTATCTCCCTTTCCCTCCGCCGGCATTACCCGGTTCAGGTTCATGGAGTCTTTCCCTCAGTAGGGAAACTCTCAGGCCGTTTGGGGCCTCCCCCAGGGTAAACTTAAATATAACACAGGTGAAATATTCTGTCAATAAAAAAATTTAATAACTATTGTTTTTCAGTATGTTACGAAGTTTAACAGGTAAAAATTGACGGATTTCCGCATCAGGACGCCAGATGGGGGGGCGGGAAACTATTCTTTGAATTCCTCGATGGCCTTGAGGGCGGTTTCCCGGTCTTTTTCCCTTACCATAAGCTTTACCTCGCCCATTCTGCCTATGTTGACGGGGTAAGGCCCCACCTTGAGGGAAACCGTATTGACGGAAATCCCCCCGCTTTCGAGGAGGTCCTTTACAATCTCCGCCTCAACGGGGTCGTAGGTGCAGAACGCCTCGACCCAGTCGTCGGGCTCGCCCCCTTCTTCGAATTCATGGCCTTTCATGCGTTAAATAATACCACGGCAATGCCCTGAATAAAAGGCCCGCGCCCCGGGGGCCGCCGTTTAACCCGTTCATTGCATGAGCACTATGGAAAAAGAGAACAAGAAGCTATGTTGGCAATCATGGGCATAGGCG
>CBDVCR010000106.1:0-10223 GCA_965372535.1 uncultured bacterium | reverse complement strand
TGGGTTACATGATGGGGCACGCCCGGCACTACCACTCTTGCGAACCTTGCCATTTGCGATGATAACCACTGGCTTGATAAATAATCAAGAATTAAGTATCATGTCCCCGAAATTAGTTGTCCCCCCCGATTATGAAGGGAATGCCTCGAGGATATGGGCCGAAAAACCAAATAGCGCAACTGTCGTCAGAAGATTTCTGGAATTTCATGGGGTGGGCGTAAAAATAGCAACGATGGCTGCAAATATCCTGGCACGAGAATTTAAGATTCCTATGGCTGATTACCTTTGTATAGATATTTCCCCGGATATCCACGTTAAGAGGGTATTCAAAAGACTCGGCCTTATATCCGAAGATTCTGATAATGACGAGTTGATTTATTGCGCCAGAGAGCTTAATCCTGAATATCCTGGAATATTTGATTTATCTTGCTGGGTGATAGGAAGAAATTGGTGCAGACCTACGAATCCGACCTGCAATGATTGTTATTTGAATGTGTATTGCCCCAAATACATATGACGCTTTGCCCCTTTCAACCGCAAATCTTCATTTCTGGAACACGTCAATTCCTGCTAAGTCGGCTTTGCGGGACTGGAAAGTCCCGCCTATCTAAACTTTTAACCCCCGGTTTGTGAAGGCGCGCGCCCTTCCTCACCCCCCCCCAAGGGAAACAGGATGGAACAGAAAAAGGAACTCGTCAAGGTGAACTGGTTCACATGGACGAGTTCCGCCTGCTGAAAGTACAATGGCGTAGAGCGTTCTTTGACATGGGTGGGGAAAAAAGACAGGATTCGAGGGTTCAAGAGACATAATCCCCCCGGCCTCCCTTTAACCCTTCGACAGGCTCAGGATGAAAGGATAGGACAATGAGACACATCCTTCGACAGACACATCCTTCGACAGACACATCCTTCGACAGGCTCATCCTTCGACAGGCTCAGGATGCCTCGCAATGAAGGCCGGGCCGCCTTGAACACCCTTTGAACACCCGGCGGACGGCGGAAGCAGGCGATATTTAAGCAAACTTCCTGTGAAAAAATCCGGAAGATTGAACACTATAAAAAAGGCACATCCTTCGACAGGCTCAGGATGACGAAAGAGCGGCAAGAGCGACAGAGCGGCAGGATTAACCACAGAGGCGCGGAGGCGCGGAGAAAAACCATAAGAAAAAAAATGGATTCCCGCCTTCGCGGGAATGACAAGACTTCAGGGGCAGGGCTTGCCCTGCCCTTCATGGCAACAGAACTCAAAAGTGCGGGCCAAGGCCCGCCCCCATGCCGAAATATTGCCTCATGCCCCCGGGGGCACATGGCCCAGGGACAGGCCAGGAGGGACAGGCCAGGGACAGGGAAGTTTGAAAAAATGCCCGACAAAGGGGTATGGTAAAACAAACGCCCAAGGACGGCACGCTTATGAACATCTTCTCTCTCTCGCTAAAGAACCTCCGGCGCAAGCCGGTGAGGACCGCCGCCATATTCATGGGCATGGCCGCACTTGCGGGCCTGCTTTTTACCCTCACTTCCTTCTACCTTTCGGTCAACCGGAGCATCGAAAGAAGCCGCACACGCCTTGGGGCGGACGCGATGGCAGTACCGGCGGCGTGGGGCCGGAGCGCGGGCGGGGTGCTCCTTTCGGGCGGGGCCGCGGGGGCGTACATGGACGCATCGGTCAAGGAACGCCTGAAGGCATTGGAGGAGGTGGAGGCCGCATCGAGCCAGCTCTACATCGTATCCGCCCCGCTTGAGTGCTGTTCGGTCTCCGACGTCCTGCTCGTGGGCTTCGAGCCGGAGGAGGACTTTACGATTACGCCGTGGATAAAAGAAAACCTGAAAAAGCCCCTTTCTCCTGACGAGGTCGTGGCCGGGAGCAATATACTCGCCGAGCCCGGCGGGAGAATGCAGTTTTACGGCGAGGTCTTTCTCATAGCCGGGAAGCTCGAACCCACGGGGATGGAGTTCATCGACAGCGCCGTCTTCATCCCCATGGAAAGCGCAAGGCGGATGATTGCCGCATCAGCCGAAAAAGCGGAAATACCCCTTGACATTCAGCCAGGCGGGATATCGGCTGTGATGCTCGCATTCAGGGAAGGGGTGGACCACGAGAAGGAAGCACTGAGAATCGAATACGCCCTGCCCGGCCACAGGGTGGTGCTGGCAAGCCACGCGCTCAGGGAAGCGAGGCTCGGCCTCCTTGCGCCAATAAAATCCATAGCCGCTGCGGGGATAATACAGTGGGCCGTAAGCCTGATGCTAACAGGAGCGCTCTACGGGGCAATCGTGGAGGAAAGAAGAAAGGAGATAGGGATTATGAGGGCCATGGGCGCGACTTACGGGCATGTGCTCAGGATGTTTCTCTATGAGGCGCTCGTACTTTCGCTTGCGGGCGGGACCGTGGGCTTGGCATCCGGCGCGCTCTTCATGGCGGGCTTCCGGAAACTGCTAACAGCGTTTCTTGCCGTGCCTTACGTCTTTCCGCCGGCCCCGGAAGCCGCGGCCCTCGCGGCGGGCACTCTGCTTTTTGCCCTCCTTTCCGGCCTTGCCGCCGCTTTTTTCCCGGTACGCCTTGCCTTAAGGACACCGCCCCATGAAACGCTCGGGGCCTGAGAGGGAAAGACACGTCAGTCCGAGGAGCCCAGTATCTCTTTTATCTCCTCGGGCATCTCGCCGAGCATGCCGAGTTTCTTCTTGATGAAGGAATTGCTCATCATGAGCTTCATGGCGGTCATGAGGTAGTCCTTCTTGAACGCGTCGCCGGTGTCGAGCATTTCGCGGAACTTGTTCATGTAAAAGTCCCGGTAGCCGTTAATTATGGCCATGTCCACGTCATCGAGGGTCATGTTTTTCGGCTTGACGACCGGGTCGATGAGGTTGTACCTGGTGTAATCGCGGCTCTGGATATACGGCTCAAGCTCTTTGTACATGTCGGAGTACGGCCACGGGGCGATGGCGAGGAAATGGGCGAAGTCCGGGTTGTACCGGCGGGCGGTCTCGATGGTCCTCTGGATGCTCTCGGACGTGTCGCCGGGAAAGCCGAAGATAAATGAGGTCTCGGTTATTATCCCCACGTCCCGCAAAAGGTCCAGTGCCTCCCTGGCCTCGTCGGTTCTGAGGTCCTTTTTCATGAACTCCAGGGCCTCCTGCTCCGTGGCCTCGATGCCTACGTAGATATGTATGATGCCGGCCTTCTTGTACTTCCATAATATGTCTCGGTCCCTGATGATGTCCCCGGCCCTGGTCTCCATGAGTATTTTCACGCCAAGGTCTTTTTCCATCAGGAGGTCCATGAACCGCTCCCACCTCTCCCTGTCGGGCGTGGGATAGTCGTCGGTAAGGAGAACAACATCGACCTTGTATTCAGTGTTCAGCTCCTCAATCTCCCTTATCAGGTCCTCCGGGGACCTGGCGCGCCAGGTCTGCTCCCAGAACTTCTGCTGCGAGCAGAAGGTGCAGTCCTTGTCGCACCCCCTGGAGGTGGCTATTGCGCCGAGCCGCGAGCCGGGGAGCACAAAATATGTGTAGTCCTCCCAGTCCAGGGCGTCCCAGGCCATGGGCATGTTGTCGAGGTCCTCGATGTACGGGCGTTTGCCGGTAAAGACGGTTTTTGCCCCCTCCCTGTATGCAAGCCCCCTTACGGACGAGACGTCGCCGCCGTTAAGGAGGGTTCCCGCAAGCTCCGCCAGGGTGCGCTCCCCCTCGCCAACCACGATGTAGTCGATGGCGCCGGTGAGGGAGAACATCTCCTCGTACATGAAGGAGGCGTGGATGCCGCCGCAGACGGTGGTGACCGACGGGTCAATGGACTTGGCAAGCTCCATTAGCCTGATGGCGTCAGGTGACGTACAGGTGATGGCCGAGGTGGCCACCACGTCAGGCTTTAATTCCCTTATCTTCCGCTCTATCTCCTCATAGCCCACGAACTTTGTCATGGCGTCGTAAATGTACGCATCGTGGCCCGCGGCCCTGAGAGAGCCGGCAAGGGAGACAAAGTAAAGGGGCACCCACCTGCCCGCCACCTCGACGACGCCGGCGTGGAAGGGGGGGGTTATGAAAAGCGTTTTCATAAAATCATCTCCAGAGGGCAACGTGCGTCAGGCGGCTGGCCGGTCCGCTTCCTCTCCCGCCCTGAGCGACATGTCTATCTTCTTTACCCTCTTTTCGAACTTCAGCCAGATGTAAACGCCCGTGAACACGAACGCGAAGGCCAGCACATGTTTTGCGATAATGGCCGGGACCTGGTTATGCCCCACCGCGTTGGCCCACTCGAAGCTCTTGTAAAAAAGCGTCCGGGGGACCCCCCCGATGAGTATCCAGTAGAGCGAGAACCGGGCAAGCCTCTTCATGCCCCGGTATATGCGCAGGAAGTACTCCGTGGTCTCCCTGTTTCCGGTGTCAACGTAGCGCCTCATGATGACCCAGAGCCCGACGCCGCTCGTCATAAGCAGGCCGGTGGCGACGTCGTGGAAATAATTGTTCATCATGATGATTACGCCGAGCGTGGGGCCTATCTCGTTCATGAAATTATTATAACCTAACCATAATAATTGAGTATAGAGCCGGAGCAGGCATCAGAACGCGATTTTCATGAAGCATAAACGGACTGTCTCCTCCCCGCAATTACGATGACAAGATATAAAAGCGTTAACAGCGCCCCCACGGCCGTAAGCGCCAGCCCCGCCGTGAGCAAAGGCCTGCCCGGGTCCTTGACTGCCTGCACCCTGACCCAGTACACTGGCTCGAAAAACGAAAGGCTAAGGCCGTCGAAACTTACGCCGCCCTCCGAGCCGCCCTCGAAAACGGCCTTCTCCCCCTTGTATACCGATACATTGTACCTGGGGTTTTTAACGTTATATACCTTGCCCCTTGCACTTCCTTTTTCCACGACCCTCACAGGCGCGATGCTCAGGGTGAACCTGTAGGGGAAGGGGCTTATCTCAAAGGTGTCCGGCACGCCCGGGGGGAGCAGCTTCTGAAGCATATAGCCTTCCTCGAGCACCCTGCCTTCCTTTGAAAGCCTCACCCCGGGCGCAAGACCGAAATCCAGTATGCCGTAATAAGTGCCGCCTATTTTCCCGGGCGGGAAGGCCCCCACCTCGACCCTTTCCCTGCCGGTATTCACCACAATCACGGGTTCGTACTGGAAAAGCAACCCGTCGCCGGCCTCGCCCGCTATATCGAGCACCTCGTCCTTTAGGGGACTCCTTATCTTCTCCACCCGGTAGGCGGCCTCCTGCCACCCGGGCCTCAGCACGTCGCCCTCGCCCACTACCAGCCAGGCATCCTGCCTTAAGACCGCGCTTATGAAAAACCCGAGCAGAAAGATGAAAACCCCGGCGGGCAGAACGGCCCAGAGGACCAAGAGCGCCCTCCCCTTCCCGTACCTGCCGGCCCCTGACCTCAGCATGTTAAGGAACGCGCTCAGGAGGAAAACAACAAAAGGGGCCTGTATCAGGGGGTTATTGCCGAGCCCCGCAACAAAGGCGGCAAATGCCTCTTTGGACCATACCGCGAAAGTGACATAGTACAGCAGCCATGCCCCGCCGAGCCAGAACAGCGCCGCCGGGGAGGAAAGAAATGTGATTACGCGCCTAAGTGCTCTCACTTAATCCCCTCTTTGGTCTTGCCGGTGATAACGTCTTTCCACTTGAGGCTTATCTCGCCTGCGTCTATCCGTATGTCCCTTTCGGTTATCAGCGCCTCAAGCGGGATGGGGTTGCACCCGCCGCTACGCCCCAGGGTATGCACCGGGATGGGGGTCAGGCAGTATATGCAGACCACGTTGTCCTCCGAGAGGCCGTAGCCCTCCGGCGGGCATATCTCGCATGCGTCAAGGCATACGGAAAGCCTGCCGTCAGGTTTCCTGATAACGAGCAGCCCGATTGTCTCCCCGTCCTTGAAGAGCGAAAACTTGTGGAGCCTTCCGTCCATGAGGTCCATGGTCGGGTCGGAAAGAGGTATGACGACCATGCCCTTGTCCTCCACCACGGGCTTGGGCGCGGGGACGTAGAGGGCCGAGGCCCTCTCCCCAAGGCCCGAAAACCACAGGGCTGCCACAACAAGCATGAAGGCGGCCACGGGCGCGGCCTTCCTCCTCCTTTCGGCCCCTACGGCGGCCCGGAACTTCCTCCTCCCGGCCCCTGTCGTTGCCTCATCGTCCGGCGCCTCTATCGGGGCAGTAAAGCTCCTGTAAAGGTATGCCGCCGGGGGAAGCAGAATCAATATCAGCGCGATCGACACGGCAAAGTTAGGGCCGAAGAATATCGCGACGAAATTCCATACGGTCAGCCTTAGAAGCGGGTGGTCGGGCACCATGAACATCACAAAGCTCTGGTGTACGAAGTCGTGGACGAACTTCATGACCCCGCGCTGAACGGCGGGTATCAGCGAAAGCTCCGCAAACCCACCGGCGCCGCCTGCAAGAAGTTTAACCAGGGCAAGGAAGAGCAGAAACTGTCCGGCCTCGAAAAATTTCCGGATGGGCAGCCGGCGCCCTCTAACCGCAAAATACAGTCCCAGAAGTGGCAGAAAGAACCCTGCGGCCGCGGAAAGATATACCCGCAGGTACGCCTCCCTCATCAGGGAAAGCTCGCGGACGAACATGGAGGAGCCGATGATGTCGGGCGAAAAATAAACAACCGTAAGCAGGGCTGTCAGGGGCCCCAGTGCCTTTTTACCGGCAAGTCGCCCGAAAAAGCGGCCCGAAAACAGAACGGCCAGGGAAGACATGAAAAACAGGAAAAACACATAGCCCGTGAGCTTCGAGAGCGCCGCTTTGACTTCCATGCCTGGGGAAATAAAAAAAGACGAGAGAACCGCAAGCGAGGCAACCGCCATGCCGAGGTAGAAGTATTTCAGCGCCCCCCGTTCGGCGGAAGAGGAAAGCAGCGATGAGAATACAAGCCAGACAACGCCGAGCTTGAGGGCCTCTTTTGCTCCTGCGGCCGCGGCCTCAACAATAAAAAGGCTCATCCTTAAAAAGGCTCATCCTTGATAATCTTTCCGTCCTCCATGGTGACCACCCTCTCGGACCACCCGGCCACGTACTGGTCGTGGGTTACGAGTATGATGGTGAAGTGCTCCTCGGTATGGAGGGATTTCAGGAGCTTCAGTATAAGCCTGGTGTTTTCCCTGTCAAGGTTTCCGGTGGGCTCGTCGGCCAGGAGTATCTTCGGGCTGTTTATCAAGGCCCTCGCGATACAGACCCGCTGCTGTTCTCCGCCGCTGAGTTCGGAGGGCCTGTGGCGGAGCCTGTGGCCGAGGCCGACTTTCTCAAGGGCCTCCGCGGCCTCGGCCTCGTCCGTAATGCTGTGGAAATACTGTGAGAGCATCACGTTTTCCACGCTGTTTAAATAAGGCACGAGATGGGCCTGCTGGAAGACGAACCCGATGTTTTCGCGCCTGAAGCGCGCCATATCGTCCTCGCTCAAGGCGTTGATGACCGTCCCCGTAATGGACACGGTGCCGCCGCTCGGGCTGTCAAGCCCGCCCAGTATATTGAGCAATGTGCTCTTGCCTGAACCCGACGGGCCAACGATGGAACACCACTTGCCCCGCTCTATCTCGAGGTCAACCCCTCTCAGCGCGGTGGCGGTCGCGTATTCCTTAAACACCCCTTTTACTTCGATAAACCCCATCATTCACCCCGCAATATCGTGGAGGGCTTTTGCCTGAGCGCGTCGGCCAGGGGGAGGAGGCTTGCCGAGACGGAGATAAAAACCCCCATGGCAAGCGACAAGGCAAAGATAAAAACCGGCACGTGGATATAAGAACCAAACGCCCCCCCTGATACCGCCTGGGCGGATAGAAACCCCACCGCGTATCCCGAAAGCCCTCCTATCAGTCCGATGACGCACCCCTCGGCAAGATAAAAATTCCGTATCCTTTTCTTCGTCCCCCCGATGGCCTTCATAAGCCCGATATCCTTCATCCTCTCAAGCACGGTGGCGCTCATGGTGCTCGAAACGCTTATGCTCGATGCCAGGAGCACCACAAGGGTCACAAGGGCCATGAGCAGCTCTATCTTTCCGAGGAACGACTCCTCGGCATAGGCCACCTGCCTCAGGGTCTTGACCTCAAGAAAGGCGAACCGCTCCCTCATCAAGTCCACGGTCGTTTCGATTGTATCCGTCTCCGCCCTCACAAGCACGGCCCCCAGTTTGCCCTCAAGGCCGGCAAGCCCCTGGGCCGGGAGGCGTCCCATTATAACCGAAGTGTCCTCGGGCCCTCCGGTCTCCAGAATGCCGGAAACCCTTAACCGCGCCTCTTTCTCATCCGAACGCAGCGCGACCACCTCGCCCGGCCCAAGGCCCAGGGCGTCCCGGACGCTCGCGCCAAGGAGTACCTCCCGCTCGCCGGGCCATTGTCCCTCAAGCTTCCAGCCGCGCCCCTTTACCTCCTCAAGGTCAAGCCCTATCAACTCCACGTCCGCGCCGTTTAGCGCCACCCTTGAGTAAAGCTGCCCGGAAAGGCCCGAAACCCCTGGGATTTCGGCGATGCGGGCCTCGACTTCCTCGTCGATGTACCCTTCCCTCGGGGTGACGATTACATTGGCCCCGTATGCCTTGAGTTCCTTGCCCAGCTTTTTCCTTATGCCTAACGAGAGGCCGAGCGCGCTCACCACTATCGCCGTGGCTATCATCACGGAAAGGGAGGCCACCGCCACCCTCCCCTTGCGCTGGGCAAGCGACCTTTTAAGAAAATAAAGAAACCACCCCCTGCGGTTCAATGCGCCTCCTTGAGCACGACCGCGGGTTTAACCCTGAGCGCCCGCCGTATGGGCAGGAGGCTTCCGAGCGCCGATATGAGGAGCGCGCTAAGGAGGGCCACGGGCAGCAATATGCCCCTGCCAGATAGCGCGATGCCGAATACCTTAAGCCCTATGTAGCCCGAGGCGGCCAGAGACAGGAGATACCCGGCAAGGCCGCCCACCATGCCTATTACAAAGGCTTCCACAAGAAAAATCGTCGTAATCCGCAGGCTGTCGGCGCCAAGGGACTTCATAAGCCCCACCTCGTCAAGCCGCCTCAGGAGGCTCGCCGCCATGGTGGTGGACATGCCCAGGGCGGAGGCGAAAAACGCCGCCCCCGTCAAGAGGTAGATAAGCACGGTAAGCCTTCCGAGCACCCTGCCCTCGGTCTCGGCCACCTGCCAGATGGGCCTTGCCCTGGAGCCCTCGAAGACCTCCTCTATCTGTTTTGCAATCGATGTGACGTACCCCGTGCAGTACCATTTTTCGTACTCGGGCTTGCTCATCTCGTCCGGGTCCTTGTAGGCGAAATCGTCCATGGGCGTGGTAAGCGCGGATACGAGCACCCTTGAGACCGCATCGGGCCGTCCCTTTAACTCCTGCAGGGCGTCAAGGCCCAGGAAGACCCGGTGGTCCTCTTTGCCCCCGGTGGAAAGCGTGCCGGATACTGTAAAGGGCCGCCCGTCGAGGACGACTTCCTCGCCCCTGGACACCCCGAGTTCCCCGGCCAGGGAAACGCCCAGAAGGACCTGTCCGCCTCCGGGATGCCCGCCCTGTATGTCCCACCACGGCAAAACAGTGGCCAGGCCGGCCCTGAATTCGGCCTCCTCGCCCGGAAGCGGGAGGTCCTTTTCAAACCACGTCCCCACGGAGGTGACCTCCATGCTGTCTCCTCCAAGCTCCAGAGCGGCGGGGGCTTCGAGAAAGGGCACGACGCCCAATATATTGTGCCGCCAGAATATGGTCTTGGCCTTGATAATGTCCTGTTCCCTGAGATATCGTTTCTGCCCGGCAAGGTCGGCAAGGCCTTCAACTTTAGGAACCACCGTAATATTTGCGCCAAAAGACCTGAGCTCCCTTGAGACCTTGCCCTTTATCTCAAGCGAGACGGTTATCAGGGAGGCCGAGACGGCAGTACCCATGGCCACCGAGATTATCATCAATGCCATCGGCTTTTTCTGTTTGAAAAAAGACTGTTTAAGGAGACTTAAGAGCATTAAAAAATAATAACATAGCGATTCAAGGGCGGGCAATCCGGCAGCCTGTCAAAACGGAAATTCTATCCGGGACGAAAAGGGCTGTCCCGGATATTGCACGAGTCTGGTTTGCCGCGGACGCAAAGCGCGCGCGGGACGCGAAGGGGGACAGCGTCCCCCGGCTCTATCAATACCGCGAGTGGCCCGCAACGCCGCGAATGCGGCGATTCGAGGGGGTCCGTGACCCCCAGGCTCGCCCGAAGCAACTGTGTTGAATGTCAAGCCTT
>CBDVCR010000105.1:0-10303 GCA_965372535.1 uncultured bacterium | reverse complement strand
CCGGCGGGACTGGAAAACCCCGCCTATGCCCGTGATTGTTTTCATATCTTTTGTTTTCTTTTTCATGGTGCTCGTGCAATGTCCGGAAGGGCGTCAGCCCCGCCTGTAGTGGCCGCTCTTGCCGCCCTTCTTCTCAAGGAGCACCACGTCCGTGATGGACATCTCCCTGTCCACGGCCTTGCACATGTCGTAGACCGTAAGCGCGGCCGCCGAGGCTGCCGTGAGGGCTTCCATCTCCACGCCGGTTTGCCCCACGGCGGTTACGGTGGCCCTTATCTCCACGAGGCTTTTGCGTACGTTGGGCTTAAGGTCGATTTCCACCGAGGCGAGGTTGAGGGGGTGGCACATGGGGACGAGCTCGGGGGTCTTTTTGGCGGCCATGATGCCCGCCACGCGGGCCACGGCCAGCACGTCGCCCTTGGGGACCCCGCCCTCCCTGATGAGCTTGAGGGTCTGTTTTTTCATGAGTACGGCGGCGGAGGCCGTGGCCCTCCGTGCGGTCTGGGGCTTGGCGCTTACGTCCACCATCCTCGCCCTGCCTCTTTCGTCCAGGTGGGTGGGTTTTTTCATGCGCAGAAGGGGTACAGGGCGGCCTCTACTTAAGCGTGCCGAGTTTCTGTTTGGCTTTCCTTGCCATGCCGGACTTTGGGAACCTGTCCATCAGGAGCTTGAGTATGCCGGCGGCGGTCTTCTTGTCCCTGATTTCGATAAAGGCGTAGGCCTGCTTGAGCATGGCGTCGGGCACCTTGTGGTGGCCCTCGTGTTTCTGTATCACTTCCTCGTAGGAGAGTATGGCGTTTTCGTAGCCGCTTTCGTTATAGTAGGTCTCGCCAACCCAGAACCACGCGTTTCCGGCCAGGGGGTGGTCGGGGTAGGCGCCTATGAGCGCCCGCATCTTCTTTCTCGCCTCCGCGTACTGCCTGGCCTCGAATGCCTTGTAAGCGTCGTCGTACATGTCGCCGGGGGAGGCCTTTATCCCGGCGGGTTTCTTTTTCCTGGGCATGGCCTCCCTGGCCGCGAGCTTCGCCTTGAGGAAGGCGATGTCGCCCTCCATGCCGTCAAGCCTGCTTTTGATGTCCACAAGCTCCGGTACCTCGTCCGCGGCGGCTATGCCGTCGAGCCTTGAGCGCAGGACCTCCATGTCGGCCGAGAGCCGCTTGAGTTCCTTCTCAACGGAGTACTTGCTCTCCTCGAACCTCCCGCTCAGGGCCTGCATCTCCCTAAGGGTGTCGGAGACCTGCGAGTACAGGGACGTCTGGCTTTCCCTGAGTGCCGCGAGGGAGTCTTTTGCCGGCAGTTTACCGGCCCTGGCCTTAAGGGCGGCGGCGTCCTTTTTTATGGAAGCCGTATTGCCCTTAAGCTCCGCGATGTCCTTCTTGAGGCGGAAGTTGTCCTGCTTGAGGTCGTTGATGTCCGCCTTCATGGCGTTAAAGTCCGTTATGCAGCCCGCAAGCGCAAGAGTCAGCGCCGGCAGAAGCCACCGGGACAGGCGGCGAGGCGGCTTTGCCCTCGAACGCTCTCCTTTCATCTACCTCCCTCGGCGATGATGTGCGCCCTTCTGTTTCTGGACCAGCAGGACTCGCCGCGCTGGGTGCAGACGGGCTTTTCCTCCCCGAAGCTGATTGTCTCAATCCGTGAGGGCGGCACGCCGCTTGCGGCGAGGAAGTCCTTGGCCGCCTCGGACCTCCTGTCGCCAAGGGCCAGGTTGTACTCGTTCGTGCCCCTCTCGTCGCAGTGCCCTTCGATGAGGACCGAGGCGTTGTTGTTCAGTATCCAGTCGGAGACTTTCATGAGATTCCGCTTGGCCTCGCTCTTGACGTCGTAGCGGTCGAAGTCGAAATAGACGTCTTCATACGGAAGGCCGGCCATCACGCTTTCCACGCGCACGCCGGTGTCCTCGGCCCTTGCGATTTCCTCGGAGCTTACCTTGTCCGGGGCGATTTCAACGTCCTTCTTCTCCGCCGCCGGTTCGGCGGCGATGTCTGTGGCGACTTTTTTCTGCGCGCACCCGGACACCCCGAGCGCGAAAACGAGCAATACAATAAGGACAGTCTGTTTCATTTTCTTCTCCTCCTTTGGTTGTCGTTTATTTCGGCGACCATCCGGCCCCGAAGGCCTTGAGGCCTGGCGGAGATATTCTTCTCTGGGCCTCCCCGTTTGCCCTCATGGTGTAAACGCCCTTTGTGCCGTCCCTGTCCGAGGTAAAGGCGATGAACCTGCCGTCGGGCGAGAAAGAAGGCTCCTCGTTGTTGCCGGAGTCGGTGAGCAAACGGAGTTCCGAGCCGTCGGGCCTGACGGTGAATATCTGGTTTTTGCCGTTGTATCTTCCGCAAAAGGCAATTCTGTCACCTCCGGGAGACCATGCGGGCGAAGTGTTGTAATTACCCTCAAACGTCACACGCGACTTATTATAACCAAATTTGTCAATGGTGTAAATCTGTGGGTTCCCGCCCCTGTCGGAGACGTAAGCCACCTTTTTACCGTTACGCGAGACGGAGGGGGAGACCTCGATGCCCCTGCCGGAGGTGAGTCTTTTGAGCTTCCTGCTTTTGATGCCGTAAATGTAGATGTCCGGGGTGCCCGCCCTTGAGGAGGAAAGCGTGAACGACTCCCCGCCGGGCAGGAAGTCGCCGGCGACGTTTATCCCCTTGGAGGAAAACACCCTGGACTCCTTCATCCGCCCGAAGTCGAGCAGGTAGATGCCCCACTGCCTGCCCCTCTGGGCCGAATAGAGGAGCCTTCCCCCGTCGTCGGACCAGTGGGGGGCGAGCAGGGCCGAGCTGCTGATGCCGAGGTTGTTTCTCCTTTTGCCGTCCCAGTCGGCGAGGTTAAGCTCGTGGCGTTCCCCAGCCTGCGTTACATAGGCAATCCTTGTCCTGAAGGCCGCCTCGCGGCCGGTGATTTCCCGGTAGATGTCCCCGGCGACGGCATGGGCCAGGGGCCTCAGCATGGAGGGCGGGGCGTTGTATTTCCTTTCATACAGGAGCCTTCCCTCGAACACGTCGTAGAGCATGACCCGCACGACGAGCTTCTCCCCGGCCGTTACCGAGCCCTTTACCACGGCCTCGGCGCCCATGCCCGCCCAGTTGGCGCGCTTGAAGGGCTCGACGGGCCCTTCTAAGAACGCGTCGCTTTCCACGGGGAGGAAGAGGCCGCTGTATTTGAGGTCCTCGGACACAATGGCGGTTATCCTGCTCCCGTACGCTCCCTGGAACTCCTGTATGGCGATGGGGAGTTTCCTCGGAGAGGAGACGATGTCGATATAGACCTTTGCCGCGGCGCGGGACGGGATGAGGGCAAGGAAAGCGCAGAGGAGGGCGGCGAGGAGCCTGCGGCTCCCGGCCTCGCGCTTTGCGCTTGCGTCCTTTGCGGGGTTATCCCTCATCCGGGCTGAATATCAATCCTATTTCCATGTCTTCTCCAAAGGGCGGGGGCTCCACTTTCCCGGCTCTCTGAATGGCCTTAAGGGCGGACTGGTCGAAGACGGCGCTGCCCGAGGGTTTTTCGAACCGGTTTATCACAATCGTGCCGCTTCTCTTCACCGTGATGGATATCACGGCCTCCAGGCCGCTGATGCCGATGTCGGGGAAGACCCAGAGTTCCTTAATCCTGTCATGGATGCTTTTTTTGTACTCGTCGAGGACTTTCGAGCGCCGCCCCTCGCTAAGGAGCGTCTCCTCGGCCTCGCGGGCCCTGGCCTCGGCCACCTCCCGCAGGCGTTGGGCCTTGAGCCTGTCCTCTATCGCCCTGAGCTTCTCGTCCTTCTGTTTTTCGACCTGCTCCGCCTTAAGCCGTCTGAGACTTTCGGCCTTCTCCCTTTTGATGGCCATGAGGTCCTCGCGGGGGGCCGCTTCCGGCTTGGCCGCGTCGCTTTTTTTCTCCTTTGGCTGCACCTTCTGCCTGTTCAGGGGCTCTGGCGTCGCTTTCCGCCGGTCTTGCCGCTTGGGCGGCGGAACCCTCCTCGGGGACGGGGCGGGCTTCTGGGTCACGAGCTTTACGGTATATATGTCCGGGTTCCGGTCGGAGGCCCTTTTCGAGACCAGGGCCGCCGTAAGCACGAGCACCATATGAAACGCAAGAGACAGTGCCGCGGCCTTCCGGAAGCTCAGTTCACTCATTAAGGGAGATTTTAGGCTCGGTAATCATACCGAGCTTCTCTATCCCGGCCTCCTTGACCTCGCCCATGACCTGTGCCACCAGGCCGTAGGGGACGTTCTTGTCCGCCTTGAGGTAGACGTTGGGGTTTACCTTGCTGATTGCGCGTAGTTTGACGCCGAGCGCCTTCCTGCTCAAGGCGGTCTCGTTGAGGTATATCGAGCCGTCCTTCTTAATCACGATGTTGACCCTCTCCTCGGGCGGCAGGTCCCTGCCTTTGGCCTGGGGAAGGTTTACGTCGATGCCCTGCTGAAGGAGCGGGGCGGTGACCATGAAAATAATGAGCAGCACGAGCATCACGTCCACCAGGGGGGTGACGTTTATCTCGGACATCACGCCTCTGCCCCGCTCAGCCTTCATTGGACTCCTTCTGGTAAAGGCTCAGGATTTCCTCGGAGAAGTCCTCCATCTCCACTATCATGTGGCGGGTCCTGCTCAGGTAGTAGTTGTAGGCGATGACGGCCGGTATGGCCGCCATAAGACCCATCGCCGTGGCTATAAGGGCCTCGGCGATGCCCGGCGCCACCACGGCCAGCGAAGCGGCTCCGGCCTCGCCTATGCCCCTGAAGGAGTTCATTATCCCCCATACCGTCCCGAAAAGCCCTATAAAAGGCGTGGTCGAGCCGGTGGTGGCGAGGAAACCGAGATGTTTTTCGAGCTTGGCGCTCTCAAGGGCCTCGAACCGCTTGAGCGAGCGCCGTATATCCTCCCTGTCCGCGCCCTCCACGTCGGTGTAAACCGCCTTGAATACGTTGGACATGGGGCTCAGGAAATATTTCTTCGTGACGGCGAAGAGCCCGTCGGGGTTCCTGGTCTTCCTGAAGGAATGGTAGAACGAGGCGTTCTCCTTCCCGGCGGCGGACAGGTAGCGGTACTTGTAGATTATTATCGCCCAGGAGACCACCGAGAAGAACAGGAGCACCAGTATCACTAATTTCACCACAGGGCCGGCCTGCAGCATCAATTGAAGTACGTTGCTCTGCATTAAAAAACTTTAAAGGAATTTTCCGTCAAATGTCAATCAACTTTCCCTGAATGAAGCGCGTTTCGTTGTAAAAGCAGGGAGCGAAATGCTATAATGTTTACGGGCCTTATGCCCTTTAAGTTCTGGCAGGGCGGGGAGCGCGCGGTTCTCAAATTTGTTTCTCCCTTCCCAAAGGGAAACACCCATATGGTTTTATTTAGAGTCCTGGTCGTCGTGCCGCTGCTGCTCATCCCCACCGTCGCGTTCGCATGGGGGCCTCTAACCCATGTCTATCTCGGAAGCGAGGTTTTCTATCTGGGTTCCTTCCTTCCCGCCGCCGTCCTGGCCCTGATGCGGAAATACCGCCAGGACTTCCTCTACGGAAACATCATGGCCGACGCCATCCTGGCGAAGAAATACATGCCCGGCAGCAAGAACTGCCACAGCTGGGACGCGGCCGTGAGCCTCCTTGAGTCGGCCGGGACGGATTCCGAGCGCGCCTTCTCGCTCGGCTACATGAGCCACCTGGCCGCCGATACCGTGGCCCACGGCATTTATACCGCCGGCAGGAGGAACCTCGGACACACCATTTTGGAGTTCAAGGCCGACAGCCTGATTGACAGGGGCTACTGGTTTGAGGCCGTGGCCATCAGGAAACGGGTGCAGCTTCGAAACGACAAGTTCCTCGAAAGGTCCCTCGACAGGGTGATTTTCTCCTTCAACACGAACAAGAGGATTTTCAAGGGCGTCGTGGCCCTTTCGGGCCTTCACGGGGCGGGGTTCGGGGCCTTCGTGGACAGGGGGTTGATAAGCACGGCCCAAAGGGGAGAGCTCGAAACGCTCCACGAGGAATCGCTTGACAGGATACTCGACGTGCTCAAAAACGGCACCCGCTCCGAAGTCCTCAAGGAAAGCCCGCTCGCCTGCCTCAAACGCGGGAGGGTCTTAAAGGCATTTCTCAACTGACCCCTTCCCATGCGAGACATGCTCGGAAGAGGCGAGGCCGTAAGCGTCGAGGAAGCGCTGAGGCGCATTCTCGACGGCCTGCCCGGAACGCTTCCCCCGGAAACCGCCGTCGGGCTTGAGGGTTCCTGCCGCCGTGTCCTCTCAAGGGATATAGTCTCCCCGGAAGACCTACCGGGCTTTGCGCGCTCCACGATGGACGGCTATGCCGTGGCGGCCTCGGACACCTTCGGCGCGGGAGAGGGCGGCCCGGCCTACCTGGACGTAACCCATGAAATATCCATGGGCGAGGAGCCGGGCTTCAGGCTTGGCAGGGGGGAGGCCGCAAGGATTGCCACCGGCGGGATGCTCCCCGAGGGGGCCGACGCGGTACTGATGCTTGAACACGCACAGGTCCTCGACCGCGGCATGATAGAGGCGCAAAAAGCCGTAGCCCCCGGCGACAATGTAATCCAAAAGGGCGAGGACATCGGGGAGGGCGAGGTCGTCTTGAGGAGGGGCCGAAGGCTGAGGCCCCAGGACGTGGCCGCGCTTGCGGGCATCGGCCTTACGGAGGCGCCGGTTTATGAGAGGCCGGGGGTGGCAATTATCTCCACCGGGGACGAGGTTGTCCCCGCAGGCGCCGCTCTCAAGCCGGGGCTTATCAGGGATACGAACTCCCACGCACTTGCCTGCCTTGTGCACGGGGAAGGCTGCGTCCCCAGGAGAGGTGGGATTTTAAAGGACGACCATGGACTGATAAGGGACGCGGTGGAAAGCTCGGCGGCGGGCTCGGCGGCGGTGCTCATAAGCGGGGGAAGTTCCGTGGGCGCAAGGGACATGACGGAGAGGGCGGTAAACGACCTCGGCAGAGTGCTTTTCCACGGCGTCTCCCTGAAGCCCGGAAAGCCTCTCCTTTACGGGGTTGTGGGGGGCAAACCCGTTTTCGGCCTGCCCGGACACCCCCGCGCGGTCTTCGTGTGTTTCGAGCTGTTCGTCAGGCCGGTGCTCAGGTCGCTGGCGGGGGTTTCCGAAAGAGGGAATTGGGACGGCGGGAAGACGGTCACGGCCAGGCTTGCCGGGGGCATACATTCGGCGCCCGGCAGGCGCGAAAGCATAAACGTCCGCCTGGAGGAGGCCGGCGGAGAACTCCTCGCCGTGCCACTGCCCGGAAAATCGGGCCTTATAACCATGCTGGTGAGGGCCGACGGGACCGTGTCCGTCCCGCCGGAGAGCACGGGGCATCAAAGCGGCGAGACCGTGGAAGTCGCGCTTTTATAGCCTCGAAGTAATTTCCGCCGGAGATTACTTCTTCAACTCCCTTCCGAGCCTTTCTTCCACCGACCTGATTTTCGACTCAATCATGTTGGTTTTGCCCTTCCTGTCGTCTATCTTTATGGTGGTTACGGCCCTCTCCGCGCCCTCCATCACCGAGTCGTGGCATTTCCTGACCAGTCCCATGACATCTTCCCACCGGCCCTCCACCACGGTGCCCATGGGGTTTAGCTTGTAAGGCAGCCCGCTTTCGTCAACGAGCCTCATGACGTTGGCCAGAAATTCGCCCATGCTGCTGCCCGTGCCGACCGGAACGACGCTTAACTCCAAAAGCATGGATACCTCCCCGGCCCCAAGAAAAGACTCAAGACCGTTCATATAGAAGTAAGAGGGCGGGTTCTTCCGCCGTCATGCTTTATTTTCCCACACAACAACCCGAATGACAAACGAGGCGGCCCCGATAAGACGGATATTGCACTCCGGAAATTGCATGAGCTTTTTCAGGGGTACAAAACGTCCATTAAGATAAAAAATTGTGGGCATAAATCGTCATTCCCGCGAAGCCTGTCCCCGCGAAGCCTGTCCCCGCGAAGGCGGGGAGCGGGAGGTCAGACGGAAAAGACCGGATTCCGGGTCGAGCCCGGAATGACATACAAAAACGGAATGACATACAAAAACGGAATGACATACAAAAATAAATGTCATGCTGAATTCATTTCAGCATCCAGGACCCTGAATCAAGGGTCTTCGGGATACTTTGTATTCTCAAGATATAACATCCACCCTCCCGATAGGCGGGACTTTCCAGTCCCGCCGGGAGCCGGCCCTCCGGCGGGGTTAGAAAACCCCGCCTATGCCCGTGATTGGTTTCATATCTTTTGTTCTCTTTTTCCACAGTGCTCATGCAATGGCCCGGTAAGACGGACGGCGGGGGTATCCCGCAAGGCGTCCACCCATGGAGGGATGCCGGGCAAGGAGAGCTAAAAAACAAAAAGGGCGGGAGAAACTTCCCGCCCTTTTTGTTTTTTATGAGGGTCCTTTATTTTACAGCGTCTTTTAAAGCCTTGCCCGCGCTGAACTTTGGCGTCTTCGACGCCGCTATTCTGATTTCTTCGCCGGTCCTCGGGTTGCGCCCCTTGCGGGCTTTCCTCTTTGTCACGGAAAAAGTCCCGAAACCGACCAATGTAATCCTCTGCTCTTTCTTGAGTGCCTTGGTGATGGCGTCCAGGGCTTCGTCCAGCGCCCTGCCGGCGTCCGCCTTGCTGAGCCCGACACCTGCTGCCATTTTCTCTATTAACTCGGCCTTTGTCATTCGCTTCCCCCCTTTCTCTATTTGGATTGTATTGATTAAGGCAGTCTTATAAATATCAGGTTCGAAGATTTTTGTCAAGAAAAAAATCTTGGGACTCTTGAAAAAACGGGTAAACAGGCGGCGAAATCATATATAATAACGGGGGAGATTCCGGATGTTAAAAGAGAGAAGACGTTTCAAAAGGTTTCCGTTGAAGACCCATTTCAGCCTCAGCCGTGATTACGAGATTTTCATGGCCGAGACCGTGGACTATTCCTTTGAGGGCCTGTGCGCGGCAATAGATGGAGTATATGACATAAGACCAGGGGACGTGCTCGATATCGTGCTTGACAGGCCCGGGTTCAAGGGCAAGGGCAGGGTCGCCTGGACGAAGCCCGCCAGGTCCGGCCTCATGGCCGGCATACTGAGGCTGGGCCAGCTCTACGGCTCTCTCGATGACTTCAACCTCGCGGACGTCCTGATAGGCCTGCAGAGGTCCGGAAAGACCGGCATATTCCACCTCCTCCACGGCTCGGTCCACAAAAACATCTACATACAGGGCGGGGACATGATATTTGCCGCCTCGAACCAGCCCGAAGACAGGCTCGGCGACATGCTCCTGGCCCAGGGCAGGATTAGCAGGCAGCAGTACGACAGGTCCGTCGAGATGATGAAGAGCACAAAGCGGCGGCAGGGGGCTGTAATGGTGGAACTCGGCTATATGGACCCGAAGGAGCTTCTTCGCACCGTCAAGGAGCAGGTGGAAAACATCATCCTGAGCCTGTTCGCGTTCAGCGAGGGGAACGTGGTTTTCAAGGAAGGGCCTCTTCCCATCAAGGAAGTGGTGACCCTGAGGCTCTCGGCCGCCAACCTCATATGCAGGGGGATAAAAAGGATGGAGGACGTCGAACGCATAAGAAAACTCTGCCCCCCCGCCGATACCGTGCTGGTGCTGGCCTCCGACCCCCTCGACCTCTTCCAGGACCTCAGGTTCGAGGAGGCGGACAAACGGCTGCTGTCGATTGTCAACGGGAAAAAGACCTTTAAAGAGGTCGTGAACGAATGCGGAGGGGATGTCCTTGGGACCATGAAGGCCCTGTACGCGCTTTTAAGCACGAGGATTATCGAGAGGGCCGGGGAGGCCCACGAGCCCCAGGGGGCGGACGACGAGGAGTTCGTCACAGCCGACGACGTCATAAACGCGCAGGAAATAATTCTGGACACCGAAGGGGAAACGGCCCTCGAGTTCGCTTACAAGATAGACGAGATGCACGACTCGTGCAATGACCTCGGCTACTACGGCGTACTCGGGGTTGACCGGACGGCCTCGGCCGCCGAGATAAAGCGGGCGTACTACCAGAGGGCCATGGAATTTCACCCCGACAGGCACTTCCAGCTTCCCGCTGAGATGAAGGACAAGCTCAATGCTATATTCGCCTACATATCCACCGCCTTCTCCACCCTTGAGGACAGCGAGCAGAGGAGGCGCTATGACGAGAAGATCAGCGCCTCGAGCAGTTAGACGTTTACCGGGTTTTTGTCTTTTCATAATCCCGAAGCAGGCCGTCCTCTGCCGGCGGCTGCATGAACGCCTTATTCCCCCGTTGCCTCACGTAAAAACCTAAACGAAATGCTTCTCGGTTGCCTCATGGGAATTATAACTGAAATCTCCATCT
>CBDVCR010000104.1:0-10304 GCA_965372535.1 uncultured bacterium | reverse complement strand
ACGGGTCGAACAACGCCTCCGCCGGCAACCAGGTGAACCTCCTCGGCCCGGACTTTGCGGTGAGCGTGACAGGCTCGCCCGTGACGGTCAGGACGCGTGAGGTGCTCACCGTGGACAACACCGTTACCACGGTCGGCGGGTTTGACGGGTACATGAATCCCGGTCAACCATTTAACGGCTTTTATTCCCACGGCATAGAGGTGAGGTTTTACCTCTCGGCCGACGGGGTGATAACGACCGACGACGTTTATCTCGGCCACCGCGGCATATACGACATGGCCCCCGGAGGCTCGGACGCCGCGGCCACGAGCTTCACCGTATCGCACGGCATAGAGGAGGGGACGTATTACGTGGGGGCGATGGTGCTGCCCTTCGGCAACGTGATAGAGGCCGACGGGTCGAACAACGCCTCCGCCGGCAACCAGGTGAACCTCCTCGGCCCGGACTTCGCGGTCGCATATTTAAACGGACCCACAAACATCGAACTTCAGGACACGATAACAGTGGACAACACCATTACCACGGTCGGCGGGTTTGACGGGCACATGAATCCCGGTCAACCTTTTAACGGCTTTTATTCCCACGGCATAGAGGTGAGGTTCTACCTCTCGGCCGACGGGGTGCTGGACGACGGCACGGGTGATTACTATATCGGCCACCGCGGCATATACGACATGGCCCCTCTGGGGTCTAATGCCGCAAGCACCGTACTGAGCATCCCTTCATCAGTTACAGAGGGGACGTATTACCTGGCGGCCAGGATACTGCCCTTCGGCAGCGTGATAGAGGCCGACGAAACGAACAACACCCTTGTAACCGGCCCGGTCTATGTGGGCAACCAGCCGCCCGTGGCAAACGCAACCGTGGGCTCGACGGAGTGCACAGGCCCGGAAGGCACGCCCGTGACCCTGAGCGCCGAGAACTCCTACGACCCCGACGGCGACCCCGTCACCATCGAGTGGAGCAAGGACGGTGCGGCGTTGGCCAATACCATAACCTACACGACCGCGCCCCTGCCACTGGGCACGCATACGTACACGCTCACCGTCACGGACGATAAGGGGCTCTGGGATTCCGTGGACGTGACCTTTACGGTTTCTGACACCACGGCCCCGACGACCACCTCGACCCTGAGCGGCACGATGGGGGATAACGGCTGGTATGTCTCGGACGTGGACGTAGAGATGACCGCCACGGACGCCTGCACCGGGGTGCGGGATGTCCATTACACCATTACCGGCCCCGGCCACGACGGTACGGAGACCATTGTCCCGGGCTACACGGTCAACTTCAACCTCAATGCCGACGGCACGTACACGGTGACCTACTGGGCCGTGGACAACGCGGGCAACGTGGAGGTCGTCGCCCCGGTAAACGTAAAAGAGGTCAACAGGGAGTACAATCCTCCCACTGTGTCCACCGGGGTAACGCCCACGGGCGGCGACGCGCCGGTGGGCGGCTACTACCACGACTGCGTCACGGTGCAGCTCACGACAACGGACAGTGCGTCGGGCGGGGCGGTGACGGAGTACTGGGACCCGGCCACGGAGCAGTGGCTCCCGTATGACGAGACGGTGGGCATCCCCGTATGCAGCACGACGACGGTGGAGTACCGCTCCACGAGCACGGCGGGCAACGTGCATTACAACACCGTGGTCATCAACATAGACCAGACGCCGCCGGTGATAACCATACTCACCGTGGCCGACGGCGGCGTCTACGCGCTCGGCCTGTTCGACGCCCCCGCCTATACGGCGGCGGACGCCGCATCGGGTGTCGCCTCCTCAAGCGATAGCCTGACGGGCGGGGACGGCCTCGGCCTGGGCTTTTACACCTACAGCGTGACGGCCACTGACGTTGCGGACAACACCGCCACCGTGACCGTCAATTATCAGGTGACAGCGAGCATACCGGGTCTCAAGGCGCTCGTCAATGATTACACAGGGTCGGGGGACATCGACTCCTCGATTACGGGCGACCTTCAGGCGGTCCTGGACAACGCCGAAAACGCGGCCACGGAAAACGAGCAGGACGGGTACCTGCAGGAATTCATCAACAAGGTGGAGGCGCATTACGGCGTGAAGATAGCGGCCGGGGCGGCGGACGTTCTTATCCACGCGGCGGAATACGTGATGTTAAACAACTAAACGGATGAGTCAAAAGGCGGCGGGGAATCGCTTCCCCGCCGCCTTTTTTTTGAAAGAATTTTCCTGAAGAGCCAAGTTTTCTTTCATGTGCAGGTTTATATAGAAAAAAATGTATCCCCGCTCCCCGCCTTCGCGGGGACAGGCTTTGCGGGGACAGGCTTTGCGGGAATGACAAGAGAGGGCGGCAGCGGACGTTGCCCGTGCGAATGCCGATTTCCGGGAGCCGCGGGACTGGTCGCCGCCCGTCGGCCAAAGACCCGTCCGCCCACGGCCGGGCAAGCCGAATTGACTTGAGAAAAGTCCGTGGGGTAATATTAATACATCGGCAACTAAATATATGAAAGTACCGCTATTATGTCATTCCGGGCTTGACCCGGAATCCAGCGCTTTTCGTCTGGATTCCCGCCTGCGCGGGAATGACGGCATTAAGGTATTTAATTGCCGGAGTAAAAATATTATCCTTAATAATGGCCATGCCGGCTATAACCATAATTAGGAAATATAATATGGGAGAGAAAATGAAGAAGACGCTGTTATGCCTGTCCGCGCTCGCCGCGTCCCTCGCGCTCTGGGGCTGCGTCCCGCAGTACGTCCCCCCGGACCTGAGCGGCTATGTCTGGCCGAAGCCTCCCCAGAAGGCGAGGCTGAAGCTCATCAAGGTGGTGCTCACCGACCTCGACATAAGGGGGCCGAGCAAGGTCGAGCTGATATTCGGCGGGGAGGCTTCGTTTTATTTCAAGACTCCCCTCGGGATGGCCGTGGACGACGACGGCAACATGTACGTGTCCGACCTCTACAGGAACAACATCTTCATCATCAACATCGAGGAGGGGTCCATATCCGAGCTCGTCCACCCCGAGGGGTGGGGGATGCCCGCCGGGGTGGACGTGGACACGAAAAACGGCCTCATCGCCGCCTCAAGAGGCAGCGCGGTGGAGATATTCGACCTCGGGACGAAAAAATACAAGTTCAGCATAGGGGGGTCGGGCGAGTTCAAAAGGCCCGCCGGAGTGGCCTTCGACCCGGAGAGGGAAATCCTCTACATCGCCGACTCAAGGGGCAACGCGGTGTACTCGTACGATTACGAGGGAAGGCGGATAGCGCAAATCGCCGGCCCCGGCAACGAACCCGGCACGGTCTTCTCCCCGTCGGGGCTTGACGTGGCCCCGGACGGACGGATTTTCGTGGTCGACACCATGAACTTCAGGCTCCAGTCGTTCAGGCCCGACGGCTCCTTTGAGAAGGTCATAGGCGGGCACGGCGACCGGCCCGGGTCGTTCGCGAGGCCGAAGGACGTGGCCATAAGCAGGGACAACCTGATGCTCGTGACCGACTCGGCCTTCAGCAACTTCCAGATATTCGACACCGAGGGAAGAATCTACCTGTTCGCGGGGACCGTTGGCAAGAAATTCGGCGAATTCCTGAACCCTTACGGCATCGCCGTCGACAACAAAGACAGGGTATACGTCGCGGACTCCAGCAACCACAGAGTGCAGGTCTTCCAGATGCTGACCGACCGTTACTACGCCGAGCTGGCCGGGAAGGCCGGGAAGGCCGAATCCCCTGAAGCCGAGGAAGCCGTTGAGGCAGAAGAGGCCGCCGAAGTCGAAGAGGCCGTTGAGGCAGAAGAGGCCGCCGGGGCCGAAGAGGCCGCCGTAGCCGAAGAGGCCACCGTAGCCGAAGAGGCCACCGTAGCCGAAGAGGCCACCGTAAACGAAGAGGCCGTTGAGGCCGAAGAGGCTGCCGGGGCCGAAGAGGCCGTTGAGGCCGAAGAGGCCGTTGAGGCCGAAGAGGCCGTTGAGGCTACCGAGTAAGGCCCGGGGCCTGAAAAGTCCCCTCCAGGCGTTTCAGGTAACTGTCTCTGAGCGGCGATGAAGGAAGCCCCCGCAGTATGCCGGCGGCTTCCGCGTACCTTCCCAGCCCGTAAAGGGCGACCGCCTTTGACAGCAGCGCCTCCGGGTGTCCGGGCACGTTTCGAAGCAGGTTCTCCGAGGACCGGAGAATGGGCACGTAAAGGACATCCACCGGCAAAGCGAACCTCTTGAGCACTTCGCCGTTATTAACGCCGTCCCTCAAAAACAGGGCGGAGTTGCCCTCGGAGAAGACCAGCCTCCAGCCCTCGGGCCTTTCATCGAGGAACCTGAGCACGAGGGGAAATATCGTCCCCCTCTCGTCCCTCATGGCACGGATGAGGATAAAGTCCACCCCGTAGGCGTCAAGCTTCCCCTGCCAGCCCGGCCCGGCGGCCATAACGGCCGAGTACGCCTCGAACACGCGGCGGTCCAGGAGCCTCCCGTCTATGAATACCCTGTAGTCGGGATAGAGTTTCCAGCCAAGATACCCCCCCCACAGGAGGTCGTTGAACATCCTGCCCTCTATGGCGTTTTCCCTCAGAAACCTGACAGCCCCTTCGGGATATGTCCCGTGCACGAGGGCCTTCCGGGAAAGCGGCACAAGGTGCATGGGGGTCCTCTGTAGAGTCACGACAACGAGCGCGAGGGATAAAACCGCCGCCAGGACGCCGGTTATCAGGCGAAGGCGCTTTCCGAGGTCCCCGAGAAAAAAAAGGATAAAAAAGCTGAGCACTAAAAGGGACATCGTAATCACCCTCGCATAATAAAACCCGAAGAAAACGAAGAGAGAGAAAACAAAGGCCTCCGGCGGCTCAATGCGTTTGCGCCTTACGCACCTGGCCAGGAACACAAGGACCGCGACGCCCGTAAAGGCGGCCATGAAAAGCGGCCATACGAAGTGGTATTCACGGTAAAAATAAAGCAGGGACTGGAACTCGAGGAGTTCAAGCTCTCCTCCCGCGCCCTTTTCGCCCGGGCCGGAGAGAAACCTCAGGAAAAAACCCTGAAAATAAGAGGTAAGTATCTTATGCGTATTCGGGTTGGCCAACGAGGCGAAAACGCCGGCCCCGAGCGGCGCCAGGAGGTAAAGACGGCGGGCCGACCTCTGGTATGCGGCCTCAAGGAGCAGCCCCCCGCCATAGGCCGCCAATATCAAAACGCCGAAGATGAACATGCCGTGCAGGTTGCTCCACAGGGCCATAATGAGCGCAAACAGGGCGGCAAGGGGCCTCCACCCGGGGGAGCGGCCCCTGAGGCCCGCCAGGGCGCCCGCCGCGCACAGGGCCAGCAGGAAGCTGAACGCCTGGGGCCTCTCGTATGCGTAATAGAGGCTCAATATTACGAGCAGCAGCGGAAGGCTCGCCGTTGAAAGCACCAGAAGGGGGTGAAGCCCCCTTCTGACGAACAGGAGATAAATCGCGGCAAATGGCGCCACAATGAGCACCGCCCTGAAAACGGAAAGCCCCTGGTAGCCGCCTATCAGGTAGACGAGGTAAAAAAGCACCTGCCCCAGCCACTGGCCCCTGAGGCCCATCAGCTGGTTGTCGGAAAGGGGCCCTGTCGTGGTGTGGGAAAAATGGTCGCTTGAAGGAATAGCCCCGTTTTCCCATATCCACTTGCCGGCGCTCAGGTGCCACCAGAGGTCGGGGTCCGAAAGGGGCTTGACGGCAAGCAGTAAAAAGTAGCCGAAAAACAGAACCGCCAGAACGTGGTATGCGCCGGAGGCCCCCGAAAAAATCGCGCGGCCCTTACCCTCGCTTCTTTCCCCGCCCTGCCCTTCGGCCTTCAAAAGCATTTTCCTCATCTGTATTCCTCCCGAGGAGCGCCTCGTGAAGCGATTTTTTCGAGCAACTCCCGCCGCTCGACCGAAGGGGGAAGGGACATCAGTATTTTCTCGGCCTCCCCGATAGCCCCGAGTTCATAGAGGGCCAGGGCCTTTGAGAACCTGATCTCCGGATGTCCCGGCCTGCTTAACAGCAGCAACTCGGAGACTTCGGCCATTTTCCTGAAAAACCTCGATGAAGGCATTGCGCAGCAGTCCAGGACAGCCCGGTTCTTCGCCCCGTCCCTTACGAACACGGCCTCGTTGCCCCGCAGGTAAACGAGCCTCCACCACCCGCCTTCCTCCCCTGCCATCCTGTAAAGCAGCGGCGTCGGCATGCCGTTAATCCGGTTTATCAGGGGCATAAGAACAACCTCCACCCCGTATGCGTCGAGTATCTCCTTCCACGCCGGCCCCGCCCTGCCCGCCTCGAGATAGTCCCTGTTCGCCCTGGAGCTTAACTCCCTGCCGTCGATGAACACCCTGTAGCGGGGATACGCCCTGAAAATAAGGTACCCCCCCCATTCGAGGGCGTTGAATATCGGCCCCTCCACTTCGTGTTCCTCAAGAAAACGCACAGCCCTTTCGGGGTATACGTCGCTCACCCAGTAGCGGGGCGGCCTGGGGTTCAACTCCCACGGCGTCTTCACGGCCGCATGGGCCGCCGCCCACACGAAAACAAGAACAAGGGCAAGCGGCGGGAACACTCTTTTAAGGCCACTCAGAGAGGCCAGGGAACCGCAGGCGAAAAAAGCAAGCAATATAAGGGTGAAATTCACCCCCCTCGCGTAATACAGGCCGAAAAACAGAAGAAACGCGCTCACCAGCATCTCCGCGAAATCGAGCCGCCTTTTTACGACGTACTTCATGGCCAGAGAGGCCAGGGCGAAAAAATAAAAACACGCAACGAGCAAGGGCCATAATTCGTGCAGCTTCTTGTAATGATACCATAGGGACTTATACTCCAGCACCTCGGCCATTACGATGCCCGTCCCACCGCCTCCCATGCCCAACACGCCCGCAGCGGTTCGAACGAGCACTTTCAGGGGAATGTAACCGGCCGGGTTAAGGCCGGCAGCCGCCACGCACGCCAGCGAGGTCAGAAAAAACGCCGATGGATAGGGCGAAGGCTCCTCCACGGCTTTTACCCCGGCCATCCTCGCCGCACGGTTGAGCGCATCGCCTGCGGCATATGCGCATATGATTACAACGCCCACTATGTAGCCTCCGTGGAGGTTCGCCCACAGCAGCATAAGCGGGGGGAGCAGCCACATCCACGGCCCTCTTCCCTCCCGGCGGGTCTTCTCAAGCAGAGCGAGCACCAAGAGGGCAAGCACGAAAGAAAACGCCTGTGGCCGCTCGAAAGTATTGTAATTGGTAAGCGCAACGAAAAAAAGAGGAAACGCGAGGCATGAAAGGACAGGCAAGGGGTGCACCCCCTTCCTTATGGAGCTTGCATAAAGAAATACGAAAGGGAGCGCGATCAGCAGGCCCCTGAAGAAAGCCAGCCCGGAATAGCCGCCTGCAAGATACGCGAGATAAAATGCCACCTGACCCAGCCACTGGGCCCTTGCGGCTCTGACCGACTCCTCCGAAAGGGAGCCGGTAGTGTAAGAGAACGGGTCCTCAGCCGGCAGTGCCCTGTTCTCGGTTATCCACCGCCCCGTGGCCAGGTGCCACCAGAGGTCCGGGTCGGCGAGGGGTTTAAGGGCGAGCAGGAAGACATAGACAAGAAACAGGGCCGCCAGGGCGTGAAAGAAAAAGCCCGCCCTGTTTTTTCCCAGAGTTTTCAGTATGCCGTAACCGTCCATCAAAGCCATGTCCCGGGTCTTTCGCCCCTGTTAATCGTTCGGTGCTCCGGTGCTCCCGTTAATATCTCATTCCGAAGCATGTTCCTCCTCCCCCGCTCCGCGCCCTAACCCGGATATTGCACGAGTCTGGTTTGCCGCGGACGCAAAGCTGTATGTCAATACCGCGAGTGTCACGCAACGCGGCGGATGCGGAAATTCGCGGGGATCCGTGACCCCCAGGCCCGCCCGAGGGGTGAGCACAGCCGGAAATTCCATGAGCTTTTTCAAGGTACAAATCGTCCCTTAAAATAGAAATAGAATATTCTTCGGAACACTTTTGTATTGTCCTGACATAACATCTGCCCTCCCGATAGGCGGGACTTTCAGCCCCGCCGGGAGCCGGTTCTCCGGCGGGGTTGGAAAACCCCGCCTATGCCCGTGATTGTTTTCAAGCCTTTTGTTCTCTTTTTCCATAATGCTCATGCAATGAACAGGCTAATACCCCATAGCCCTCAGCTTCCGCAAAATCCCCTCCGCCCTCCGGCCTCCGACCGCGGCCGCGGCTTTTCTTGTAAGGGCCGCGGAGGAACGGGCCTCTTCGTATCTCTTAAGATGCACAAACGCCTCCGTCCTCGCCATGTGAACAAGCGGATTGCCGGGTTCAACCCTTAGCAGGAAATGCGAGACACGCAGCATCTCCTCCCATATGGCGTCTTTCGGGATTTCAAACCTCCCGGCGACCCCCCCGTTGGGCCCGCTCGCCCTCACGAACACCGCGGTGTCGTCGCGGAGGTAAACAAGCTTCCAGGCGTCATCCCAGACAAGCGCCCTTGCGAGGGGCACCGTGTCTTTCGTCTCCACGGCAATCAGCGGTATGACGATGGCGTTTACCCCATAGGCGTCGAGCAGCGTTCTCCAGCCCGGGCCGGCATTTGTTATAACATGCGCCGCTTCGAGCACCTTGTTGCTGATTGAGCGCTCGTCGACGAATACCCTGTATTCCGGATATGCCTTGAATATGATATAGCCCCCCCAGTGCACGGGGTTGTAAAGCGGCCCCTTGACGTCCTGCTGCTTGAGAAACTCTATCGCGCCGCCGGGAGAAACGCCGGCCTCCCATCTGTCCGGCACCGACGGGACCAGCGCAAAGGACGACCTCTCCCCTGCCGCAAACACCAGGCAAAGACACAGAACGGACCCGGCGGCCACGGCCCTCCAGCGCTTTCCGAACGAAGAGGAGATAAATCCCAGATAAAGCGGAAACACATAAGCCGAAAAAAGCATTGCCCTCACATAGAATACGGAAATGAACCCTATCATCAAAACCGCTGCGAACTCCGAAAGGTCAACGCGTCCGGCCCTTATGTACTTCGCAACCGCGGCAATGACGACCATGCCTATGAACGCGATGTAGTAAAAGGGCCACGACACGTAGAAATACTTGTGCAGGAACCACAGCGACCGGTACTCCACCATCTGCCGGGCTACATACCCGGCCCTCTCGCCCGAAGGCACCCACAGGTGGGACCAGAACCCCGACAGCGCGGCATGCAGGGTGTTGTACGTGTTGGGGTTCAGAAAGCTCGCTGCCAGAGCCGCGGCGCAAACGGCAAAAAACCTCCAGGGCACGGCCTTAATGCGGCGCTCCCCGCCCCCCAGGCGCGTAAACCTCGCCAGCCCCGAATTGACGGCCTCTGCCGCCATATACCCTATTATCAGCACGTCTCCCACAACGTGGCCCCCGTGCAGATTCGCCCAGACCGCCATGAGGACCGGCAGCCCCACGCACGCCGGCGCGTCCGTGCGGCCGGAGGCCGCCTTCAGCCTTTCGAGCAAATAGACGGCGAAAACGGAAGCAATAAACGAAAAGGCCTGAGGCCTCTCAAAAAACGGACCACCCAACGTGACGCTAAAGAGCAGCGGAAAACTTATTATCATCAAGGCAACGGCGGGAGGGGTCCTTCGCCTCACGAGAGTCGCATAGAGCCAGAGAAAGGGGAGCACTATTATCAGGCCCTTGGATACGGCCAGGGCGGGCGGGCCGCCGGCCGAGTAAAAGAGGTGGAAAAGGACCTGCCCGAGCCACTGGCTCCTCATGTGCCCCACCTGGTTCTCCGGGATCGGCCCGGTAGTGTAGGAGAACGGGTCCTCGGCGCCCGGCAGCGCCATGTTCCGCACAATCCATTTGCCGGTGCTCAGGTGGAACCAGAGGTCGCCTGTCGAAAACGGTTTGATGGAGAGGGAAAACGCATAGAGAAAAAATAGGGCCGCTGTCGCGTGAAGCAAATAAGAGGGCTTTAAAAGCCCTCCGCCCGTTCTCCCTCTGGCGTTTTCCCCTGTCATGATATTTCGAAACCGGATGCGGCTTGTTAACCCGTTAGCCCTCAATCAAACATTGCTTCCGAAACCGCACGCAGAGTGGATTTGAGGCATTACAGCGCCGGCTTGCCGACGACCTCATTGATAACCACAAGGCACGGAGAAAGAATCCTTTATGAACCCGGTACATCCTTTGAGGTTAATCCGCAACTTTTCCTGCTTTTTCTCCGTGTCTCGCTGCCTGTGTGGTTTTACCTTTCCGGGTTTCATGGATATTCTAACAGAGCTCTTTCCGAATTATCACCTCGCACAATGCGAGGGTCTGCGACATATTTGTGGGTAAATTTGACTTTCCTCTTTTTTTGCGCTATAA
>CBDVCR010000103.1:0-10690 GCA_965372535.1 uncultured bacterium | reverse complement strand
TTTCCCTTCCAAATCCCTTGTTTTATAAAGGGTGAGGTTTATGATTCGGATTTTCCTGGACAACAGTAACTTCCGTGGGAATAACGGATGGACAATCCGTGCGGATTCATCCCCGTGGCAAGACCACGGGGAATTGCGAATTGTAAATCCTACGACCCTATGAAAGTACCCGCGGCCGCCCTGGCAAGCTCGATTAACCTGAAAGGCAGGATGCCTATCACCAGCACCGCCGTCGTGGTGAGCAGGAGCGCGAGCCTGAGGCCCGGCGCGGGATTTATGGGCACCTCCGCCTGGGGCTCGCGCATGTACATGTACATTACAATCCTCAGGTAGAAGTAGGCCGATATGGCGCTGAACATCACCGCCGTCACAACCAGCCACGTATACCCGGCGTTCACGGCGGAGAGAAAGATGTAGAACTTGCCCACGAACCCGGCCGTGGGGGGGATGCCCGTCAGGGAGAACATGAATATCAGCATGATTACGGCATAGACCGGATGGGTCTTTGAAAGTCCCTCGTAGTCGTGTATGCTGTCGCCGTTAAAGCCCTCTTTCCTCAGGAGGATGACTATCGAGAAGGCCCCGATGTTCATGAAGGCGTAAATAAGCAGGTAGTTCATCATGCTCGACACCCCCTCGGGGCCGCCTGCTATTATGCCGAGCATCGCGTAACCCGCGTGGGCGACGGAGGAGTAGGCCAGCATCCTCTTTATGTTGGTCTGCGCGATGGCCACTATGTTGCCCACCGCCATGGTGAGGATGGCCAGGGGCACGAGCACCTGGGACCATTCGACCTTCATGGAGGCAAAGGCGATGAGGAACACCCTGCCCATGACGGCGAACCCCGCCGCCTTTGGGCCTACGGACATGAAGGCGGTCACCGAAGTGGGGGCGCCCTCGTAAACGTCCGGGGCCCACATATGGAACGGGGCCAAGGCTATCTTGAAGCCGAAGGCCACGATGAAGAGCAAAACGGCTATTGTCAGCGTAACGTTGCCGGCAAGGCCGTTGGTGAATATGTAGTTGGCGATTCCGTTTATGCTGGTGGTGCCCGTAAGCCCGTAGGTAAGGGATATTCCGTAAAGGAGCATGGCCGAGGCAAAGGCCCCGAGGAGGAAGTATTTTATGGCCGCCTCGTTGGACTTCCGGTTGTAGCGGATGAACCCGGCGAGCACGTAGGTGGAAAGGGCCATAAGCTCAAGGCCCAGGTAGAGGACGATGAGGTCCCCGGCCGAGGCCATCACCATCATCCCGAGGGTGGCAAAGAGCATGAGGATGTAGTACTCCCCGAAGTTAACTCTCTCAACGGCTATGTACCTGATGGAAATAAGAACGCAAAGGACGAGGTTGACGAGGAATATGAGCTTGAAGAACGTGCTGTAGCCGTCGGAGGCGAACATGCCGGAAAACGTAACCCCCTGCGAACCCAGCAGGCTGTAGCCCACCCCTGCCGCGGTCGCGATGGCCAGCAGGGCAACAAGGTCTTTTCTCCTGACAAAAAGGTCTATGACAATTATTGCCAGGGTGGCGCAGGTCATGATAATCTCCGGCATGACTGGACCTAAATCGGGGAACTGGTTCATGGGCCATTCTCCTGTGCTCTAAAGTTATAATTACAAGGATGGTGTAGTATACAGAGGATTTGAAAGTAAATCAACCAAACTTTCTCCATTCCGCACTGACGGTAATTGTGCCCTATCTTCCTCCCGGCGGTTCGCCGGGCTTCCTTAAGGGGAGGCCTCTTGCTCCTTGCCTGAGAGGCGAGAGAGAAAACGGCGGACTTTATATGGCAGGCTGGTTCGAGGATTAAGCCGTAACGCTGTTTCGAACTCCTCGCGTGCCCTTTCAGCAAGACCCTGTTCAAGATAGATGCCGCCAAGAAGAACGTGAGCTTCGGCGTTTTCCGGCGCCATGCCGACCGCGGCCTCGAGGTGCTCCGCTGCTTTGCGATAATTGCCATGTTTTCGATAGGAAATGCCCAGGTTGTAGCGCACTACAGCCGAGTCTGGCTGTAACTGCAACGCTTTCAGGTAGTGCGCGATGGCTTTTTCTGTTTTCCCTGCGGACTGGTATGCAGTGCCAAGGTTGTTAAGGGCGTCCCCGTAATCGGGCCTCAGGCGGACAGCGGCATCGAAGTGCTCAATCGCCTTTTGATAATCTCCCTGTTCCTGAAAGGCGATGCCCAGGTTGTTATGGGAACTCTCGTGCTCCGGGTTCAGTTGCAGCGCAATCTCGTAATGTTCCACGGCCTTTTCCATGAGACCTTCCGAAAGGTAGGAGTTGGCGAGGTTATAGTGGGCCCGTTCGTTAAGGGGAGACTTGCCGGCCACGTCTTCCCAAAGCCGGATTTTGCTCTGCCACACCCTGTTTCGCGCATGGGTGGCGGAGGCGAGGACCAACGGGATTAGGGCCAGGGTTAAGAGCGCAAAGCCCCTTGCCCTTTTGCTGCCGATTCTTTCCGCGAGGAGAAACGCCCCGGTCGATACGGCCCAGAAGGCCCCTGCCGACGGCAGATAAAGCCGGTATTCGTTGACCAGCATCGGCAGGGGAATTACGCTTGATTCGACCGACAGTGCAAGGAAGAACCAGAAAATCCCCGCTGCGGCCAGCCTGAGGTCGGGCAAGCGCCTCGAACGGTACAGCATATACACGGCGGCCGCCAGGATGAGACAGAGCAAGCCGAAGGAAGCCGCCACGTCCGGCGCGGAGAAGGAGCCGTAAAGCGGAAAATGGTGGTCCACGTTCTGGTTTACCGGCAGAAACAAGAGCCTGAGGTACAGGACGATCACCGGAAACTGGGTGAGGAGATACTCTCCCCTGCCGTAGGCCGCATATCCCCTCGTTGCCGAGGCGAGTCCGTGGCCGCCGTGGCCTGTGAGCGACAGGGGGATGATGATGAGCGTAAGCAGGATGGGGACGAGGCGGAGCGCCCTTGGCCCCTTCGGCCCGGTGAAGAAAAGGAACTCGTAAAGGGCTATGGCGAGGGGGAGGGTGAAGGCGTTTTCTTTTGTCTTCATGGCGAGGACAGCCGCAAGAACGGAAAGGGCCATGAAGCCCCAGCGCCCTCTGGCTCCGGCGGCAAGCCTTGACCTCAAATATGCCGCGAGTGATAGCAGGGAGAAAAAGGCGGCGAGCGATGCAAGCCGCTGAAAGATGTACGTCACTGCCTCGGTCTGGACCGGGTGCGCGACAAAGAGGAGCGACGCGAAGAGAGCCACGCGCCCGGCGGTTTTCCCAAGTAAAGCGTCCCTGAGTGCAGGGGTTTTGAAGCTCAGGAGGACAATGGCATAAAGGAGCGCGGCGTTAAGCAGGTGGATTGAGAGGTTCACGACGTGATAGCCCGTCACATCGAGGCCATGGAGCCTGTAGTTCAGGGCAAAGCTCAGAAAGCCCACGTATCTCCTTGTCAGGGCGCCGTGGTGCGGGAGTCCTTTAGCACTTGACGGGGACGCGAAGTAGCCGAGGTCCCTGACGATGGGATTTTCCTCGATTAATGGTTTTTCATCCCACTGGAAGGGGGTATCGAAGGTGTTCCAATAGGCTGCAAGGCCGACGGCAAAAAGAAGGGCAAGGTGAATAAGGACAACGTTTCTCGGGCTTCCCAGGGGTCTTGGGGGACGCGGCATACAGGGATTATAGCACGGCGGGTTGTTCGTTGCCGTCCGGGCGCTTAAGCCTTCCCGGAAGCAGTTTTACTCTAATTCTCTCAACTGCTTTATAACCGCGGAAACCTCTTTGCTTCCCTTTTCGTCATTGTCGGCTTCGCTTACCAGCAGGGCCCTCAGATAATAATTAATCGCGTCGCTTTCCTTCCCCTGGCCCAGGAGCGCCCGGCCGATGCCCATCAAGTCCCGGAAGACCTTCCTGTTTGAGCCGAGGTCCCTGTCGATAGAAAGGGCTTTCATGTAAAGCCTTACGGCCTCTTCGTGCTCGCCCAGGGCGTCTCTTGCATCCGCCATCAGCCGCAGGGCATTGGCTTCCTCGCCGCGGTCGCTGTTTTTTCTGCTCAGCCAGTACCCCCTTGCGCCAGAGTCAAGGGCGGGGATATATTTTCCGTCCAGAAAGAGCGCCCTGGCCTTGAGAGTAAAAAGCCTCCACCTGGCACCACAGCCGGAGCTTCCGCAGACGGAAAGCACCCTGTCGGCCCACTCGCTGGCGGTACGGTATTCCCCGGAATCGATATAAAGAAGGATTTTAAGCGCCGCCGCGTCTGAACGCCGCCGGGGCGAATACTCAGGCCGGAGGGAGCCGAGCACCTCGTCCACCGCCGCATGCGCCTCGTCGCGCCTGCCCAGCGCGCGGTAAACGGCGGTGAAGGCGTTGAGGGTCATGGCGATGGAATCCGCGTCCTCTGCCGAGCGGCTTATTCTCAGGGCCTCGTCGTAGTATCTCAGGGCGAGTTTGTGACTGCCTTTTTCATATGCCTTGAGGGCTTTTTGATTGTAACCCGCCGCCCTCTTGCCGGCGCTGGAGAGGGCAAGCCCTTTCTTATTGGCAACGCACCCAGTCGCCAATAACGTAATGGATACCAGAAAGGACAGAGACAGGGCCGCCGTTATCAAGGATTTGTTAACGGCCGTCCGCCCCGGCGGTCCGATATCGGTGCTTACGGCTTTCCAGGCGCCGCGGACTTGACTCATGCCATGAATTTTATCACAAACGGATAATTCACGGCTTTAATACGAAGAAAACAAGTTGACTTGTGAGGCATGCATTTTCACGTTGAAGGTTGCCGGGTGCGCTCTGAATGATTTTAAGGTTTTCACGCCATTGAACTCCCCGCCCTCTCCCTGAAAACCTCCCTCATATCCTTGAACATTCTGATATTTTCCGCTTCTCTGAAGTCCGGGTATGTGAATAGGTGCGGGTTGAACTTCCCGCCCTGGTAATAAAGGGTCGTCTCGGCGAAGATGCCCTCTCCCAGATAAATCCTGTGGGAGTAGTCCTTTTTTGAGGCCAGCACCACTTTCGCCAGAGTCAGGTAGCCGGGGTCGAGGTTTATCAGGCGCCTGCCGCCCTCTCTGAATTCGTCCTCAAGCGCGATGGCGCCGAGCTTTATGTCCCTGATACTGTCCTGGGCGATGAGGTTTTCAAAAAATACGAACCTTCGGGTAATAACCGGGCCGAGCTCGTCACGGTAATACCGGCTTTTCCAGCGCCCGGGCGGGGACTCCATGAGGACGGGGCCGAAGGTTTTCTTGAGTTTCTTAAGGCTTGCGCCGTAGACCTCCTCGCCTCCGAAGAGCGCGCCCACGAAGAGCATCGCCCTGAGCCTACCGGCTGGCGAGTCTTTTGAAGAAACGCATGACATCGGGGGAGTCAAACCCTATGGGGCCTATTATCTTCTTGCTCAAGACGCCTTCCTTGTCTATTACGAACGTCTCGGGCACTCCGGTAAGCCCGTATTTCCTCGCGACTGTTTCGTCCGGGTCCATGAGCACGGTAAGCCCGTAGCCGTTCTGTTCGAGAAAGCTCCTGGCCTTTTCGGCCTTGTCCCTGAAAAGGACGGTCAATATGGCGAAGCCCGGGTTGTCGGACGTCATCTTATTGAGGTTGTCAAGAGAGGGCATCTCCTCTATGCACGACGCACACCAGGTGGCCCAGAAATTTACGACCACCACGGAACCCCTTAGGCCCTGGAGCGAGTGCGTCCTGCCCCCGAGGTCGCGGAGCGAAAAGCCCGGGGCCGGGTAGCCCTCCGCCAGAATTATTCTTTCTTCCTCCGGGGCAAGGACCACAAATACCACGAACCCCAGCATCAAAACTATGCCAATTGCGTATTTCACTTTCGACATTTATGTCCCCTTGGCGCAAAATTAAAGCTCCCCGTATTCCATCGCTTCGGGGAGCTTTAATAAAGAAAGGCGGTTTGCCGGCTGTCGTACTCTGCGCCGAGTCCGGGAGAATTCCTTTCCCGGAAGGGCTCAGTTAACACCCGTAAGTACCGGGGTCTCGACCTCGACAAAGGACGGGGCCCCGTCTGCAAGGACTACCCGTATCTTGCTGCCTCCCTTGAACTGGCCCTTTAATATCTCTTCGGAGAGGGGGTCTTCCACTTCTTTCTGGATGGCCCTCCTCATGGGCCTCGCGCCGTATACGGGCTGGTGGTACTTCTCTATTATCCAGTCCTTCACCTCGTCACCGAGTTCTATCATCAGCTCCTGGTCAAGGAGTTGCCTGTTGGTCTCCGAGACAAGGAGGTCGAGGATGGACTTCAGGTGCTCCTTTTCGAGCGTGTGGAACACCATGGTCTCGTCCACGCGGTTCAGGAATTCGGGGTTGAAGGTCTTCCTGAGTTCGTTAAGGACGCTTTCCTTAATCTGCATGTACGTGCTCTCGGCGGAGACGTTCTGGAACCCCAGGGGGGTAGCCTTCTCGATAATCCTGGCCCCGAGGTTGGAGGTCATGATGATGACCGTGTTCCTGAAGTCCACCTTTCTTCCGAAAGTGTCCGTGAGCACGCCCTCGTCAAGCACCTGGAGCAGTATGTTGAAGACGTCCGGGTGGGCCTTCTCTATCTCGTCAAAGAGCACCACCGAGTACGGCCTCTTGCGGATTTTCTCCGTCAGCTGCCCGCCCTCCTCGTAGCCTACATAGCCAGGGGGCGCCCCCGTCATCTTGGACACGTTGAACCTCTCCATGTACTCGGACATGTCTATCTTCACCAGGGCGTTCTCGTCGTTAAAAAGGAACTCGGCAAGGGCCTTGGCAAGCTCCGTCTTGCCCACGCCTGTCGGGCCCAGGAAGAAGAAGGAGCCGATGGGCCTCTTTCTGCCCTTCAGGCCTGCTCTGGAGCGCCTTATGGCCTTTGAGATCACGGCCACCGCCTCGTCCTGCGCCACAATCCGGTTGTGCAGGAAATCCTCCATTTTAATCAGCTTCTCGGATTCCTTCTCCTCTATCTTGAAAAGCGGGATACCCGTCATCCTGGCCACGGTATATGCCACGTCCTCTTCGGTAACCACGGGGATTTCCTTGTTCATGTTGCGCTTCCACTGCTCGACGAGCTGTTCGTAAAGCTCCCTGGCTTTCTCCTCTTCGGCCCTCGCGGAGGAGGCCTTCTCTATGTCGTGAAGCTTGACGTAGAGGTTTTTCTCCTTGGCGAGCCTTTCGAGGTCCTGCTCTATTTCGCGTATCTCGGCCGGCTGCATGTGCCTCTTAAGCCGCACCCTGGAGCCGGTCTCGTCTATGACATCCACCGCCTTGTCCGGGAGGAACCTGTCGGATATGTACCTCTCGGAGAGTTTCACGGACTGGTCCAGCGCCATGTCGGAGTACTTGACCTTGTGGTGGCTTTCGTACCTGTTCTTGAGCCCCCTTAATATATCCAGGGTCTCCTCAATCTGGGGCGGCTGGACGTATATGGGCTGGAACCTCCGCTCAAGCGCTCCGTCTCTCTCTATGTGCTTCCTGAACTCGTTGGGTGTGGAGGTGCCGATGCACTGCATCTCTCCGCGGGAAAGGGCCGGCTTCAGCATGCTCGATGCGTCCACCGAACCTTCGGCCGCGCCTGCGCCCACAAGGGTGTGGAATTCGTCTATGAACAGGATGATGTGCTCGGAGCCCGTGACCTCTTTCATGACGGCCTTGAGCCTTTCCTCGAACTGTCCCCTGTACTTGGTGCCCGCGATAAGGCCGCCGAGGTCCAGGGAGACGATGCGCTTGCCGAGCAGGTTCTCTGGAACTTCGCCGTTTACTATCTTCTGGGCGAGCCCCTCCACTATGGCCGTCTTGCCCACGCCGGGCTCGCCGATGAGGGCGGGGTTGTTCTTAATCCTTCTGCCCAGTATCTGCATAATGCGCTCTATTTCATTCTCCCTGCCGATGACGGGGTCCAGTTCCCTTTCCCTGGCAAGCTGGGTCAGGTCTCGGCCGAACTCGTCAAGGGCGGGGGTGGAGCTTTTCTTTTCCTTCGCGTGGGGGGCGGCCCTCATGGAGAGGTTTATGGACAGCTGCCTCGCCCCAAGGAGATTGGCTCCGTAACTGCGAAGTATTTTCCCCGCAATTCCCTCCTCTTCCCTTATAAGGCCGAGCAGGAGGTGCTCGCTGCCGATATAGTTGTGGCCCAGGAGGCGGGCCTCCTCCACGGCAAGCTCAAGCACCTTCTTGGCCCTCGGGGTGAAGGGGACGTCGCCGAAAGTGAGGATGTTGCTCCCGATGGGCAGGTTCCGCTCAATCTCCATGCGGAGTTCCTCGAGGGAAAGGCCCATCTTTTTCAGAATGGTAACGGGAAGGGAGTCCTCCTCCCTCAGAAGTGCCAGGAGCAGGTGCTCGGTGCCGAGGTAGTCGTTCTGCCTGCGCTCGGCTTCTTCCTTCGCGTAGATGATTATCTTTCTTCCACGTTCCGTGAATTTTTCGAACATGGCAACCTCGCTTGCATCTTTTTTGTTACTTAAATTTTACTGCCATTAAAGATTAAATGTCAATCACCGGGGAAAATGGAATACCCCGTAAACCCAATATTTACGCCGTTTGTCCGGTTTGGATTTATCCGAGGGCATGTGGTAAATTATTATTTGCAAAACAGCCCAAGGAGATTTGCCAATGGGAAGGAACATCGTGCAGAAGATTTTCGACTCGCACAGGCTCTACGGCGACACCGCGGCGGGCGGCGCGATAGGCCTGAGGGTGGACGAGGTATATACCCAGGACGCCACGGGAACGATGGCCTGGCTTCAGTTCGAGGCCATAGGGGCGGTGCGGGTGAAAGTCCCTCTGGCAGTCTCATACGTTGACCACAATACGCTTCAGGCGGACTTTATGAACGCCGACGACCACGCCTTCCTCGAAAGCGCGGCCTCGAAGTTCGGCGCGTGGTTTTCAAGGCCCGGAAACGGCATCTCCCACCAGATAAACCTCGAACGCTTCGCCGCCCCCGGCCGCATCGCGCTCGGAACCGACAGCCACACTCCCACAAACGGCGGCATGGGCATGATAGCCGTCGGCGTGGGAGGGCTCGACGCGGTCACGGTAATGGCAGGCGCTCCTTTCGAGCTAAAGATGCCCGAGGTGGCGAGGGTCAACCTTACGGGAAAGCTCAAAAGGCCCTGGGTCACGGCCATGGACGTAATACTTGAGCTCTTAAGAAGGCTCACGGTCAAGGGCGGGGTAGGAAAGGTAATAGAGTACGGCGGCCCGGGCGTTGAGGCCCTGAGCGTCACCGAGCGGGCCACCATAACCAACATGGGCGCGGAACTCGGCGCCACCACGTCCATATTCCCCAGCGACGAGAGGACCCGCGAATTCCTTAAGGCCCAGGGGCGCGGAAAGGACTGGACGGAACTCAAGGCCGACCCGGCCGCACAGTATGCGGAGACCCTGGAGCTTGACCTTTCCACAATCGAGCCCCTTACGGCACAGCCCCACAGCCCGGACAACGTAGCGCCCGTAAGAGAGCTTGTCGGCGCCAAAATCAACCAGGCCTGCATCGGAAGCTGCACCAACTCCTCCTACCGGTCAATGAGGCAGGTGGCCTCTATATTAAAGGGGAACACAGTGGCCCGGGGCGTGAGCCTCCTTGTCAACCCCGGCTCGAAGCAGGTCTACGAGATGCTCTCCAGAGAGGGCCACGCCGCCGACATGATAGCCGCCGGGGCGAGGATGTACGAGTCCTCCTGCGGCCCCTGCATCGGCATGGGCGGCTCCCCCGGCACCGGCCACATATCCGTAAGGTCTTATAACAGGAACTTCCGGGGAAGGAGCGGGAACAAGGACGCCGCGGTCTACCTCATGAACCCCCTGCTCTGCGCCCTCTTCGCCATAAAAGGCGAGTTTGTAGACCCCTGGGCCTCCGGCATAATGGTCGATGAGCCCGATGAGCCCGATTCGTATGTAATCAACGACAACATGCTCGTGCCCCCTGCGGAGGACGCCTCGGGGAGGGAGACGGTGAAAGGCCCCAACATCAAGGAAGTCCCGGTTAAAAGCCCCCTGGGCGAAAGCATCGAGGCGGACGTGATTTTAAAAGTTGGAAGCAACGTAACCACCGACGACATCATGCCCGCGGGCTCGAAAATACTGCCGCTTCGTTCCAACATCCCGGCCATCTCCGAGCACGTTTTCTCCAATATCGACCCGGGCTTCAGCGAGAGGGCCAGGGAGATGGGCGGGAAGTTCATCGTCGTGGGGGAGGAAAACTACGGGCAGGGTTCCTCCCGCGAACACGCGGCCATCGCGCCAATGTACCTGGGCCTTCAGGCCGTAATCGCAAAGTCTTTCGCCCGCATCCACCGCTCCAACCTCATAAACTTCGGGGTCCTGCCCCTCGTCTTCAAGGACCCGGCCGACTATGACCGGCTTGAGCGGGGCGACAGGCTTGTCATTAAAGACGTCAAGGGCTGCCTTCGCGGCGGAAAGCCCTGCGCGGTGGAAAACGCCGGCAAGGGCGTGACCTTCGAGGCGGTGGCCGGCCTCAACGAGCGGGAGGCCGGGCTGGTGGAGAAGGGCGGCCTCCTGGCCCATGCCCGCGAAGGGGTCAAGCATACCTCCTAACACCTGATTTGAAGCCGCAGAGGGTCGGTATTTAGCCGAAGCAGCAAATGAGCCGCTTCGACCTGCGCGGGGGTCAATGACCCCTCGTAAACCCGGCTCAGAAGGGAGATGGGATTGCTCCGGGACACTCCGGGCCAGGGGCCTACTGTCCCGCCAAAATGATAATGTCCTAAAGCACCAAAGTAGAAATGTCCTAAAG
>CBDVCR010000102.1:0-10889 GCA_965372535.1 uncultured bacterium | reverse complement strand
CTGTTATTTGAAGTGTCCATATCATAAATCTGTTACCCATGTCCTTGAACTAAAGCGTTACCTATGTTTATAACATGTACCCACACCCCCTCCCTGCGGGCACAAGTCGGCTAAAAGGAGCAAACCTTCGGCCCTTTTTGTGTCCGGGCGGCCCTTTACAGGCAATGGGCTTCCTTCCTTATTTATTGCTGGTACGCCCTTTCTTCGAAAAGGAACATTCGCTTCCCTTTGTGCTTATCCATTGGCGGGCCGCCCTCCATAGGCGGCCTCAGCTGCGCTTCAGCCGCCGTGCCGCCTCCGAGTGTCCTCGGTCGGGGGCATTCTAATATGGAACCTGATTTTGAAAAGGTGGTTTTCCCTTCCAAATCCCTTGTTTTATAAAGGGTGAGGTTTATGATTCGGATTTTCCTGGACAACAGTGTGTGCAGGTTTATTATAGAAAAAAATGGATTCCCGCTCCCCGCCTTCGCGGGGACAAGCTTTGCGGGAATGACGGCTTTTAACTTAACTATATTTACTAAGCAAAAAGTTCCCCCATTTTTTCAAAAACCATCTCCGACCACTTTGTAAATCCGATGTTTATTTTTCTTTAAAAGGGGTTACACAGCTTAAGGGTTAATTATTGGGGAAACTCCTCAAACGTTAACTTTTCACATTCTTCATATTCATGTTTAATTCCCCGAGGTCCTGCCACGGAGTTTTCCGGTCATGCGCGCCCGGTGTTGCCTCAAGCGGTCCATATCCTTAAAATACTTAAGTAAACGGAAGCCAACCGGCATCAGGGCGCCGGATGTGCCTTAAACGCCTGTTATCCGGCATTTAAATGTCGATGGGAAGCCAACTTGCCGGTAATCGAGGGCGGCGCGGCCTCCGGCAAACGGGCGCCGGTAGAAAAATATTGAAACCGGACTATTCCCTGTAGCTTGCTACAGGGTTACATTTTCAGGTTCCTCCCTCTTGAGGGGGGAGGCCGGGCGGGGGTGTGCAAGAAACTGGAAACTGGAAACTGGAAAAAAATACTCCATAATATTATAGTCTCAAGTATCTAGTATCTAGTTTCTATACTCCCCTCCCCTTAGTCCCCTCCCCTCAAGGGAGGGGAGATATTCGGATGCCCCGAGGCTTGCTGCGGGGAGGATTCATTAAACCTTTAACTGGATATTGTTCCACAGGGGAGGGCGACACATAAGAGCCGCTTCATACATAACCGCCCTGGCCTCCGGCGCGGCGCTGGTACTGTGCTTTCCGGTGTTCGACTACCACCTGCTGGCCTTTGCGGCCCTTTCCCCATTTCTCATATCCCTCTGGCGCAAGCCTGCGCGGGACGCCTTCAGGGCAGGGGTCGCCCTGGGCATACCGTATTTTTTCGGCACCCAGTACTGGATTTACCACTCCATAAGCCACTACGGCGGGGTGCCCCTGGTGATGAGCTTCGTAATCGTCCTTCTGCTGGCGCTTTACCTTAGCCTCTATACCGGGCTTTTCGGGCTACTGTACTCCCGCCTGATAAACAGGACCTCCTTGCCGGCAGTCCTGGTTGCCCCTGTACTGTGGGTGGCCCTTGAGTTTGCCCGCTCATATGTGTTTACCGGGTTTCCGTGGTCGAGCCTCGGGTATTCGCAGTACAAGTTCCTCCCGTTCATCCAGTTCGCGGACCTCACGGGCATATACGGCGTGTCGTTTCTGGTAATGGCGGTAAACGGCCTTCTGGCGGACCTCTTCATCACCGGAAAGAGGCGGGAGGAGATGCCCCTTTTTAACGTTTTCCCCGTGCTCGCCGGGGGTCTCCTGCTCATGGCCGTGCTGGCCGCCGTCTTCGTGTACGGAAACCGCCGCCTTGCAGAGAACCGCCCCGGAGAGCCCGTTACCATAAGCGTCATACAGGGTAACATTGAGCAGGACGTAAAATGGGAGCCCGAGTACCAGGGCTTCGTGCTCAAGACCTACAAGGACCTCTCCAAGGCCGCCGTGGCGGAGGCCCCGGAGGGAGGGCTCGACATGATTGTATGGCCCGAGAGCGCGCTTCCTTTCTACTTCGGCCATGACGCCGAGCTTACCCGGGAATTCCTCGAATTCCAGAGGGAACTCGCCACCCCGCTCCTCTTCGGCGCAATTACCGTAAAGCGCAGGGCCGACGGCTACGACCTCGGCAATAGCGCCCTCCTCCTCAGCGCCGATGGAGAGCCCGCCTACGCATATGATAAAATACATCTGGTGCCCTTTGGGGAGTACGTGCCGCTTAAGTGGCTGTTGTTCTTCCTCGACAAGCTCGTCGTGGGCATAGGCGACTATATGCCGGGCGACCGGTATGTACGCGCCCAGACCCCCTTCGGGGAGTTCGGCGCCGTGATATGCTACGAGATAATCTTCCCCGGCCTGGTCCGAAAGTTCTACCGCGACGGGGGGGATTTCATAGTGACCATAACGAACGACGCGTGGTTCGGCAGGACCACCGGGCCGTACCAGCACTGGAGCATGGCGGTGCTGAGGGCGGTGGAAAACCGAAAGCCCGTGGTAAGGGCCGCAAACACCGGCATATCGGGCTTCATAGACTCAAGCGGGAGGATTATGAGCAGGACAGGGCTATTTGAGCCCGCGGTGCTCACCGGGACCATAAAGACGGACCGGACAAGGACGGTGTACTCAAGGTACGGCGACGTGTTCTCCTACCTGTGCGTCCTGCTGGGCGTTATTCTCATTGCGAGGAGGAAATAAGATGCTGAAGGAAGAGATAAAAGACGGTCTCGAACGCCTCAGGGACAAAATGGAATCCCTCCGGGGGTATCTTTGATGTACCGGGGCTCGAAAAAAACATAGCCGCCATCGACCGGGAGCTGGCCTCAGAGGAGGTCTGGTCCTTGCCGGAGAAGATGCGCGACCTCCAGAAGCGCAAGGCCCTCCTTGAGGCCAGATACGTCCCCTTCAAGGACCTGGAACGGAAACTGGCATACCTCGAGGAGTCCTCCGAAATACTCAAGGAGGAGGAGGGCGAGATGTTCCTTGAGGAAATCGCCTCCGGCATTATCGAGACAGAGGCCGCCCTTGAGGACATGGAGATAAAGGTCCTGCTCGCCGGCCCCCTTGACCCCGGAAACGCCATCGTCACCATAAACCCCGGCGCGGGCGGCACCGAGAGCCAGGACTGGGCGCAGATGCTCATGCGCATGTACCTCAGGTGGGCCGAAAACCAGGGCTACCGGACCGAGATGCTCGACCTCCAGCCCGCCGAGGAGGCCGGCATAAAGAGCGCCACATTCACCGTGAGCGGCCCCTTTGCCTACGGCTACCTCAACCCCGAGGCGGGCGTGCACCGGCTGGTGAGGATATCCCCCTTCGACGCCAACCGCCGCCGCCACACCTCCTTCAGCGCCGTGCTGGTCTACCCCGACCTCGAGGAGGAGGACATAGAGATAGAGATAAGGGACGAGGACATCCGGGTGGACACCTTCCGGGCCTCCGGCGCGGGGGGCCAGCACGTCAACAAGACCTCCTCGGCGGTGCGCATCACGCATGCCCCCTCGGGCATCGTGGTCTCCTGCCAGAGCGACCGCTCCCAGCACCGCAACCGCGAGGTGGCCATGAAGATACTGAAGTCCCGCCTCTACGAGCTTGAGCGCCAGGAGCGCGAGCGGGAAATGGAGGGCGTAATCGGCGAGAAAAAGGAGATAGCCTGGGGCTCGCAGATACGCTCCTACGTGCTCCACCCCTACCAGATGGTCAAGGACCACAGGACTTCCGTCGAGACCGGAAACGTCTCGGCGGTCCTCGACGGCGCCATCGACGACTTCATAAAGGCCGCCCTCAAGCTCAAGGCCCGGAAGGTGCACAAGTAATCTCCGACCCCCGCCGCGCTGTGCTCTGTAATCATCCTGAGCCTGTCGAAGGACGCTCTGTAATCATCCTGAGCCTGTCGAATCATCCTGAGCCTGTCGAAGGACGCTCTTTAATCATCCTGAGCTTGTCGAAGGATACCCCCCTTTTTTTATATGTTCAAAGCATTTCCTTTAAGACCTTTATAAACCCCTGATTTTTCGGAATATTCCGGCCCGTTTTGCTGTTCAAATAGTGTTCAAACCCGCCCGTATTTTTTGAGTCCTTGAACCCTGCCGCTCCGCTGCTCCGTCGCCCTGATAATTCTGAAACGGCGTCTCCGGCTCGTCATTCCCGCGGAGGCGGGAATCCACGTTTTAAAGCCTTGAACTGTCGCGCTGTCGCGCTGCCGCTCTGTCGCCCTATTGTAATCTGCCCGCGCGGAACTCGTCCATGTGAACTGGTTCACTTTGTGGTGTTCACTTTTTTGCCGCCTAACACCTGGGGTCGGAATCTTTGCGGGTTCAGGTTTGTAACCTGAACCCTTAGTTGGGTTAATATATCAGCGCTATGCCGTCAATCAGGATTCCAGAGGAATTCACATCGGGGACTTATTATTTAACTTTCACGGTCAGAAACTGGTACTACATCTTCGACAGGCATAATAAAAGCGGAGGACTGGGTGTGGTCGTCTGCGAATCCCGATAGTGAGATTAAATGTGAATTAACTTTCTGACTATCGGGCTCAGGTTGCAAACCTGAACCCGCAGAGAATTCCCTAATGTCAGTTCATATTAATTATCTCTTCACCCCTTTGATTCTCCTCAATACTGGGCCAACTTCTTCAAATTTTAGCCCTCTCAATGACAAAAGGAATTTCTTGTCATGCCGGCGTAATTCCTTCATCTCTCCAATAAAACCATCTTTGTCCGGTTCCTTAAAATAAAAAATCTGGTGACCGATTGCCTTTCGTGGCCTATATATCAGGCTACGCTCATTACTGATTCTTACCTCATGATGCATATCACAGATTCCCTTTGGCCCTGCAAAGAACATTAGTTTTACAAATATTGATTCCCCTGTATCTTCTGCCACAAAGAAATGCCAGTAACTATCAGGGACAATAAGCAATTCCCCTGTAAAATCCTCAATAAAACTTCCTTTGCATCTAGTCACCCATTCATTAGTATTGCCCCCATTTAAAATAAAATTCTTGATACCATCAAATTCCTTTTCGTATCCATTGTGCCGATTAAAATGTTGTAAAAAATAATGAAAAGCTATTTTCGCTATACCTTGAAAATATTTCTCGGTAAATTCGCACGTTATAAGAAATTGCTTTTCCCCTTTGTGCCCTAATTCTACATCTTTCCATTCAAGTCGTTTGTCCTTTAGATTTTGCAGATGCTCAACAATATGCTTCCTTTCGGGGTCAATATATACAGATATTAATTCATAATCTGACATGCCCTTTCTTTTAAGCACTTTAGCAAGCTCGCTACTCTTTTTGATATCATCATCAATGGTGACATTATGCATCATTCCTGACGGGTCTCTTAAAATAATTTGATTAGCACAAGTGAGATTTTCCCGCTCGCCGGAGGACTCACACAGATATTTAAGTGAGTCTTCGGGATTCTGAATCTCTACCTTAATAGGTCTGCCACTCGCACTTCCCCGCTGGTATATATTTACTTCTTTGTGTTTTTTGCTGCCTTTTATGTTGAGCATGTTGCGGAAAAACGCTTCAGGTCCACACCTTAAAAATTGCTCCTCAATTTCCCCTATATTCCCATTGCATTCTGAGCAGAGTTTGCATAGTAATTTTTCAAAACCCTTTATTTTGTCAGTTCCAAAAGCAGCAGGGATAGCATGCTCTTCAGAATCAGCTTCGTGTTTTCTGCAATATATACATTTAGGCATATCAAAGAGTATTAAAAGGTACGGTTCTGATAAGTGCTACACCCCCGCCCTCGCCCGGAACTTTTTCTCATACTCAGGAAAAGCCTCAAAAGACATGCCGTCGGCATAGCCGAGGATTCTGGAGACGGCCTCCACGATGTCTTCCATGCGGAGCCTCCAGCCCCCTACCTCTCCGCGGCCTCCCGGCGCTCCTCGCGGACTTCCAGTTCGTTGGCCGCGCTCAGGCGGTGCTTGAGGTACTCGTTGACCGCCTGTTCGGTGAACCACTCCCGGAACCTGACGTTGCGCTCAAGGAGCACCACCCCGGCCTTGAGGACGTGGAACTTAAGGGACGCCGGGGCGGCGTTGAGCACCACCACCTCCACGGGTTCGCCAAGGATTCGGAGGCACGCTACAAGGTACTTTTTGACCATGGCCTCAAGCCTGTCGCCTGAAAGTCCCGCGTCCTTAAGGAGCACCGCAATGCCCGTGCCGCCGTTTCGGCCGAACAGGTAAAGGGAGGAGACCTCTTCCCTGCCCCTGAAATACTCGACAAGGCGCTCTTTATTTTCCATCACAGGCCATGCTCCTCAAGCACCTCGAAAAGCTCAAGCCCGAGGTCCTCTATCTCCCCGGGGTTGTAAAGCCCCGCGGGCTTCTGGTCCAGGTAGTCGCTTACCGCCTGCTCGGAAAACCTGAGCCGGCAGGACGGGGTCCTCTCAAGCACCACGCTCCCCTTCCTTACCACGTGGTACCTTACGAAGGCGGGCGCGCTGTTAAGGAGCACAACGCTGACCGGCCACTGGGGGAAGTCGTCGGAGAGGTCCCATGAGCCCATGGCGAGCATGTCCTGACAGCCCCCGCCGCAGTTTTCTTCGTCCACGAGCAGCCCGATGCCCAGTTCCCGGTCCGGGTTAAGAAGCCCTTTGCGTATGCCGAAAACGTACAGCACCGAGACCTCGCCCTTTGCCTTGAAGTAGTCCACCGCGTCCTTGATTTTCATGTTCTCTCCCATGTGCGTCATCCGCACCTGGTAAAGCCGCAGTTATGGCAGACGGCGCAACCGCCTTCGTGCTCAACCGCTCCGCCGCACTCGGGGCAGGCCCCTATTATCATCACCTCGTCGCCCGGGGGGGGGGCTTTGGAGCCGCCTCCTCCGTTTCCGTCCTTTTCCACCATGCGGTGCTTCTCCAGGGCCTTGGCTATGCCGTCGGCGCAGGAGAGTATCCTGCCGCCCTTGTGCCAGGAGGGCTGGTGGCAGGAGATGCCCTTGAGCTGCCTGACCACCTCCTCTTTTTCCACGTTGGACCTCAGCGCCAGGGAGATGAGCCTCCCGAGGGCCTCGGCCTGGCTCGCCCCGCATCCCCCGGCCTTGCCCATTGAGGTGAAAAGCTCGAAGACGTTTCCGTCCTTGTCATCGTTTATGGTTACGTAGATGTTGCCGCAGCCGGTCTTCATGTGCCGGGTCGTGCCCCTTATGACCTCGGGCCTCTTGCGCGGGGTGACGGGGGCGTTTGCAGCCGCCTCGGCGCCGTTGTTTTTACGGTCCTTGCCGGTGGTGAGCACCTGGTCCTCGCGGGAGCCGTCGCGGTAGACCGTGACGCCCTTGCACCCAAGGCGGTAGGCAAGCATGTAGACGTCCTCCACATCCCTGGGGGCGGCGTTCCGCGGGAAGTTGACGGTCTTTGACACGGCGTTGTCCACATGGCGCTGGAAGGCCGCCTGCATGCTCACGTGCTCCACGGGGCTGATGTCGTGGGCGGTGACGAAAAGCCGCCGGACGTCCTCCGGCACCTCTTCAAACCCGGCAAGGCTTCCCCGCTCGGCGATGCGCTCCATAAGCTCCCTGCTCCAGAAGCCCCGCGCCCTGGCGGTCTCCTCAAACAGGGGGTTGACTTCGACGAGTTTCGTGCCCTCCATTACCGTGCGCACGTAGGAGACCGCAAACAGCGGCTCGATGCCCGAGGAGCAGCCGGCGATGATGGAGAGCGTGCCGGTGGGGGCGATGGTGGTGACGGTGGCGTTTCTTACCTTGTCGCCCGCAGCCTCATGGACGCTGCCCTCGAAGGTGGAAAACGTCCCCCGCTCCTTTGCCAGTGCCAGCGAGGCCGTTTTGCCCTCTTTCTGGATAAAGCCCATGACCTCCTCTCCGAGGCGTGCGGCCTCGGCGGAGTTATAGGAGACGCCGAGCTTTATGAGCATGTCGGCCCAGCCCATGACGCCGAGGCCGACCTTGCGGTTTGCGCGGGTCATCTCGCCGATTTTCTCAAGCGGATACCTGTTTGCGTCTATGACGTTGTCGAGGAAACGCACCGCCCTGTGCGTGGTCTCCTTGAGCTTTTTCCAGTCCACTCCGGCCCCTCCGCCGTTTGCTTTTACCATGAGCGACAGGTTGATGGAGCCCAGGTTGCACGACTCGTACGGAAGCAGCGGCTGCTCGCCGCAGGGGTTTGTGGACTCTATCTCGCCCATTGCCGGCGTGGGGTTGGTCTCGTTGAGCCTGTCGATGAAGACGATGCCCGGCTCGCCGTTTTTCCAGGCGTGCTCCACGATGAGCTTAAAAACCTCCCTGGCCCTTTTGGGGCCGGCGGCTTCTCCGGTGCGGGGGTTTCTGGGCTCAAAGGAGCCGTCCTGCTCCACGGCCCGCATGAACTCGTCCGTAAGGGCCACGGAAATATTGAAGTTGTTGAGCCTCTCGTTCCGGTCCTTGCACGTTATAAACTGAATGATGTCGGGGTGGTCCACCCTGAGCATGCCCATGTTGGCCCCGCGCCGCGTGCCGCCCTGCTTGACCGCCTCGGTGGCGGCGTCAAAGACCGTCATGAAGGAGACCGGGCCGGAGGATATTCCCTTGGTGGAGCCTACAATGTCGCCCCCGGGCCTCAGGCGTGAGAAACTGAACCCCGTGCCCCCGCCGGACTTGTGTATGATGGCCGCGTTTTTTACCGCGTCGAATATGCTCTCCATGGAGTCCTCCACAGGGAGGACGAAACACGCGCTCAGCTGCCCCAGCCTCCTTCCGGCATTCATGAGCGTGGGGCTGTTGGGCAGAAACTCGAGGGAGGCAATCATGGAGTAAAACTCCTCCTCAAGCGCCTCTACCTCCTCCGGCGACTTGCCGTAATTCTCCTCCGGCGCGGCAATGCTCCGGGCCACGCGGCGGAAAAGCTCCTCGGCGGCCTCGACCGCCTCCCCCTCCTCGTTCTTCCTGAGATACCTCCTTTCGAGCACCTTGCGGGCGTTTTGCGTAAGCATGAGACCTGATGAAACGTTTTTCATTCTCCCCCCTTCATTTTTTATTTACTAACCGGTTAGTTTTCATGTTTATATTGGAACCTCAAAAAATACTTGTTTTGCAGGCCATTTCCGGCATTTTAATGTTAAGTATTTCCATGCTCCCGGTAATAATTCAGTCGGCATTATAGCCGTCGGCATTATCGCTGTCGTTTTCAGGCGCGATTTTCCTCATCTGCCTTGCCAGGTTCTCCACCACGTCGGCCCCCTCAAGCGGACACCGGCTCGAACAGATATACCGGCGCCTTATACAGCCCAGCCAGTCCATGATTCCCTCGCACCCTTCCATGCACCCTGCTCCCCACTACCCATAGGTAGTGTTTTTCCAAATGATTTTAGACATTAAACCACAATATCTTGTGTATGTCAAGGGGAAAAGTAGGGGAAAAGTAATTTTTTTATAAGTTGCTTGCTTTAAAGGCTTTTTCCTGTGAAAACCCTGTCAGCAATATGTTCAGAAGGGACGGGGCGATTTTTTTCATGTTCCGGCGGCCCCGGACATTCACTTTTTTGCGGAAAAAACCCTCCTGATGTCAATCAAAAAGACGCGGCGGCAAAGGGATGTGGTGCTCGGCCCCTTTTCCCTGCCTCGATTTGACAGCACGGGCGGTAAATCGGTCATAATTAACGATGTCTCGGCGGTATAATTTATGCGGTATAATTTATTCGGTTCCTACGTAAAGCGGACATTCGGCGCGGCGGTGCAGAAGGTCAACATCGACGCGGGCTTTACCTGCCCCAACCGGGACGGCACGGTGGGCACGGGGGGCTGCGTCTTCTGCAACAACGAGAGCTTCAAGCCCGGCGGGTGCAGGCCCGCGCTCCCCGTAAGGGAACAGATCCAAAACGGCATCGCTTATATTAAACGGCGCTACGGCGCGGGGAAGTTCCTCGCCTATTTCCAGGCATACACGAACACCTACGCCCCCGTGGAAACACTGGAGCGGCTCTACCGGGAGGCATTGGAGGAGCCGTCAGTCATCGGGCTTGCCGTCGGCACCAGGCCCGACTGCGTGGACGACGAGAAGCTCGACCTCCTCAAAAGCCTCGGCCGCACGCATTTCGTCCTCGTGGAGTACGGCCTTCAGTCCGTGTACGACAGGACCCTCCAATACATCAACAGGGGTCACGACGTGGCGGCGTTCGTAGGGGCACTTGAGGCCACAAGGGCCAGGGGCATCCGCGTGGGCGCCCACTGCATCGTGGGCTTCCCCACCGAGAGCAGGGAGGAGACGCTCCGGATGGCCGCCGAGGTCTCGGAGATGGGCGTTGAGTTTCTGAAGATACACCAGCTCCAGGTGATTAAGGACACCCCGCTTGCCGGTACGTACCTTGAGGAGCCGTTCCACGTGTTCGGCTACGGGGAGTACCTGGACTTCGTGGTAGACTTCATCGAGAGGCTTTCGCCGGAAATAGTCCTTCAGAGGCTCTTCGCCACCGCCCCGGACGACATTCTCATAGCGCCCAGATGGGGAAGGTCGAGGCACGAGATACTGAGGGACATCGAGAGGAAGTTCGTCGAGAGGGACGCCCGGCAAGGCAGGCAGGCGAAAACTTACAGCATAACGCGGCAGGGGAGGTGACCGGACTGGAACAGGACATCGAGAGGATAAAGGAAATAATCGAGAAGGAGAAATCGAAGTTCACCGTCTTCGGCGGCGACGTGGAGTTCCTGGACGTAAAGGACGGAAAAGTCCGCATAAGGCCCACCGGGTTCTGCTACCGCTGACACGGCACCCGCATAAGCCTCGTGGAGGCTTTAAACGAGCGCATCAAGGCCGAGCTGCCCTGGGTCAAAAGCGTTATCGTGGGGGAGGGGCAGCGCTGACCCGTTCACTGCATGAGCGCTATGGAAAAAGAGAACAAAAGATATGAAAACAATC
>CBDVCR010000101.1:0-10927 GCA_965372535.1 uncultured bacterium | reverse complement strand
TATATAACATCCACCCTCCCGATAGGCGGGACTTTCCAGTCCCGCCGGGGGCCGGTTCTCCGGCGGGGTTGAAAAACCCCGCCTATGCCTGTGATTGTTTTCATATCTCTTGTTCTCTTTTTCCATAGTGCCCGTGCAATGAACGGGCTGCGTTAACGCCTCACGCTCATCCACAGTTGCGGGCGACCCTCTCAAACACCGCCTTTCTTGCCTCCGGGTCCACCAGCACCGTGACGTGGTTTGCCGGGAAGTCCAGGTGCTCCTCAGCACATGGAAGCACGGCGCTTCTGGCCGAGACCAGCCCGTCTCCCCTGCCCCTGAGCATCTCCTCAGGCAGCACCTTCACGGAAAGGATTCTCTCAATCCCTTCGGGAAGGGGCATAAGCCCCGGAATCCTTATCAGGGCCGGGTCCGTGCCCCCCACCGAGAGGCAGTAGGCCCCCGGGGGCGCAGCCGGGGGAAGTGAGTGAAGAAAGGCCGAACCAGGCAGGAGTTCCCGCACTCCCGTGCTTTCTAAAAAACCGAGCGTTCTCTTGACGGCGCTTCTTATTGCGCCGGGCTCCGCCTCGGGCAGCAGCCGGTTGAGCCTCGCGGCCAGTGGGCTAAGGAGGCCGGCCCACCTTGCCATGCCGCTTCCCATATGAGGGGCGCAGATGGTGATTATCCCCCTTATCAGGCCCGCCGCGTCCGCCCCACCCGCGCCGCGCGCAATCAGCCCGCCCCTGCTGTGGCCGATGAGCACCACGCCATTTGGGGCGATTTCGGAGGCCATTGCCATTACTTGCTCAAGCTCCTCCAGTGCCGCCTGCGCCGGTCCTACCGGCCTCCGCTGGCTCCAGGCCGCCACGGTGTAGCCCGCGTCCCTTAAGTCGTGGTAGAGTGTCTTCCTCTCGCCTTGGGACGCAAGGAGCCTCTCCAGGGGGTAGAGCCCGCCCATTATGCGCTCGCGTACGGGGTCGGTCCATATGTATTTGCTCATGCCGAGGCCGTGCACGAAGACGCACGCGGGCAGCCCGGCATTGCCCTTGTGGATGGAGAAGTCCAGCGCCGCGTTATCGGGCAAAAAAGCCCTCGACGCCCAGGCGTATCATCATCACTGCGATGGAGGCCAGCAGGATGGCCATGATTTTCGAGAGAGCGCCGATGCCGCCGGTGCCGAGGAAGCGGATTATCCTTTCCGAGCCCGTAAAGGCCGCGCCGACCAGGACGAGGTTAAGCACAAGGGCGGCCATGGTGGAGAGCATGCCGTAGTGCTCGACGAGAACGAGCAGGGTGGTGAGCACCGCGGGGCCTGCTATAAGCGGCACACCGATGGGCACGACCCCCACGGTCTCGGAAGAAGCGAGCTTTTCCCTGTACTCCGCGCTTGAGAGGTCCAGTATCGCCAGCACAAGGAGCAGCAGCCCGCCGGCGACCTTGAAGTCGTTTACCGTGATGCCCAGTTGGTCGAATACAAACTCCCCCACCGCCGCGAAGGCCACGCTCGCGCCGAAGGCCGTGGCGATTGACTGCCGTATGACGCTCCTTCTCCTTTCCCCGGACATCCCGGAGGTGAGCGAGGTGAAGACGGGCAGGAGCCAGAATATGTCAATGGCCACAAACAGGGGGATGAAGGTGTTGGGCAGCGTGAGGAGGAATTCCTTCATACGAGATTATATCAGCGGGAGGGGCGCTTTTCAACGAGCCGCACCGCCCCGGCTCGCTATATCCATACTGCCTTCATGTCCTTGATGCCCTCTATGACCTGCCCCGTGCTGCCTCTGTGTCCAACTCGAAGCTTATCTTCAAGCCCGTAGTGCTTCAGACAGGTCCCGCAGGAGTATATCTCCACCCCTGCCTCTTCAATACCTTTGAGAATCGGAACGAACTCATCATCCGTGGTTGTCAGCATTATCCCTGCATTCATGAAGAAGATGGTGCGGGGGAGTTCACCCGTGGATTTCATGGTCTCGAAAAACCCCTTCATGAGCACACGCCCGATGTCAGCATCCTTGCCCATGACATCAGATGTTACGACTATGAAAAGACAAGCGTTTGCATTCTCCCTGCCGCATGAGTCCTTACTTTTCCCCATAAGACGTTTCAGAAATCCTCCACGAGGCTTTTTGTTCGTATCACCTTCGCAGCCCATATTATCCTCCTTCTTTTTGCGATGAGGCATCCATCGCTTCGGCGTGAATCGCAGCCCCCACCGCCCCTGTAACATCGGGATGTTCGCAAACCATGAGAGGCATGTCGAGATGTGCTTCCAAAAGTTTTATCATCGCCCTGTTCTTTGCAACCCCACCCGTAAAAGCCACTTCTGAGACGGCTCCGATTCTGTGCACCATAGCAAGCAGCCGCTGGACAACGGACAGGTGAACCGAACGGGCGATGCTCTCTGGCGGGGCGCCGTGATTCTTGAGGCCGATTACTTCGGATTCCGCGAATACAGTACACATGCTGTTGATGGGTGTTGCCTCGGAAGCTTCAAGGGCAGCCCTTGGAAATTCGTCAAGGGCATACCCAAGTGAGGATGCCATGATTTCAAGGAACCTGCCCGTGCCAGCCGCACACTTATCGTTCATATGGAAATTGAGCACCTTGCCATGCTCAGAGAGTGAGCGAGGTGAAGACGGGCAGGAGCCAGAATATGTCAATGGCCACAAACAGGGGGATGAAGGTGTTGGGCAGCGTAAGGAGGAATTCTTTCATACGAGATTATATCAGCGGCACGCCCCTTGCTTCTTCGGGAGGCCGTCAGTTCACCGCGGCGGCGCTGCCGCTTAAAACGAGCGTATAGTACTTTCCGGCGGCTATGTCGATGATGCCCGCCACGTCTCTGATGCTTACCGGGACGGATTTCTCGGCCTTGTTCTTCAGGTCTCTTCCCCAGACCTGTATCGTCCCGTCCGACAGCAGGGCCACAGAATGATACGTGCCCGCCGACACCTTCCAGACGCCGGAGATGCCCTCGACCATTATCGGCGGGGACGCCTTGACCGTGGCGCTGGTGCCGAGCTGTCCGTACTCGTTCAGTCCCCAGGCCCATACGTTGCCGTCGGTCTTGAGGGCGACGTTATGGTGAAGGCCGGCCGCTACTTCCGACACGCCTTTCAACCCCCGCACCCGCACCGGGGCGTGCCTGTCCTCCGAGGTGCCGTCGCCCAAAAGGCCGGAGGCGTTCCTCCCCCATGCCCATACGCTGCCGTCGGACTTGAGGGCGACGCTGTGGTGAAGGCCCGCGGCCAGGCCCGATACGCCGGAAAGCCCCTCTACCCGCACCGGGACCGGCCTGTTCTCGGTGGTGCCGTCGCCCAGCTGGCCGTAGATGTTCCACCCCCATGCCCATACGCTGCCGTCTTTTTTAATGGCGAGGGTATGGTACATTCCGGCGGTCAGTTTTTTCACGTTGGACAGGCCCTGCACCCGCACGGGCTTGGCGCTGCCCTTCCCGCTGCCGTCGCCCAGCTGGCCGTAGGAGTTTCGCCCCCACGCCCATACGCTGCCGTCGGTTTTGAGGGCAACGCTGTGGTACTTTCCGGCCGCTATTTCCACGACGTTCCAGAGCCCCTTGACAAGCGCCGGCGCGTGGCTGTCCCTGGTCGTGCCGGTGCCCAGCTGGCCTTCCCTGTTTCTCCCCCAGGCCCAGACTTTTCCGTCGGACTTGACGGCCACGGCATGTTCCATCCCGGCGGCGACCTTTATCACCTCGGTGAGCCCTTTTGACGGCAGAAGGGCGACCCGGTCGTCGGTCGTGCCGTCTCCGAGCTGGCCGTGCTCGTTCAGGCCGCCCGCCATGACCGCGCCCGACCGGGTGGTTTCGGGCATCGCGCCGCTCCTTACCGGCCAGACGTATTTGAAATTACAGTAGGACTCGTAATCGAAAGTCTTTTTACCGGAAGCCAGGTCCAGCACCCATATGTAGTCCACGATGTCGGTCCCCACGGAGGACGACCAGTAGAAATGGTTCCGGACGTTTTCATAAGGGTGGCCGGGCGGGAGCGCGGGATAAGATTGCGAACTGTCCACCAGGGATTCCAGTTCCTCGATGGAGGGAAGGCGCCAGTTCGTATGCCCGAAGTTCGGCAACCCCCCGCTGTTCATTTTCTGAATATACTGATTCGCGGCAGACCGCGACAGGGGCCTCTTCGTGATATGGGCGTCCTTGAGCCATACGATACTGGTATTATTGTCCAGTACCGTGCCGTCGCCGGCGTCCGCAAACCTGGTCGAACCGGCCGCGGAGGTCTCCGCGCCGGCCGGTGTCTGGGCCGCAGGGGCCGCCTTTTTGGCCGCAGCCACGGCCGAGAAGAGGCAGATTGCCGAAAGCAGAGCAATAATAAATCTCATCTTGCACCAAGTCTGTTTTTAATAATATAATAAAAAAAGGCAAATAAGCCACCGATGCCCGTACCAACCTGTTATTTTAGGGAATAAATACGCCGAAAGCAAGAAACATGGAGAAAGACGATGTTTAAAGGCGCAAGGGCGCGGCTGCAAAACCGCCGGTATATCGGGAAGATGCCGGCCCTGAAGGCGTTTTCCGTCATATTGGCCCTTGTCCTTGCCGCGGCGGCCGTATCCGAGGCGATTACGCCCAACCAGCTCAACAGGCTCGACCAGCTCAAGAAGAACGTTGCCGAGCTTTTCGAGCAGGGCAAATACAAGCACGCGGTGCCGCTTCTTGAAAAGATACTTTCCATCGACCCGATGGACGAAACCGCGTCCCGCTATCTCGTAATCGCCGAGCAGCAGGAGGTGGAGGGTTTGTGCGAGGAGGCGCACGAGGCATATGAGGACGGTGCTTACGAAAAGGCCATCGTCGGGTGGGAGAAGGTCCTGGAGATAAACCACAACGACGTGCGCGCCGAGAAGATGATAGAAGTGGTAAAAAACCTCATGCGCCACGATATCATGGAGTCGATGTACGCGAAGGCGAGGGAGTTCCTGAAGGCGGGGGACCACGAGTCCGCGGTGAACGAACTGGAAAAAATCCTGCTCCTCAGGCCCGGCGAGAGGCACGCGCGCGAGATGCTGATAACTTCCCGGCAGGTCATCGTCAACGCCAGGATACAGGGACATTATGAACAGGCCGATGGCTACATGAAAGAGGAGAAATATGACCTCGCTATCGACGAATGGAAGAAAATACTGAGGATTGACGAAAACCAGGAGGAGGCCTCCCGCCTTATCGCGGCCGCCCGGCGCAACGAACTGGACTCCATGTACGACCGGGCGAAGGAACTGCACGAAAGCGGGGACTATCTCGCTTCGCGCGACATGTACAATAAGGTGATGTCGGAAAACCCCACCGACGAGGACGTGAAAAAAGTGGTCACCCGGCTGAACGACACCATCAAGGTGGTGCAGAAGATAGACAGCAAGGGGCGGGTGTGGGACATGCTCAGAAGGGGCCTCTCAAACCATATAGAGACCAACGGCAACCCCCAGGCCGCCATCGCCGCCGCGTGGTACGCCGAGCAGCTGGAGCCGTCCAACGAGATAGCCTTTGCCGTCAGGGCTTTTCTGGAGCGCGAACACCTGATGGTCTTCCGTTCCATGGAGCCCCCCATCAGGGATATGAACATAATTGACCAGTACCTGTTCGGCGCCCTGAACCATATCTACGAGGGACGTTACGACCTGGCCATCGAGGAGTGCAGCATCGTCCTCGAACTTGAGCCCCAAAACACCCTGGCCCTGAAAAGACTCGGTTCCGCGTATTTCGCGCTGGGAAAGAAAGACAAGGCGCGCGAGTCATGGGAAAAGGCGTTGCAGTTGTCCCCCGACGACAACGAGCTTAAACTGTTCATTAAACGGCTTAAATAACCCCGCGATTTCCCCCCGAAAGCCTCGACCGCGCTCTTTGCGGATTTTTCCGTGCAGGATTTGGATATGTTATAACAGGATTTGAATATGTTATACTAAAATCCCTTGTGCGGACGCAGGTAGGAAGCCCAATTAACGCTTGCCTGTCAGAAGGTCGCGGTATTTTTCGTTTATATTGTGGACGGCATTTACAGGCGCGGATTGCGATGTCTCCCCCGTCAGGGCTGAGAATGGGAAACGCGCTTTAACATGCGGGTATTTCCGACTTTGGGGCTTTAGGCAGCCTCTGAAAATAGGTTTTGTATACGAAAGGGAGCGAAATCGCGGGAGCCTTGGAAGCGGGAGAAAAACGCCCGGAGGCGCGGCAGCGCTGCGATGAGGACGTTTTTATCCTACTGACGACGTATGCCGCGATTGCAGCCCCTTGCAGTAAAAAGATATTTTTAGAGGGTGCCTAATGTATTTCCGTAGCCGGCTCAAGGAGGCCGCTGGATGAAGGAGTTCGCAATTACGGCTGTCTTACTGCTTGTGGGCGTCCTGGCCGCACCGGCCGCCTGGGCCGGGAAGGTGGACTGCCTGATGTGCCACCCTGAAAAGGCCCGTGGCGGAAGCGTCCATTCGGCCGTCAGGACGGGGTGCGGCACATGCCATATCGGGGTTGACGCTTCCGAGGTACCGCATAAGATGACCTCCGGCGTCTCGATGGGGCTTCCGGCCGGGAGCACGGAAATCTGCTTCAGCTGCCACGACAGGGCGGACTTTTTGCGGGAAAAGACGGTGCACGCGCCGGTCTCCGGCGGCATGTGCACGTCATGCCACGACCCCCACGCCAGCGGGTTCAAGAGCCTTCTGCTTTCCGGCGACATCTGCTTTAACTGCCACGACAGGGCGGAGTTCGTGACCAAGAAAAACGTCCATTCGCCCGTTTCGGGCGGCACTTGCGTTAACTGCCACGACCCCCACGGCTCCCGCGGCCCGAGGCTTCTGAAGGCCGGAAACCCTGATTTATGCTTCTCCTGCCATGCCGAGGAGAAGTTCCAGGGCCCCGTAACCCACGCCCCCGTAACCCTCGGCATGTGTACCTCCTGCCACGAGCCGCACCAGTCCAACGGCCCGCGGCTAACCGTGTCGGGCATACCGGAGCTTTGCTTTTCCTGCCATGACAGGGAAGATGTCGAGAAAAAGACCGTGCATGCATCAGCCGGGGCCGGGTGCACGGCCTGCCACAGGCCCCACGCCGCCCGGAACAGGTTTCTGCTCGACTGAGAGGGCTTTCCGCAAGCAGTGCGCCGATAAATTTTCCCGATGCTTTTTCACGATGGTGCGAGAGGGGGGATTCGAACCCCCACGGGTCGCCCCACTGGATCCTAAGTCCAGCGCGTCTGCCAGTTCCGCCACTCTCGCTATGTTGACGATGCAAAGCTCATCGTTAGATGAGTGGATGCGAATAATGCTTATTTTACATTACATTGCGTAGCGTCCGCAATTCATTGCGGAAAGCTCGTTTAAAGGATTTCCTGCCCTCCGGGCAAGCCGCAAGAAGCCCTGCCTGAAGAACCGCGTTGAGCCCCAGGTTGAGGAAGCCGTCTACAAGATGGCTGTGGATAAGCCCGCCTTCGGACAGGTTCGGGTTTCTAACGAACTCCGCAAGGAGGGGATCTTCGTCTCCCCTGGCGGGGTGCGGAACATCTGGCTTGCAATGACCTTGAGACCTTCAAGAAGCGGCTGAAGGCACTGGAAGCCAAGGTCGCCCAGGAGGGCATCATTCTCACCGAGAGCCAGCTTATGGCTATGGAGCGGGCGAAGGAAGAGAAGGCAGCCCATGGGGAGATAGAGACCGAGCACCCCGGCTATCTCGGCTCGCAGGACACCTATCTACGTGGGCAATCTCAAGCTAATGACTATGACCTCCCTCCCCCTGTTCTGCGTGGTGGCGACCTTCGCCTTGACCGGAAATCATATTGTGCACACCATCTACAAAATGAACATATTGCACATACGCCTCCACATACTCTCGCCCGGCTTGCACATTGTCATCTGCATGCTTTTTCTTTTCCAGAACACGATTAAAGCGGGCCTTGATTTCATTCTCTAAATTATTAGCTATCTTCCTTGCGAGCTTGTCGACTGACCCCTCATCCAGGGACTTGTCAGCGGCCATCTCCGCGGGGCTAATGCCGGCGCCCTCTGGTTTCAAGCCGGTAAAAGGTGCTCCTTCTGCTGCACGGTGGACCCTGACGAGGGTTTCAAAGAACAATCTGTCTGCAAGTTCCGCAGCCTCTGGGCTTAATTTACGGACGGACAATGCTTTATCAAAAGTCTTCTTTATAATATTTTCATCTTCTGCTCTAACCCATTTGAGCAGGGGAGTAATGTTACCTGTTTCCAGTGACTTCTTTGCCTCGGTTATAACAGGACCGTCCATAGTGTCGCAATGTGCAAATACAAATGGAACGGCGAGGCCTAATTGCTCGAAGTTACCAATAATAATATTGGCAGTAACTATCAGAAACACCAAAAGGAACTTTGTTGTTGACTTCATGTCCATTTACCCCCGTTTGAGTTTAATGTTAACCTTGTTTTAAATACAGGTTAGAATATTTTCCCTCATATGCACGTATTTTAAATGCTCCATAGCCATAATCAATGAGCTTTTTCTCGCAGTGTATCACGGCTTATTGGTAGGGTCAAGTGCAGATAACAAAAGATAGTCTTTACAAAATAACTTTATCGTGAGATGAGAATAAGAGGAAGAACATCTTCCTGTATACTTCAGTTACAAGGCCGCAAAATCCGCTCCTTCTCGGCCACTGCGTCTAACTAACCAGCCCCTGATGATCGAGGGCTTCGACCATCTCAATCCACTCCCTGGCCTTGCGTTAGCCCGGACATTGCATGAGCACTATGGAAAAAGAGAACAAAGATATGAAAATACAAAGTATCCCGAAGAATATTCTATTTTTATTGCATAGGGAAAATCCCCCGCAGGGACTGCAATTAAAGTTCGGCTAACCCCTTGTATTCGCGCCCTTCAGGGCATAAAATACTAAGGAGAGCAGAAACCGCCCGGAGGCAGGATGCAAAATGTGCGTAAAACAGCTGGTATTAAGCATTTTAATGCCGGGCGGAAAGCTAAAATGGCGGGCATGGCGTTGTGGATAACCGGCCTTCCGGGGTGCGGCAAAAGCGCCCTTGCGGACGGGCTCAAGAGGGAATTCCCCTGGTTCGTGGTGCTGAGAATGGACGACTTAAGGGAGGCGGCCACTCCGGAGCCGTCCTACTCCGAAGAGGAGCGGGACCTGCTTTACCGCTCTTTGGTGTTTACCGCCCGCACCCTTGCCGGCCTCGGCCACTGCGTTATAATAGACGCCACGGGAAACCTGAGGAAATGGAGAGACCTTGCGCGGCGGCTTGTCCCCGGCTACGCCGAGGTCTACCTTAAGTGCCCCCTGCGGCTGAGCCGCGAAAGAGAGGAGGCCCGGCACGTGCGGCGTGGAGCGCCGAGAGACATTTACAGGAAGGGCGAAGCGGGCTGGCCGGTGCCGGGGCTTGGCGCGCCTTATGAGGAGCCGCTTGAGCCCGAACTCACGCTGGACAGCAGCGCCCTCTCCGTTGAGGAAGAGGTGGGGGCGGTGAGGGAGTTCCTCGCCGGGCGGGACGGCAGCCGGTGGACCGGCAGGGCCGGGGAGGCGGGTCCCCGTGCTTAAGGACATCATGAATATCACTTTTCCGGGCGACGCCGTGCTTCAGTATATCGTAAGCGCCGCTATTTTAGCGGCCGGAGTCCTCGTGGTGGCCGCGGTGCGCGGCGTGGTGCTCAAACGGCTTCGGGAACGTGCCGGTCGGACTGAGTCGATTTTCGACTACATGCTCCACATGGTCATGGCGACCGCCTTCCTCGTTTTATATCTGGGCATAGTTTATTTCGCCATCCAGCGCCTCGCCCTCGGGGATTCGGCCAGAAGGGCGGTGGACGCCGCCGGGGTCGTCGTCCTTACGGCGCTCGGCATACGGCTTGGCATCAAGACGCTTTCGTTGTGGGTGGAGCGCTACTGGATGAAAAAGACCGGGGAAGCGCCCGCTACCCGGACGCTGCTAAGGCTTCTTCCGGTGATAAAGTTCTTCCTGTGGGTGCTGGGCGTCATCTTCATCCTGGACAACCTGGGCTTTGAGGTCTCCACGGTCATCGCCGGCCTGGGTATCGGCGGCATCGCGGTGGCCCTTGCCGCCCAGGCGGTGCTTGGAGACCTTTTCAGCTACTTCGCCATCCTCTTTGACAAGCCCTTCGAGGAGGGGGATTTCATCATCGAGGGCGAGTACTTGGGGACCATCGAGCACATCGGCATCAAGACCACGCGCATAAGGAGCCTGAGCGGCGAGCAACTGGTGTTTTCAAACTCCGACCTCACCAGTGCCCGCATACGAAACTACAAGCGGATGGACAGGCGCCGCGTGGTCTTCCGGCTGGGGGTGGTCTACCAGACGAAACAGGAAGAGCTCAAGGCGATTCCCGGCATCATAAGGGGCATAGTCGGCTCCATCGGAAACATCGAGTTCGACCGCGCCCATTTCCTTTCCTTCGGCGACTTCAGCCTCCTCTTCGAGGTCGTCTACTACGTCCTGAGCAGCGACTATAACGTCTACATGGACATCCAGCAGGATATCAATTTCAGGATAAGGGAGGAGTTCGAAAAACGCGGCATCGAGTTCGCCTACCCCACGCAGACCCTTTATGTCGGCAGCTCGGAAACCGTGGAGACCGGCCCTTCCGCCGAATCTTGAAGCACCCGCAAAGGCACAGAGCAAATAAATTCCAAATCCTGACATCGAAATGTGGTGGTTTAAGCAAGGGCGCCCGTGTTGCCGAAAAAACTCTTCCGGCGGGGTTAGAAAAAAAGAAGAGGGGTGGGCTGGTGGACGGTGAGGGGATCGAACCCTCGACCTCCACGTTGCGAACGTGGCGCTCTCCCAGCTGAGCTAACCGCCCGACCATCCTTTTTCAATGAATATGATACCCTATTTTATCCTTCCTGCGCCACGGTTAATCGCGGGGCGGGTGCACGACAAATTTATGGGTAAAACCCTAAGCACTGGCCCTGTACTCCCAGAAGTCCTC
>CBDVCR010000100.1:0-11089 GCA_965372535.1 uncultured bacterium | reverse complement strand
GCCCGCAATACACCTTCATTATACAAGGGTGAGTACAGCCGGAAATTCCATGAGCCTTTTCAGGAGAGCCGCCCCTCCGGCGGGGGTGGAAAACCCCGCCTATACCTGTGGTTGTTTTTATATTTTTTGTTCTCTTTTTTCCATAGTGCTCATGCAATGAACGGGTTAAACATGTTTCAAGAGCACATAGGTCGCCCCGAGGCCCCCGTCGAAGTCTCGGGCGGTGGCGTATGCAAGGACGTGTTTCCTGAGAGGCCCCCTGAGCCATCGCTCAAGCGCCCGCTTGAGCACCGGCCCCCCCGGAGAGCGCAGGCCCCGGCCGTGTATGACCTTGACGCAGAAAAGGCGCTTCCTTATCGACAGGCGTATGAACGCCGCGCACTCGCCCTCGGCCTCCTCCTCGGTAAGCCCGTGCAGGTCGATATAGTCCTGCACGGAAAACTCCCCCCTGTGGAGCCTCCCGGCGACGTCCCTCCTCATGCCCGGCCTCACCCACTCCACGTACTCGTCCGTGTCCGTGAGGGTGATTTTTCTCCTGCCGTTTATGATTTCTCTCAGTGCCTCAACGCCGTTTTCCTCCCTGGCGGGGGGCGGCTTGAACCCGGGCGGCTTCTTGGGCTGGATTTCCCTGAACGCGGCTATCTCCCGGACTCCGGACATGGCCTCGCGGAAAAGCTCTTCTTCGGTCTTTTGCGGGGTCTTCCGGGATTCTTTCCGATATGTCCGCGTGGGCGGGGGATTTCCGGCTTCCGCCTTCCGCTTTTTCTCAAGGGCGGCCTTAAGCTCCTTAAAAGATGCAACCAACAGCTTGGAAGCCTTCATTGTCTCACCCACCGGTTTCCGGACAGTCATCTATTATAAAATTTTTTTTAAATTGCCGCCATAACAAAGGACCGTTTGACGGCACGTCTCGAATCATATGGCGCAAGGAGGGCAAGAGCGGCGGCCTGTTACGCCGGACCTCCCCCGGAGTTTTATTTTGCCGGTCAAATCGTATAATATTGATATGATTTTCGATGCCGTTTGCGCAGTTACGGAGGGAATATGCTGGATGTAAGGTTTGTGCGGGAAAACACGGAGAAAGTCGAAAAAGCGCTCAGGGACAGGAACTTCGGCGCCACGCTCGGCGAGTTTCTCGCGGACGAGGAGGAAAGAAGGGAGATACTCCTGAAGGTGGAGGAGATGAGGAACCGCCGGAACGTGGTCTCCGAGGAGATAGGCAGGCTCAAGCGCCGGAAGCAGGACGCCGCCCAGATGGTAAACGAGATGAAGGGCGTCTCCGAGCATATAAAGGTGCTGGACGACGAACTGAGGCTTCTTGAGGAGAAGACGAAGACTTTCCTTCTGAATATTCCGAACATCCCCCACGAGTCCGTGCCGGTGGGGAAGGACGAGACCGAAAACGTGGAGGTAAGGAGATGGGGCGAGCACAGGGAGTTCGGCTTCGAGCCCCTGAACCACTGGGACCTCGGGGAGATGAACAGGATAATGGACTTCGAGCGCGCCGCGAAGATTTCAGGGGCGCGGTTTTCGCTTTTGACGGGCGCGGGGGCGAAGCTTGAGCGGGCGCTCATGAACTTCATGCTCGACCACAACACCGATAGGGGCTATACGGAGGTCTTCCCTCCCATTATCGTAAACCGCCGGAGCATGACCGGCACGGGGCAGCTGCCGAAGTTCGAGGAGGAGCTTTTCCGCGTGGCGGACCCGGACTTTTTCCTTATCCCCACGGCCGAGGTGCCCGTGACCAACATCCACAGGGAGGAAATCCTCAAGGACACCGACCTCCCGATTTACTACACCGCCTATACGCCGTGTTTCAGGCGTGAGGCGGGCTCCCACGGCAAGGACACCAGGGGCCTTATACGGCTCCACCAGTTCAATAAGGTGGAATTCGTGAAGTTCGTAAAGCCCGAACACTCCTACGACGAGCTTGAGAAACTCACCGCCGACGCCGAGGACATTTTGCAGAAACTGGGCCTTCCCTACCGCACCGTGGCCCTCTGCACGGGCGACATGGGGTTCGGGGCCTCAAAGACCTATGACATCGAGGTCTGGCTCCCAGGGCAGCAGCTCTACCGCGAGATTTCCTCCTGCTCAAACTACGAGGACTACCAGGCCAGGCGGGCCGACATACGCTTCAAGCGCGAGGGGAAAAAGGGCACCGAGTTCGTCCACACCCTGAACGGCTCGGGGCTCGCCATCGGCAGGACGATGGTGGCCATACTGGAGAACTTTCAGGAAAAAGACGGCTCAATTACAATGCCCGAGGCCCTCAGGCCCTACATGGGGATTGACAGGATAGGGTAAGAAGCGCTTCCAACTATTTTATACATATCGCCTGCAACAATATCAAGAGATGCCCATTGCCACTGTTCACTGTTCTTTTCCCCCTTTGATATAATGAGGTTATGGCAACGAGGCGTCCAAGGCTGTACCTCAGGGTCGGCGACAGGGTCAGGCATATCAATTACTCCCGATGGGGGCCCGGCGAGGTGGTGGAGGAGAAGCACTCCACCTTGGAAGGCGGCTTCTGTCTGGTGCGCATCATGTTCGAGGACGGGGAGGAGAGGGCTTTCATAAACGACATGGACAACGCCCTGTGCTGCTACTTCGCAGGCGTCAGGCTGGCTTAAGGGGGGGGCGTACCCGCGCCTCTGGCCGCCAATGCGTACGTTGAGCGCTTTAACCCGGACATTGCATGAGCACTACGGAAAAAGAGGACAAAAGGCTTGAAAATACAAACTATTCCGAAGGATATTGCATGCGTATTCATGGGCACTGTTTGTGCCTGAGAATGGCCCGTGAATTTCCGGAATACTCACCCTCGGGGCCAGGGTTTCACGATACTTTCGCATGACCCTTTTTGATGCCCTTGACACTCCCATAGGCACGCTCTACCTCCTTGTTGCAGGAGAAGCGCTCTCCGGCCTGAGGTTTAAAAAACCCCACATAAGGGCGGGCGCCGCCCCTGAAAACATCAGAGCGGAACTTTCGGGTTATTTCGAAGGGAGGGTAAGGGAATTCACCCTGGGCGTAGAGCTGCCAGGCGGGACGGAGTTCGAAAAACAGGTATGGCTCGCCCTCGGGGAAATACCCTACGGCCAGACCAGGAGCTACAAATGGCTTGCCGGGCGCGTGGGAAGGCCGGGCGGCTCGCGGGCGGTGGGACAGGCCCTTGCGAAAAACCCCGTCCCCATAGTGCTGCCCTGCCACAGGGTCATCGAGTCCCACGGAAAAATCGGCGGCTACACCCCGGGCGTGGACTTCAAGCGAAGGCTCCTGGCCCTCGAATACTACCACTCGATGAATCGGAGGTAAGGCAGCCTCTAAAAATAGGTTTTGTATACGAAAGGCCGCGATTGCAGCCCCTTGCAGTAAAAAGATATTTTTAGAGGTTGCCTCAAGATAAATCCCTCTCCGGGCCGCCTCCGAGCGAAGGTTTTACCACGCAAAGAATCCCATGCCGTCACCATGTCACGGTTAACGTTATCGTGTCACTGTACGCATAGGACGGATACCCCGTGTACGTCCCCGCATTGATGGACGACGAGATGTCCATGGGCTGGGAGACGCCAATGCCTGTCTTGCTCGCTGTATAGCTTATAGTGTACGGAATGTAAAACGTGCTGACCGTCGTGTCCTGGAGCCTGAGGGGAGGCGTGTCGAGCACGGCCTCGTAAAGGCCGGTGTCGTCGGTAATGGTATATGGCAGGCTGATTGAGCATCTTATCCGGGGCTGTGCCACTACGCCTGTAACAGAAGGTGCGGCTATCGGGTCGAGGCTGCCGAAGTCGATTGAGCCGCTCATTGTGAAAGCGCAGGTGCCGACGATGTCGGCGGTTACCGAAATGGTGTCGGTAGCGGGCGAGTTCGCCCCGGGAAACGTGATGGTCACGTTAACCGAATCGTTGTACGCGCCCGATGGAAGGTTCTGTCCCGCCGGAATCCTTCCGTAGAGTATCAGGTCGAAGGACTGCATGTTATCGGTGGGGTTCAGGGTACGGGAGACGGTGGCAGTGCCGGAGGAGCCGTCGCCCCAGACCGTGCCTCCCTGCCCGTCGGAGAAAATGTTGTACTGCATGGTGCTCGTGCCGGAAAGCATCCTCCTCGGAAAAAATGTCCCGCCCGAATACAGCCCCTGGTCGAGGGAGACGGTTATGGTGGCGCCCTGAAGCTGTATGCACTGGACCCTCAGGGTGCTGTTTGCGTCAGTGGGAGAGGGGGAGAAAACATCATGTGTCCCGAAATCCAGCACCTTCACCCCGATTATGGAACACTTCTCGTTTGCCGCATGCGCCACGGCGGAAACCGAGGCCAAAACGCAAAACGCCAGTACCAGCCTGAAAAACGTCTTCATCTTCTCACCCCCTGCTCCTTGTTGTTATCGGGCCCGCTGCTCAGGCCGGATTCCCAGAGCACCAGCCTGACGGAAGCGCGCTGGTTTTTCCTCCGGCACATCTCGTCCTCAAGCGTACAGAGCGGGCGTTTTTCGCCATAACTCACCACGTTCGTGATTTTCTCCGCCTGAAGGCCGAGCGCAACAAGACGGCTCTTGACCACCCTGGCCCTCAACATTCCCAACTCCCTGCCTGAGTCCGTGGATTCCAGACTGTCCGCATGGCCCTCTATCTCCGCCCGCAAGACCTTGTTATAGTCAAGGAGACGGAAAATCCTCTCAATTATCCCGCCTTCACGCTTAATGGGCACGTCGCTGTTAAAGGGGAAGTAAACGGTCCCCTCAAAGGCTGCATAATCACCGAACACCCTGTATACAATCTCCTCCTCGGGGGGTGCGGCCCCGGGAATAGGCGCGCTCTCCTCCTCGACTCGCGGCACATCCGTAGCACCCGCCGCGGGTTCCACGGGGCAAACCAACTCCCCGAGGTCGATAAGGGTCTCGTCCGACTCCGGCACAATCAAATCGAAGGAGCATCCCATGCCGTCATGCACGAAAGAAGCAACGTGGCTCCCCTCCGGAAGGTCCTCGATATATATCTCCCCGCCCCTGCCCGTCACGAACGTCAGCTCTCTCGCGCCCACAATAATATTAACGTCCACGTACTCCACCGGCATGAGCTTTCCTCCCGCCTCGACCTTGAGCAGGCCGGTAACGGCCTGGAACCTTTCCACTCTGAAATCGATTACCGACCCGCTCCTGAGCGGGGGGGACACGTGCCGGCTGACCTCGGGCATGGTGTAGTCGATGGGGATGTCCGTATCGCCTATCGACACCTGGTTTTCCACATAGGAGGAAAGCTCAGGCACAAAAACCCTGCCCGAGGAGTCGGTCCTCCCCACTTCCTGGTTGTTCACATACACTGCGACGCCGGGGACGTCGCCGACCTTTACCAGGCCGAAACTGTCCCTGATGGGACGGCTCAGGCCAACGGCGTCCCCCACAAAGCCGACCCCCCCGGAGGCGGAAACATAGTATGAATAAAAAGACCGCCCGTCGTCCGGAAATTCCCGCCGGTAATTGCCCCGGTATGTGCCGTAGCGCGTATTGACCTGCACGAAGGGGTTAAGGGCGTACGTCGTTTCGGAACCGTCCTCATGCCTCTCCGCCGAGACCCTGTAGCCAAGGCCCTCGCCAAGCGGAATCGTGTTGCGCACCTGCAGCCGCTGAGTGTAGACGTCATCGGCCTTTGAAAAATCGGCGGCTATCGCGACGTCCTGTTTAAAGTTATGGGTAATCCCGAAGAAAAACCTGTACTCGGCATCGTCCTCTTCCTCGACCCTGGTTAGCCTGGAAGTGAACTTTGTCCTGCCAAACAGGGTTTTGGCGTAGGAAACCCCGAAGGTCTCGAAGTCCTGGCCCGAGAACGTTTTCACTCCGGAGTAATTAACCGCTACGGAGCCCGACCTTTCGCCGTGGAAGCCGACTCCGGCCCCGATAGCGTACTTTGTCCTTTCCGCCGCCGCTGCTTCCACAGGCTCTCTCAGCGCCTCCTCCAACGTCGCGTACTCCTCGGTGAAGCCGGTCAGGTCCAACCTTGCATTGAGGTTCCTGCCGACGAACTCGTACCTCAGAAGCCCCGCGCCCCCCCACTCCCCCGCGCTAACGCTCCTGCCGTCCAGGCTGGCGGAGACCGAAAGGGTAACGACGCCGGCGTTTCCAAGGAGAAACACGGTCTCGGGCCCGAGGTTATATACGTCCCCGCCGCCCTCGGCCCTGTAGCCGAGGGTCAGAGAGTCGCGCAGGCCGTAGCGGTGGTGGGCCGAGACGGCAAACTCGCCGTACCTGTCGCTTTCCACGCCGAAGTCCTCCCTCACAAAGCCCGCGCCATAGCCGTACTCGTGGAGCCCGCTTCCCATCAGCCTGGTCGAATAGTAAAAGGGATAGACAAGCCTCCTGACCTCTCCGAACGGGTCCCTGAGGACCACCTCGACCTCTCCGGCCCCGCTGTATGTGGAGACGTTTCTCAGCTCGAACCGGCCCGGCGAAAGCCCCTTTGTGAGCACGCGGTTTCCGTTTACGTAGACCTCGGCCTCAGAAGGCAGCGAGACGAAGCCGGAGAAGTCCAGCAGGGGGGTCTCTTGAAAATACGGGTCGATGTTATAGACCCTGGAAAAACTTGCCCCTCCCAGGATTACCCTGCTGCCGAGGACCCCGGAGGAGGCGAAGAAATCCCCCCCCACGAGCCTGCGCATGTCCCGCCTCCAGTCGTAGGTGACGCTGCTTAGAAGCCTTACGAACTTTTCCTCGGAAGCAGTCTTTCTGTAGGAAGCGTCCGTGAGAAAAAGAACCCCCCGGGCCCTTATCCCCAGTTCGTTGGTCATGCCGAAGGAATCGGAATCCGGGGTCTTGCTGTCGGAGTATATCGCTTCGTAATTGAAAAACGCGCTGGTGTGCCGGGGGTAGTAAACGTCTTCCCGCCGCCTGTCCCCGAAATCCATGACGCTCGTCCCGAGCAGGGAGGGCGAGGCGCTTATTGCAAGGGCGAGGTCATGCTCGTCGAAAATGAAGTCCACCATCTCCATGGAACCGAGGGAGACATAGGTCCAGCCTTCCCGGCTGGTCCTTATGCCCTCGACCGTCTCAAAGCCCATGGCCCTCAGGTCGTCCTCCCTCATGAGAAAATCGCCGTCTTCCGTCAATTCCACGAAAAACTCCCCTTTCCCCTCGTAATTAAGGGTTACCCTGACAACAACCGTCTCGGTCGCCTCGGAAAAGGACGCTTGAAACGAAAGGGAGACGAACAGGAAAAGAAAAAATATTTTCCGGTAGCCGCGGACATGGCCGAATTCCGGCGCCGTTATATCTGGACCGTTTCTATCGCGAGCATCCCGACTTGTCGACATTTAATTCCGTATCGAACCCGGACCCGTCCGTTTTCACCCCTATGGCTAACGTTGATATGCCGGCGCACACCTCCTCTGGAATCGAAGTCGCGTAAGAGCGGGATGCCCCGTCCAGCAGGTACCAACCGCTCAACTTGCGTGAGAACACTTCCTCGCCCACCGAGTCCCTGCCCGAGATACCGATGGACTTTATCATCAAGTGCACGTTGCCGCGGTTGTTTACGGCAAAGCCGAGTTCCCCCCCTGTAAGTTTCGCGTCCGTTATCCCGCCACCGGGCGCTTCCTCAAGCGGCTTAAGAAATATGGGCACGCCGAGTCTGACGGCGATGGAGACCTTTGTGCCCTCACCCTTGCTCCTGACCGGTATCTCCTCCATGAACAACCGGTAGGTTTTTTCCGACCCGGCAGGGGGCCTCTTTATGCCCACCCTCACTATCCTCTTGTTCCCCTCCTCGATTTTCAGGATTTTCGGAAAAAAGACGATGTCGGAAGTCTCTGTGTACGTGTCCTTGCCCTCCTCGTCCTGCGTCCACTCACGCGCCTCGAGCTGAAGGCGCAGGTCCTCTCCCCCCTCGTTTATCAGGTTGAACACCCCGCTCTTTGTCCGCGCGTCGAACTCAAGCCTCAAGGGGAAGACCCTGAAATTGCCGGCCGACGCAAACGAGGAGGAAAGAAGAAGGAATATTGCCAGCGCCCATTTCAGGGCCGAGGAAGGCCGGATGCTCCCTTTGCTCTCGGAAGGGCGCGGTCTCATCCCACGCATTATACCATATCTCCGGTTCCGGGTTATCACGGCGTTATCGTCACCCTTACGGTGTCCTCGTAATCCCCGGCGTAGACCAACCGGTAGTCCTCGCCGGAGAGCACGCCCGATATCCTCAGGGTCTGTGCCGTGCCTTTTGAGGCGGCGACCGTCCTGGGGCTCAGGTCGAGCCTGTAGGGCAGGTATTCAGTGGAAACCGACTTATGCCTCATCCTGCCGGCGCTTGCTCCGTAAAGCCCGCCGTCCTGGTCGATGGTGAAATAGACTTCTCCGTCGTTGCCGTCACAGGCGAGGGTCATGAAGGCGTCCGCACTCACGTCTTTTGGGCTTCCGGGGTCGAGGAGGCCGAAATCGAGCTCTGCGTCCCTGGTGGATATGCTGCAGGTGCTCACCGCCTTTATAACCGCGGCGACCTCTACAAATTCCCGTGCACCCGCCGCATGCCCGACGGCGGCCACTGAAAGGAATATCAGCGCAAGAGCGGCCCGCAGCCTTTTTGTCCTGCTGACGGTTTTCATCAAAGCACCTTCCGTCTCACTTTTAATAACCCGGTCCGAACGGAATCTGCCGGAGGGGGGCCGAAGCCCCCCTCTCACCTGCCACACACGTTACCAGGTTACCGTAAATGTCAAAGTGTCGCCGTAGTTGCCTGCAGGGCTGCCGGTGTATGAGCCCCCCGCGAGGTCTCCAGTCAGAGATATGGACTGGGCCACGCCGCTGCCGGCCGTGGGACCGGCCGTATAGGTGATGGTATACGGGATGTAGTTGGCCACGGTATCGTACATCCGCCTGTCCGGCGCGGAGTAGTTAAGCCCGTTGTCGTCGGAGACCGTGTAATTCACGGCAACAGGACAGGTCACGGTCGGGCTGGTGACGGTCCCAGATACCGCCGGGGCCGCTACGGGGTCCAGGCTGCCGAAGTCTATGGTCCCGGCGGTTATGGTACACGTCCCGTATATAACCGCGGTCACGTCCACCGTGTTGGTCGTTGTAGCCGCCGTCGCCGTCCCCCCAAGCGTTACGAGGGCTATCGCCATTGCCATAATCAAAAAACCTGTTAACCTTTTCATCTTACCGCCTCCCTTTCAGGGCCCAGGGCCCTTAATTATTCTGTAAGATTCTTTGCAATTTCAGTGCCACCCCCATAAACCTTATCCACAGCTTAAGCTATTATACCATAACATGTTATTTTATTTGCCTTATTATTATATGGCGCACAAGGCTTGTCCCGAAGTGCTATAGGTAACGTGTTTCATACCCTGTCAGTCTTGACAATTTGTGTCACGGGCTTGTGACATATAGCCGGAAAAAACCATAAGCATAAGTTTTTCAGGAAAATTCTTACAGCATATTTCAGGGTACAATCCGAACAGGGGGGTAATCTTCGAGGCTAAAGGCAAAAGGGTTATGGGATACCATAACCCTTTGATTTTATTGGTACCGGAGACCGGATTTGAACCGGTACGGAGTTGCCTCCGAGGGATTTTAAGTCCCTTGCGTCTACCAATTCCGCCACTCCGGCAGGGTTACTAAAGATACAACATACCCGGATAAAACTCAATAAAACGAATTCTACTTCTTCTTGATATAGAAAAAGTAGGCCCTGTCCTCCTTGCGGCTTTCCAGAAGCTCGTGGCCCATTCTGTCCAGAAACCTTCTCACGTCGGCCCCGGCGCCGGGGTCGGTGGCGACCATCTCGAGCACCTGTCCCGGCCCCAGAGAGTCCAGGGCCTTCTTGAGTTTGAGCACTGGCAGGGGGCATATCTGCCCCCTGCAGTTTACGCGGGCGTCTATTTTTCCGTTTCCCATCTGGTTTATATTAGCAATTCCTCCCGCGGACAAGTCAACAGGGCCTATTTTTTCACGAACCTGTAGAGGTGGTAAGCGCAGTCCGGCCCGACGAGCGGCCTGAGGGCGTGCACCGGCAGGGCCACCTCCCCCCTGAGGATTTTCCGCCTGTAAAGGGCCCTTATCCGCATCTCCTCGGCCTTTGGGTTACGGTATCCTTTTGCCTTGCTCTTTCCACGCGTCTCATCCAATGTTCTTTATGAACTCCTCCACCGGCATGGCCGCGAGGGTCAGAAGATGCACCGAACCCCGCGAGCCCAGTTCCACCGACATGCGCATTACGGTCTCGTTGTCCGGGGCCTCCACGATGTTCAAAAAATCGTAGGGGCCAAGAAGCGCGAGCTGCTCCTTTACCTTCACCCCCATGCCCTCGAGCTCCTTGTTTACCTCCATTATCCTTCCGGGCTTTTGCTTGATGGTCTTTCTGCCCTCGTCCGTAAGCTTGCTCAATATTACATATGTTGCCATAACTCCTCCTTTCTTTTCAGCGTGTTCTAATGTTACAAGGCAATTCTATACCCGATTGAATGTATGGTCAACAAGGTATTTTTCTTCTTATGGCGGAGAGGCGGCCGCCTCACGTTGAAATGCCCCGGGCAGGCCGGTATAATTTACCGGTAATTTATTATCGGGAGGTATATGCATGGCAATAGGCGTCATGTCCGACACGCACGACGACATGCAGCAGATAAGAAAGGCGGTCGAGGTCTTCAACGAAAGAGGCGTTTCGCACGTGCTCCACGCCGGGGATATAATATCCCCGTTTACCTTCGAGGTGCTCGACGGCCTCAACTGTCCCTTTACGGGGATATTCGGCAACAACGACGGCGACAGGGTGCTCCTCAGGACGAAATCCCGCGACAGGGTCCATGCGCAGCCCCACACCATAAAACTCGAAGGCAAAAAAATCGTTATGGTGCACGAGCCCGACGCGGTGGAGGCCCTGGCGGCCAGCGGGCACTTCGACGTCGTAATATACGGCCACAGCCATACGCCCGATGTCAGGAAGGCCGGAGACACGCTGATAATAAACCCCGGCAAGGCCGCAAGACTCCACAAAGGCACGTCCACCATCGCGGTGCTTGAGACGGAAAAGATGGAGGCCGGGGTTATAGAACTTTAGCCCGGATATTGCACGAGTCTGGTTTGCCGCAGACGCAAGGCGCGGGACGC
>CBDVCR010000099.1:0-11262 GCA_965372535.1 uncultured bacterium | reverse complement strand
ATGGTAACACAGACATGCTCTTTAAGTAAAGCTAATTATGAGACAGAACACTAGCAGCGGAGCCAGGCTCATCCCTGCCGTACCGCGTGGCCATATCCTGTCCACCAGAATTCTCGTGCCGTCGTTCCTGGCGGGCCTGTCATGCGCCCTTTTCGTCTTTATCATGACAAACCTCCTTACGGTAAATTTTATAACGCTTAAGGCGGTTTGTCACTTCTCAAAGGGGTTCATTTAATGGAAAAACTGAAAGAAGAGCACGGGAAAAACCTCTGGCGGAGGGGGTGGAGCAAGCGAATTTGAAGCCTAAGCGCTTATGCGTCATGCCGACCCACACAGCACGAAGAACTACATCCATGCAAACGTCATCAGGTTTCGGGATATCGCAAACAGGCGGGGCAAGACTGTGGACATTGGGGATAGGAGACGGAAGGGGTGGGAATATTAGTGTCAGTCAAGCATCCTTGCAATAAGTCTCGCCTACTTCAAGTTGGAGCCCCCTGGGCACACCTTGCTCCCATGAGGGAGCGCTACTTGGTTGAAACCCTTGTTCTATACTTCATGTCAATCTGCTTCATCCTCTCAATGGTTTCGCTCAGACGCTTTTGATCTTTTGCTTCCAGGGAACCTGAACTTCTTGAGATTTCATGCAAATCAGCAGTAAGCTTATCATGTTGCTGCTGGTCATATTTTCTCTCCACAAAGTAGCGTGAAACATAAGTCATAACTTTATGGTATTTAGTAATAATCCGAGAGTCCGGCTGCTTAGCTTTTTTGGGCACAGTTGCCGTAACAGGAACTTTCGGAACAGGTTTGGGTTCTGTCTTTGGCTCGACTTTAGACTTCAATATAGGGGCAGATGGCTTCATAACCTCTGGGGTATCAGCCTGTCTGGATGATGCAGGAGCACTTACGGAACTTTTGTCAGTGGCCTTATACGCCCTTCTCATCGCAGCAAGCGAGGTGCTGAGCTGTCTGTTCTGGTTTGCCGAAAGTCCGCGAATGGCATAAAGACTCTCTATGCGATCCATAAGTTTCCGAGCCACAGCCTTATTTCTCTCGCCCTTGGCAAGATGAATCTGCACGTCCGTTTCTACTGCGCTTATTTGTCCCGTAAGCTTAACCTGACGCGCTACGGATTCCTTGAGCGTAAGCAGGCGGCCCATATCTTTAATAAGATCCTGTGCGGCCTTTTTGTGCTCTGGCTTAATGCTGCTCATGCCGCCATAGAACTCAAGACGCTCAAGGAGTGCGATGTGCTCCGTTTCCTTAAACGTACCGCGTCCAAGATATGCGGCGGCCTTTGCAAACGTCTCCGCGACTTGGCGGTCAAGGACCTCCATGCTCGAAGATTCCGGTGTCTGAGTCTGAGGCACTACGGATGCCTGTGCCGCTGAAAGTTGGACCTGCTTGTCAACTACGGGGATACCGGCGGTATTCCTGTCGCTAAGGGCAAACAGTAATAGAAAAGTTATGCCTAGTGTGCCTACGCCTAGTACGAAGAGGGCCAAGTGTTCGTTATTGTTCATTTATGTTCCTTGATCGTTTGTCCTTCATACCGAAGTACACTACACTTAGTATAACATATCATGAACCGGAAGTAAATACCACAAGATGGGGCGAAGAGGGCCAAGTGTTCGTTATTTTTTATTTATGGTCCTTGATGGCTTGGCCTTCATACCGAAGTACACTATACTTAGTGTAACGTATAGTAAACCGGAAAGAAATGCCACAAGATAGGGCGATATCGGTGTCTGCATCTCAAGTGCCATCATGAACGAGACTACTGTCACCATAAAGGTCATGGGCACGATGAGAAAGCGGTCTATTATTGATCCCATGCCGGAGGCGGGCTCTTCCTCAGCGGACTCTTCCTCATCGGATTGCTCTTTTTGAGCCTCGCCGAACGAAGGAGGATACTGAAACGTCGGAAGTGGCTCCATGTCGTCCTCGCTCGGGGCGGTATTGATCTTGGCGTAATCGTCAATCATGCGCTTTAGGCCAGAGCCAATTTGCTCAATATTATCGCCTGAGAGTTCGGTTTTATCCTTCCACTCCTCAAGCATTTTGCCGAGCAGTTCTTTCTCAAGTGGGGCTTTGGCATCATGAAACGCCTTGAATGTCTCCACATGTTTCTGTCGCTCCAGGTGCTCCATCTCTCGCTGGAACTCAGTGCTCTTTTCCTTGTGGAGCTGGTCGCGTCCACGCAGGTATTTGGCCTCCGCGCTGTCGCGCTCGAAGTCCAGATAGTAATCATAAGGGCCCTTGCTTGAGAGGAGTTTTACAGAGACGGGGGCTACCTCAACCACGATGAACAGGAGGCTTAAGATAAAGCTGATTGCCATGACGCTATAGTCCGCCTGCTGAAGCGCCCAGAGCGCGCTGTTCATTGATGAAAAAGAAGTGGAAAACCCTTGCTCAACTTCGCGCAGGCGCTTGTCACGCTCTTCTTTCAGTCGGTTGATCTCGGATGTTTCCTCAAGCGCAAGCACATCGTCATCGCTCAGGGACTCGGTTATGCTGCCGCCGAGGCCGCGATCAAATGCGTCGTGCAGGGAGTTGATCCGATTTTGCAGTTCCGTGGTTCTGGCGGTGAGTCCTGTGCATTCGCGCTCAAGAAGTTCATAGCGCTTGCGCTTGGCCGCGGCCTCGGGCCCGTATCCCTTCTCTGACGTGCCGCATGTTCCGTCACGTTCGCAGAGATATCTGGCATGGGCCGCGTCACGGGCCGAGCAGGTGGATGCGCGCTCAGCACGGTATTGCTCAAGCTGTGTGGTTTCCTCTGAGATGCGGGCGTTGAAACCCTGTTTTATCTCCCCAATGTAGGCATTGAATTCCTTCAGGACTTCTACTTTCCTTATGCCCTTTTGCTCTATGAGGAAAGATTCTATTTCATCGGCGAATATGCCTATCTCAAGCGGTCGGGCGATGATTATGGCTATTATGAAAGCGAGGGCAAGTCGGGGCAGCGCCTGACGGAACTCGCGCCAGAAGGAGTCTGTTTTACGCATGCTTGAAACGATGAAGCGGTCAAGGTTTAAGACAAACATTCCCCATAGCAGGGCGAAGATGGCAGCATAAAACTCCGATTGGAAGATATAGAAGAAAGCATATCCGCCCGAGAGCATCGCAAACAAGCTCGTAAGGAGGATTATGGCGCCGATGAACCCGTACTTTCTGTGCTCTGACTCCGGGCACTGTGTGAGCCCCTCCTGACTGGCTCCAGAGCAGCGGTAGAGGGCTCTCTCTATGATTCCAAACTTCCTCATAAAGTATTATACCCCTTCAATGGTAAGGGCGAAGTAAATATGGCCAATATTAATTACAACTGTATTATTATAATCAATCTAATGGCTCACATTCAATTGCCCTAACCCCCTGGAATTATCCTCCTTGTGCTGATATTTTACACGGAGAACTCCCTTTGACCATGGCCTGGTTTTGCGGGATAAGCTCGACGTAGTTATTATAAACAGAAATACCTGTTGAATCACAGGTGAAGGCTGCACTCGATTTCCGCGGACTATATGTAGCAAGATAATAATTTTCAAACAGACTGAAATTGAGGATTTATGGGAGAAAGAAGCATTATCACGCCTGAGAATCATGGCCCCATCCATTGTATTCAATCGGCTTCGGAACGTTTATTAATCCAAAATCAATTCCTGGGGGGCAGATACTTGGTGACGGTTTCTGAAGGCGCAAGAGGGGCATAACCCCTTGATATAAAAGGGGAAACTCTGGCAGGGGGGGTGGGATAATGAGGCTAAAGCCTCCTCAATGCAAGGAACTCACTATCGCATCGTGCTCACCCCGGGCTCGCACTTCATTGTCGAACCAGACTTACAGGTTGATTTTAAAGGATTATTTCGAGGCTACAGAGCGACTTCGGCCCGAGCTGCCTTGCCTGATGCTGAGGATGGAGCAAATGAGCACCAGTCGCAGACACTCATGCGCTATGCCGACCCACGAAGCACGAAGAACACATCCACGCAAACGTCATCAGGTTTCGGGATATCGTAAACAGGCGTGGGAAGACCGTGCCTATTAGGGAGCAGAGGAAGCGGAAGGGCTAGCTCATCTGCCTTCCCTTATCCTTCCTTAAAAGGTAAAATAGATTCGTATCAGGCGGAGGTATAAAATGGCTGAATCACTGAAGGAAATCCAAGCTACCATCAAAGCTCACAAGAAGGAGCTTTACAGTAAGTATCATGTCAAGAAAATGGGCGTGTTCGGCTCCTACGTCCGTGGCGAGCAGAAAAAACGGAGCGACATAGACATCCTCGTGGAGTTCGAGGAGCTTCCGAGCCTGCTGGGCATCATTGACATGGAACTTTATCTCAGGAAACTGCTCAGGAAAAAAGTAGACCTCATAGAGAAAACCGGCTTGAGACCCGAATTGAAGGATATCGTTCTCAACGAGGTGGTCTACCTGTGAAGCGAGGGTTCAGGCTGTTTGTTCAGGACATCCTCGATGCCATAAACGATATCAATGAATTCGTGGGCGCCATGAACAAAGCCCAGTTCTTGCGGAACGGGAAAACTAAAAGCGCTGTAACATGGAAGGTGGAAATCATAGGGGAGGCTTCGAAGAACGTCCCAAGACATATCAAGACACGATACAAGGAAATCCCTTGGAAGCAGATGGCGGGAATCAGAGATAAAGCCCGTTATCATTCAAATCCTGAATGACCTGAAGGATGAACACACGTCCCAATAATGAAGCAGACCCTCGCCAACGTCATCAAGGGGGCCAGTCACGTTAATCAGCGACATCGGAAACAGGCGAAAAAGGGGCACTGGTGCCTGTGCCGATACGGGATATGAGAAAGCGGAAGGGGATGAGGGGAGCATCTTACATATCTGCTATAATTTGTTCACATGAGCACTCAAACTGATATAGCATATGAGAATAAATTTGTTGCATTCTTAGATATACTTGGTTTTAGTTAGAAGATTCAACTGAAATCGCTATCATTGCGAAGAAGGTATAGCGGGTAGACCACCAATTCCGCCTGGTCCGTTCAATTCTTGCTGCACTTTGGCAGTATCTGTCTTCGCCTAATCTACACTCTGCAAATCCCAGACAATAAACACCTTCACCACATTCCCAGAACAACTCCAGAGTCACTTTTTGGGCTGATGAGATATTAATGACCACGGCTGATTTGCCGTAGATGCAAGGAAGAAAGCATGAAGACGTACTACTGGTACGTCGAATGCTTTCTGACGCAGCAGATGCGGCAAATCAGGTGGCGGAGGGGGTGGGATTCGAACCCACGGTGAGTTGCCCCACAGCGGTTTTCAAGACCGCCGCCTTCAACCGCTCGGCCACCCCTCCAGCCGAAAGACATGAAAAAAAAGAGATATTTATTATATCCAAACCAACGGCCCGGATACCATCGCAACAGGCAAAAAAACCTTTCCCATGCCGGGGAAAGGGATACAGAGGATGGAGCAGGCCGCTGTTTCAACGCGAACATGAAACTAACCGGGTTAGTAAGACAGGCCGCGCCTGTCAGGCAGACTGTTTTTCGTAGATGAGGAGGGGTTTCTCGTGCCGCTCGATTACGTCCTCGTTGATGACGCATTCGTTGATGCTCTTGTCGGAGGGAATCTCGTACATCACGTCGAGCATTATCTCCTCGAGGATGGCCCTCAGGCCCCTGGCGCCGGTCTTCCGCTTGAGGGCCTTTCCGGCCACGGCCCTTAGCGCGCCGTCGGTAAACCTCAGGCGGACGCTGTCCATGGAGAGGAGCTTCTGGTACTGCTTGACGAGTGCGTTCCTGGGCTCCTTGAGTATGGTGACGAGGGCCTCCTCGTCCAGTTCCGAGAGCGTGGCCGTAACGGGCATCCTGCCCACGAACTCCGGTATCAGGCCGTACTTGATGAGGTCCTGCGGCTCGGCGAGGCCCAGGAGCCCGTCAGGACCTTTCCCGCCCTTGCCCTTGGGGTCGGAGCCGAAGCCCACGACCTTCTTGCCCGTGCGCTGCCCGACTACGTCGTCGAGCCCCACGAAGGCCCCGCCGCAGACGAACAGGATGTTGACGGTATTGACCTGTATGTACTCCTGCTGCGGGTGCTTGCGCCCGCCCTGAGGGGGGATGTTGGCGACGGTGCCCTCTATGAGCTTCAAAAGCGCCTGCTGCACCCCCTCGCCCGAAACGTCCCTCGTAATGGAGGGGTTGTCGGACTTTCTGCTTATCTTGTCTATCTCGTCGATGTAGACGATGCCCCTCTGGGCGCGCTCCACGTCGTACTCGGCGGCCTGGAGGAGTTTGAGGATGATGTTTTCAACGTCCTCGCCCACGTAGCCCGCCTCGGTGAGGGTGGTGGCATCCGCGATGGTAAAGGGCACGTCGAGCACCCTGGCAAGCGTCTGGGCCAGCAGGGTCTTCCCCGTGCCGGTGGGCCCCATGAGGAGGATGTTGCTCTTCTGAAGCTCGATTTCGCTCTCGGCGGGGGAATGGATGCGCTTGAAATGATTGTACACGGCCACCGAGAGGACCCTCTTGGCCCGCTCCTGGCCTATGACGTAATCGTCCAGCGACTTCTTTATCTCCCTGGGGGTGGGGAGTTTGGGGAGATCGTGCTCCCTGGTCTCGGTGCGCAGCTCGTCGGCTATTATCTCGTTGCAGAGGCCGACGCATTCGTCGCAGATGTTTACGGAGGGCCCGGCGATAAGCTTTTTTACATCTTCCTGGGCCCTTCCGCAGAAGGAGCATTTATATGTTGCTTCTTCCTTCTTGGGCACGTTGACCTCTCCGCCGGGCTTTACTTCTTTTCCTTGATGCTGCTTATGACCTCGTCAACGAGGCCGTAGTCCTTTGCCTCCTGGCCGGTCATGAAATAGTCCCTGTCGGTATCTTCCTCTATCTTGTCGATTGGCTGGCCGGTATGGCCGTGTATGATGTCGTTAAGGGTCTTCTTGGTCTTCATTATCTCCCGCGCGTGTATCTCGATGTCGGCAGCGGGCCCCTGGAACCCCCCCATGGGCTGGTGTATCATGATGCGCGAGTTCGGGAGGGCAAAGCGCTTGCCGTTTGTGCCGGCCATGAGGAGCAGGGCCCCCATGCTGGCGGCCTGCCCTATGCAGTAGGTGGCTATCGCGGGCCGGACGTACTGCATGGTGTCGTAGATGGCCAGACCGGAGGAGACGATGCCGCCGGGGGAGTTGATGTAAAGGTGAATGTCCTTTTCCGGGTCCTCGGTCTGAAGGAACAGGAGCTGGGCGATTACCGTATTGGCCATGTTGTCGTCAATGGCCGTGCCGAGGAAAACAATCCTGTCCTTCAGGAGCCTCGAATAGATGTCGTAGGCCCTTTCGCCCCTGCCCGTCTGCTCTATGACTATGGGGATTATGTTCACGTTTTCGCCCCTTTCTCCGCCTCTTCCACTTCGGCCCGCTCAAGCAGAAGGTCGAGTACCTTGTCCTCGTAAATCGAGTGTTTGAGCCCCTCCAGCGAGCCGTCCCTCGATACATAGTACTTGATGACGTTCTCCGGCGAAAGGCCGAGGCGGCCCGAAAGGGAGACAGCCCGCTCCTTTACGTCCTCCTCCGTCGCCTTTATGCCCTCTTTTTCGCCTATGGCCTGGATGAGCAAGGAGGCCTTCACGTTCCTCCCGGCCTCCGGGAGGAGTTCCTTCCTCAACGTTTCGTCGTCTTCCTGACCGCCCTGCGCCCTGGCCTGGGCAAGGAGGTGGCCGAGTTGTTCCTCGACCAGTGAGACGGGGGCGTCGAAGTCGTGGGCGTCGAGGAGCTTTTTCATAATCTCGGCCTTCAGCATGTTGGCGACCGCCTCCTTCTTTGACTTCTCAAGCCGCTGCCGGATGTGCGCTTTAAGAGAGTCCATGTCGTCGAACTCAAGGTCCTTCGCGAACTCGTCGTCAAGGGCGGGGAGCGTCACGTTCTTGACCTCTTTTACGGAAACCCTCAGGGTTTCCTTCTTCCCCGCCAGTTCCTCCAGGCGGAAGCCATCGGGAAACGTTACCTCGAACTCTTCCTCGCGGCCCTTGTCCATGCCGATGAGCCTGTCGGAGAACTCCCTGGGCATCTGCTCGCTTCCGACCATGAAGACCTGGTCCCTGGAGGGCTCGTTGCGGCCCTTTATCTCATAGTCCATAACCACGAGGTCGCCTTCCTTTACCGGCCCCCCGGAAGGCTCATAAACGGCCCTGTCCTGCCGGAGCTTCCCGAGGGTGCCCTCCACGTCCGAGTCCTCGACGTCCGCGGGTATGTCCCTGACTTTCAGGCCTTCGTAATCAAGCCCCTCTATCTCCGGCCTCACCTCCACCGTAAGGGTCAGGCTGAGGGGGCTGTTTCGCTTGAAATCAACGCCCCCTTCTATGGACGGCTGAGTGACGGGCCTTATGTCGGCCTCCTTCAGCGCCTCGGAGTAAAACGCCGGTATCACTTTGTCCAGGGCCTCGGCCTCCACGTCCTTTCCGAACCGCTTCTCTATGAGGGCCATCGGCGCCCTGCCGGGCCTGAAACCCGGCAGCCTGGTCTTCTTCCTCAGGTAATCGAGGGAACTCATTATCTCCTTCTCGATGGCTTCCGAGGGTATCTCGATGCTCAGCCTCTTCTTTGTCGCGCTTATGTCCTCAACCGTTTTAAGCATCTTTTTAGATTAATTCAAAACAAAACTCTTTGTCAAAGTCAAATCCCCGGCCCAGCGGGAGAAATCGAATGTCCGAAGTGACGGAACCTGGAACGCAGGTGAGTAAAATGGCGCACTTTTTTGCCCCAAAAAACGCACTCATGGAACAACAGAAAAAAAATTCCTTCCATAATTAAATGGTTCTAAAACTGGCACGCGAATTGCTGTTGTTTTCGGTAAATACGGCGGAAAGGAAAAATCCCGATGGCGAGGATAATGGTGGTTGAGGACGAGCAGATAATAGCCGTAGACCTGACGGTTATTTTGAGGAAGCTCGCCCATGAGGTCGTGGGAGTTGAAGCAACGGGCGAGGGGGCCGTTGAACGCGCGGGCCGGGAACGGCCGGACCTCGTGCTCATGGACATCGTGCTCAAGGGGCTTTTGGACGGAATAGAGGCGGCCGCCGAGATACGCTCCCTCTTCGACATCCCGGTCATATTCATGACTTCCCTTTCGGACGACGGTACCCTTCGAAGGGTTAGGGGCGAAATGCCCGCGGGCTACCTGATAAAACCGGTCGAGGAAAACGAGCTTCTGTCGAGCATAGAGGGGGCGCTCGAAACGGCCGTATAAGAACGGTCATTAAACGCAAACCCGCCCATGTCTGCGCCTGCCCGGCATTGCCCGCCCCTGGGCCGCCTGCCGGGCATTTCTGAAGTGCCTGATATATAATATTGTAATAATGGTAAATATCTCGGGAAGGCTCGAAGGGGGGCAGTCCACGTTTTATGGCAACCGAGGAAATGGAAAAAGCGCGGATACTTATAGTTGAGGACGAAAGCATCATCGCCCGCGACATCGAGGAAAGCCTCACCTCCCTGGGCTTTGAAGTCGTCTCCCTGGAGGTCTCCGGAGAGAAGGCCGTGGAGCGGGCCTCAAGGGAAAAGCCGGACCTCGTCCTCATGGACATCGTGCTCCAGGGGCCTCTGGACGGAATAGAGGCGGCCGCCGAGATACGCTCCCGCCTGGGCATCCCCGTCATATACCTTACGGCCTACACCGGCAGCAAGGTCATGGAGCGGGCAAAGGTCACGGAACCCTTCGGCTACCTGATAAAGCCCTTTGACAACAGGGAACTGAGTTTCGCAATCGAAATTGCCCTTTACAAGCACAAAATGGAGCAGGAACTCAGGGAAAGCAGGCAGTGGTACAGGGAACTGGTGGAGACGGCGGGCGCCATACCCTGGGAGCTGGACCTCGCCACGAACAAATTCACCTACGTGGGCCCGCAGGCTGAAAAGGTCCTCGGCTACCCGGCCGAGGACTGGGTGGACCTGGACTTCTGGGCCGGGCTGCTGCACCCGGAAGACGGGTGGGCAAAGGGCCAATGCATGTCCGCCGTGTCCCGCGGCGAAGACCGCGAGCTCGAATACCGGGCGATAGCCTCCGACGGGCGCACCGTATGGCTCAGGGACATCGTCAACATCGTAAGGGACGACGGAAGGCCCGTGAAGCTCAGGGGCTTCATGCTCGACATCACCACGCGCAAGAAGGCGGAGGAATCGCTCACGCTTTACTCGGAGGCCGTGGAGGCCGCGCCGGACGGGATACAGGTAGTGGACATGGAAGGCGGGATAATCTATTCGAACAGGGCCGTGGAAAAGATTTACGGCTTCTCCCCGAAGGAGCTCAGGGGAAGGCACGTCAACGAAATGAACGCCGACCCCCTCTTTGCGGGCGAGGTGATAATACCCGCCATAAAAAAGAACGGCGGCTGGACGGGGGAACTCGTGGTCAGGCACAAGGAGGGGCGGGTATTCCCCGTCTGGCTTGCCACCTCCCTGGTCACGGACCCGAGTGGGAAGCCCGTGGCCATGATAGGCGTAATCCGCGACATTACCGAAAAAAAGCGGGCCGAGGCGGAGCGCGAAAAACTCATCGTAGAGCTCCGGGACGCCCTGGACAACATAAAGACCCTCAAGGGCCTGCTGCCCATGTGCGCCTGGTGCAAGAAAATACGCGACGACAGCGGCTACTGGCAGCAGGTGGAGCTCTACATACAGCGGCACTCCGACGCAAGCTTCACCCACGGCATGTGCCCGGAGTGCAGAAAGCAGATGGAAAAAGAGCTGGAAGACTCTCAGGGGAAAGGGAAGGGTTAGCCCGGCCGGAAATTCCATGAGCTTTTTAAGGGTACAAAACGTCCCTTAAAATAAAAATAGAATATTCTTCGGGATACTTTGGCATTGTCCTGATATAACATCCGCCCTCCCGATAGGCGGGACTTTCCAGTCCCGCCGGGGGCCGGTTCTCCGGCGGGACTGGAAAACCCCGCCTATGCCTGTGATTGTTTTCATATCTTTTGTTCTCTTTTTCCATAGCGCTCATGCAGTGAACGGGCACACCTGTCCAAAACAGGAATTTTCCTGGACAGCAAATCAAAGCTCAATGGTGTTGTGAAACATGCTGGAAGAGCAGAAACTCTCTGTTTTAGCCCGGATATTGCACGAGTCTGGTTTGCCGCAGACGCAAGGCGCGGGACGCGAAGCTGTATGTCAATACCGCGAGTGGCCCGCAACGCTGCGAATGCGGAAATTCGCAGGGGTCCGGGACCCCCAGGCTCGCCCGAAGCAACTGTGTTGAATGTCAAGCCTTTTCGTAGCGC
>CBDVCR010000098.1:0-11555 GCA_965372535.1 uncultured bacterium | reverse complement strand
CCTAAGCTATTATGCTTGCTTATTCAGTGTCCAATCTATCTGTAGGGCGGTGGAATATGAAATTGAGGATATGGAATTAAAGCGATGGGCGACAGAGATATTAAGGCATATTAAGGTTAAAGATAAAGCATATGTTGTTGATAGATTGAAGGAGATAAACGCTAATCTTAGCAGGGAAGAGAAATATAAAGGATTATTGCAGCACATTGCTAATTCAATTGACTGTCTGCAGGAAGAGATCAAATTACAGAATTTCAAATGTAATCTGATTGAATAGGTGAGATAGGCGGGGAGTGTCAAGTCTGAGTGGCTAAAAACTGTTCGTAATAGCTACGACTTAACCTGACACGCCCGCCATTTACGTTTAACACATTTTCAAAACGCAGAGGGCCTGATCTTCAAATGTCTTTTTTCTCTCTTTTAATTTCCGTTTTCCAAAATGCAGTCTTGCAGGACATGTTCAATCTTTCTTAGCCGCGCTTCCAGCATCTTCATGATTCCGGGTCAAGCCCGGAATGACATGCAAGATGAGGACATTTTCAGCCATTCGCAATTACTTAAGTCGCTATGTATAAGAACCAGGCGGTTGGCATGTGCGCTGCGGGAATTTTCGGGAACCGGGTTTTTTTGGAGTTTCGGGCCTAATCCAGGAGCCCTGACAGCATGGCGGCTTTTTTCTCCAGGTGCTGCGTAAGCTCCTCCTGTTCGAGACTCAGCTTCCGGAGTTCGTCCGCCATGTTGAATATCGTCAGGATGAGGGCCTTGGTGGGGGTGATGTTGGGGTTCTGGTCGCAGACTTCCTTGATGCGGTTTTCTATGAGGCAGGCGAGACTCTTCAGGTACGCCTCGGACTCCTCTCCCTTGAGGGTGTATTTCTGTCCCAGTATGTATACCTCGACGCTCGGCATGTCAGGACGCCTCTATGGCCTCCAGTTCGTTCAGGAGGTCCTCTATCTGGTCCTTGATGGTTACCTTTTCCGAGGACAGGGACAGTATTTCCTCTTCCTTCTCGGCGAGCCTGCCCTCGAGTTCCCGGACCCTGGCCTCCAGAGCGGCGTTTTCCTCCTTAAGCGACTTGACCTTGTCGATGGCCTTTGCTATTTTCTCGTCAAGGTCCTTAAGCCTTTCCAATGACGCGGCCTCCTTTTTCCGGGGCTTTTTCCCCTCATCCGGTATGTCGTCAAACAGCCTGTTGCCCATGGAAATTAAGATACCACAGCGGGCGAAAAAATTACAGCATCCTGATTATACCGGGTGCGCCGGAAAATCCGGGGTTACGGGACAGTTGGTAATGGAAATAAGTCGTCACGATGCGTTTTACGTAATTCCGCGTCTCCATGTAAGGGATGTCCTCGATAAATTCGTCGTAAGCTTCGTAGCGCTCCTTTGCGAGCCATTTCCTGACCCTGCGCTCCCCGGCGTTATAGGCCGCAAGCGCCGCGGGAACGGACTTGAACTCCCTGAGCAGGCCGCTCAGGTAGTGTGTGCCCAGGGCGATATTGTTTTCCACCACATGGATTGACTCGATGCCGTTTATTTCGACCTTGACGCTGCGGGCCGTGCGCCGGGCGGTCAAGGGCATGAGCTGCATAAGCCCGATGGCCCCGGCGGAGGAGACGGCCTCGGGGTCATACCGGCTCTCCTCCCGGATGAGGGAAAGCAGGAGATAAGGGTCTATGCCGTAGCGGGAGGACGCCTCATTCACAAAGGGCCAGTAGGCCAGTGGGTAGAGGAGTTCGTGCGGCCGCATCGTATCGGGCAGAAGGTCCAGAAGGAGCAGGGCCTTGCGATATTTCTCAATGTCCGCCAATTTGTATGCTATATTGAGCAAGGTGCTGTGCCTGGCGTCTTTCCGCGACATCTCCGAAAGCTCCTCCGCAGCCTCCTCCGAAAGGCCGACCTCAATCAGAATGTCAATGCGCTTCATGGGCATGCGGCGGATTTCGACAGCGCCGTTTTCCGCGGCGGGGAGTTTCCCCCCGGCCCTTGCCGCCGCGAGAAAAGTATAATAATCGGCGCCCTCAAGCATTTTGTATATCGCGGAGGCGTTTCCCTCCGCTTTCTCAATCGCCCTGGCCTTCCAGTAGAGGTATTTGTTCGACCCGAACCCGGCATGAAGCCTTGAGAAGACTTCCCCGGCCTTCCTGTAGTCCCCGCGTGTATAATGCGTCCATCCCGCCGACCAGAGGGCCCCCTCGGCAAGGGAAGGGAAATTTTTCATGGCGTTTTCGAGCACGCTTAGGGCGTTTTCAAAGTCCCCGTCGCGGCGCAGCTCCTCGGCAAGGGCCACCAGCAGTTCCGCCCCCTGCTCGTCTTTTCTGGTTATTATGGCATCGAGCGTCTTGAAGAACCTGTCCTTATTTCCCGCTCTGAGATAAGACTTGGCCGCAAGATAGAGGTCGTCCGCCCGCAGGAACAGGGGGGCGGCTTCGGAGTATTTTTTCTGGCGGTAGAGGGAGAAAGCGAGGTTTTTCCTTATGTCCTCATCGGGCGTATAGTTGTCGAGTGCAAGCAGCGTCCTCAGGACGCCCTCGGCTTTTTGGTGAGAGCCGTTTTCCATGAGGTTTTCAGCCCGTGCGACAAGCTCTTCGCCGCTGAGGCCGATGTCCTCCCCCATCAGATTATAGGCATCTTCGGACCACTGGCCCGCCTCTATATACAGGGCCTTGAGCACGGCCTCCGCCTTTTCGGACCTGCCCTGTTTTTTGAGGAGTTCCCCCAGGAGCAGGCGCATTTTCCCGTCCGAGGGGTAGTCTTCCGCATATGACTCAAGGAGCCTGACGGCTCCGTCCCGTTCGTCTTTTGCATGGAGCCGGGCCTTGATTGCCCTTGCCTCCCGCCTGAGGGGCGAGACGGGGTATTTGGCCAGAATTTTCCCGGCATACCGTAATGGACCCGCAGTGTCGCCCGATTCCATCAGGGCCCTGGACATGTAAAGCAGGACGTAGTCGCCCACGACGGGAAGTTTCCCGTAGGCGAGTTCGAAATGCCCCGCCGCTTCTTCGTACCGGGCTTCCCTGAAACACTCAAGCCCTGCCCTGAATGCCTCCGTCCCGTCCGCCGGGCCTTTTTCCTTTCCGTCGGCAAAGGCCGGGAGAGGAAGCACAAGCAGCATGACAACGGCTATCGCCCTCATGGAACCTCCCCGTACGGCAGGCCGGTGGACTCGGAGAGACCCTTGTGCGCCACCATGCCGGCATGCGTGTTAAGGGCCGTCCGCAGGGGCAGGTCTTCCCTGAGCGCGCGCTCAGCGCCCAGGGAGGCGAGTTTCCTGACGTAGGCAAGAGTGCCGTTGGTGAGCGCCAGTGTGGAAGTCCGCGGATAAGCACCCGGCATGTTTGCCACCGCGTAATGCACAACGCCGTCCACCATGTAGACAGGGGCGTCATGGGTAGTGGGCCTTGTTGTCTCCATGCATCCGCCCTGGTCCACCGAGACGTCCACGATTACCGAGCCTTTTTTCATGTTCGAGACCATTTCCCCGGTTACGAGCACTGGAGACCGCGCCCCCATGACGAGCACCGCGCCGATTACGACGTCGGCCCGGCTCAACTGCTCCTCAATAGTATAACGCAAGGAGGGCATCGTGCTGATGCGGCCGTTGAAAATCTGGTCGAGCTTTCGGAGTTTTTCCATCCCCCTGTTGAGCACCGTGACCCGCATGCCCAGGGCGAGGGCGACCCTTGAGGCGTTTCTGCCCACGGTCCCGCCGCCCAGTACAAGGGCGTTGGCGGGCATGACTCCGGGGGCACCCGACGGGAGCACCCCACTGCCCCCCGCCGGCCTCTGGAGGTAATATGACGCCATAATGGGGCTCATTCTCCCGGCAATCTCGCTCATGGGCGCAAGAAGCGGAAGCGCGCCGCCGTCCTGGAGGGTCTCATATCCAAAGGCGGTGATTTTCTTCTCAAGCAGGAGGTCCGTAAGCTCTCTGTTGGGCGCGAGGTGAAGGAAGGTAAAAAGCGCCTGTCCCTCACGGAGCAGCCCGTACTCCTCCGGGAGGGGCTCCTTGACCTTCACGATGAGTTCCGCCTCGCCGAATACCCTCTCCCTGCCGGCCGTTTCCGCACCGGCCGCGGCGTACTCTGCTTCGGTAAATCCGCTGCCCTCTCCCGCCGAGCGCTCCACCAGCACCCTCTGGCCCTCCAGGACGAGCTCCCGCACGCCGGAAGGCGTGACGGATACCCGGTACTCCTGTTTCCTGACCTCCTTCGGAACCCCGATTACCATATGGATATTTTAACAATTGTCTTTAACTTTGGCAAATAATCTTATTAGATTATATAAAAAATATTTAAACCATTGCGGGGTAGGCGTCGAGGGGTGATTCAGGGAAAAGCGGTGGAGGCGGCGACCGGATTCGAACCGGTGAATGGAGGTTTTGCAGACCTCTCCCTTAGCCACTTGGGTACGCCGCCGTTATGCAAAAAACGATGGGTGGGGACAGCCCATTACCCATCGATGTGTTTTTCTGGAGCGGGTGGCGGGATTCGAACCCGTGACCCCAACCTTGGCAAGGTTGTGCTCTACCACTGAGCTACACCCGCGTAAAACCGCGCCTCTCTTAAGTATATAATTAACGCTGCTATGAGGCGATAAGTTATAATACATGTTAATTAAATAAGGAGAATTTTGTCAACTTTGGTCGTTCCCGGCATAAAAGAACTCAATGGATTATCGAAAAAGGGAAACCTTGTGCCGGTCTACAAGGAAATCCTTGCCGACCTGGACACTCCTGTCTCCGCGTTCCTGAAACTCGGCGAGAGACCCTCCTTTCTGTTTGAGAGCCTTGAGGGCGGCGAGAAATGGGCGCGCTATTCTTTTCTCGGCGTGCGGCCCTCCAAGGTCATAAAGGGCCGCGGCAGGCAGGTCGAGATACTGGAGAACGGCGACAGGGAATACCTTGACGTGGACGACCCCATCGCCCTCTTAAGGGAGATAATGGGCGAGTACAAACCGGTGGAGGTGCCCGGGCTGCCGAGGTTCTTCGGCGGGCTGGTCGGCTATCTGGGCTACGACATGGTACGGTTTATCGAGGAACTGCCCGACAGGGACGCCGAACGCCTCGACATGCCGGACATGTTTTTAATGCTCACCGACACCATGCTCATATTCGACAACCTGAGGCAGACGATAAAGGTGGTCTCAAACGTCCACCTGGACGGCGGGGACCCGGAAAAGGCCCATGCCGGGGCAGTTAAAAAAATCGACGGGATTATCAAAAAACTGAGGGGCCCTCTGCATGTACCCAGGGATATGCCCGCGGACAAAGGGCGCGGCGGCGATTTCGTCTCCTCCTTCGGCGCGAAAGAATCCTTTGAACGGGCGGTCGCACGCTCGAAAGAGTACGTCTACGCCGGGGACGTGGTGCAGGTGGTGCTCTCGCAGAGGTTTCAGCGCCAAAGCCGGGCCAGGCCTTTCAATATCTACAGGGCCCTGAGGGTGGTCAACCCCTCGCCCTACATGTATTATCTCGACACCGGGGAGTGCGAGATTGTGGGCTCCTCGCCGGAAATCCTGGTGCGGCTTGAGGGGGAAAGGATTACCCTCAGACCCATCGCGGGGACCAGGAGGAGGGGCTCGACCGAGGAGGAGGACCTGGCCCTTGAGAGGGAGTTGAAGGCCGACGGCAAGGAACAGGCCGAACACATCATGCTCGTGGACCTCGGAAGGAACGATGTCGGCAGGGTGGCGGCCACCGGCTCGGTCAATGTGACCGAACTCATGGCCGTCGAGCGCTACAGCCATGTCATGCACATGGTCTCAAACGTCGAGGGCCGTTTAATGGACGGCCTCGATTCCTTTGACGTCCTGAGGGCCTGTTTCCCAGCGGGCACCGTGACCGGCGCGCCCAAGATACGGGCCATGGAAATCATCGAGGAGCTTGAGCCGGTAAAACGCGGGCCCTACGCCGGGTCGGTGGGGTATTTCAGCTATTCCGGGAACATGGACACCTGCATTACCATCAGGACTCTCATAATAAAGGACGGGACGGTCTACGTGCAGGCCGGGGCCGGCATCGTTGCGGACTCCGAGCCGGAGAACGAGTACGTGGAGACCGTAAACAAGGCCATGGGCATGATGAGGGCCGTGGACCTGGCAGAGGACACTCTGGGGTAGGGAAAAAATGCTTTTGATGATAGACAACTACGACTCGTTTACCTATAACCTGGTCCAGTACCTCGGAGAGCTGGGGGAGGACATCAGGGTATTCAGGAACGACAAGTTAACGATGGGGGAGATTGAAGACCTCGCCCCCGAGCTTATCGTCATCTCTCCCGGCCCCTGCACCCCGAAGGAGGCGGGCATTTCCGTCGAGGTCGTTCGGCATTTCACCGGCAGGATACCTGTTCTGGGCGTGTGCCTCGGCCACCAGTCCGTCGGGGCGGCCTTCGGCGGCCAGATAATAAGGGCGGAGCGGCTCATGCACGGAAAGACCTCCCTCATTCACCATGACGGGAAGGGTGTCTTTGCGGGCGTCGAAAACCCCTTCGACGCTACCAGGTACCATTCCCTGCTGATAAAGAGGGACACGCTGCCTGACTGCCTTGAGATAACCGCCTGGACTGAGGAGGGCGAGATTATGGGGGTGCGGCACAGGGAGCACCTCGTGGAAGGCATACAGTTTCACCCTGAGTCCATCCTGACCAGGGTGGGTAAGGACATTTTGAGGAACTTCTTGATTATGGGGAGGAAGAAGTGATTAAAGAAGCCATAGGAATGCTTATAGGAGGCATCGACCTCTCAGGGGAGGAGATGGGGCAGTGCATGACGGAGATAATGGAGGGCAGGGCCACGGACGCCCAGATAGGGGCCTTCCTTGCCGCCCTGAGGATAAAGGAAGAGAGCGTTGAGGAAATTGCCGCCGCGGCAAGGGTAATGAGGGAGAAAGCGGCCACCATTAACGCCCCCGATGGCACGCTTGACACCTGCGGCACGGGCGGGGACATGGCGGGCACGTTTAACATATCCACCACAGCGGCCCTTGTGGTCTCGGCCTCCGGGGCGCCGGTGGCCAAGCACGGAAACCGTTCGGTCTCCAGCCGGTCCGGGAGCGCCGACGTCCTTGAGGCCCTGGGGGTAAAGATAGACCTGGAACCCGCCAGTGTCGAGAAAAGCCTTTTCGAGACCGGCTTCGGTTTTCTCTTTGCCCCGCTTTTCCACCCTGCCATGAAATACGCCATCGGCCCGAGGAGGGAGATGGGGGTAAGGACCATATTTAACATCCTGGGCCCCATCACCAACCCTGCGGGGGCGAAACGGCAGCTTCTGGGGGTGTTTGCCGCCAGGCTCACCGAGACCCTCTGCAGGGTGCTCGGCAGCCTGGGGGCGGAGGACGCCATGGTGGTGCACGGCGAGGACGGCCTGGACGAGATAACCATTACCAACGGGACAAGGGTGTCGCGCTTTGTCGGCGGCGAGGTCGAAAACTCCATTATCTCCCCCGAGGACTTCGGCCTCCAAAGGGCCGCCATAGAGGACATAGCCGGCTCGGACAAGGACACGAACGCGAAGATTACAATCTCCATCCTCAAGGGCGAGAAGGGCCCGAGGCGCGACGTGGTGCTCATGAACTCCGCGGCCGCCCTCGTGGTCGCCGAAAAGGCCGCCAACCTGAGGGACGCCTACGCCATGGCCGCCGAGGCCGTCGACTCCGGCAAGGCATTTAAAAAGCTCGAGGAAATAAGGGAATTCACCAACAGCGTCTGAGGGACGCGACTTCCCGGCCTTCGGAATCAAGGGCAGGGGTTTCGCATGAAGGACGCTTTGATGTCAGGGCCGGAGAGAAAGGGACCGGTCAGAGGCGCTGTCAGACAATCTTAACCCCCATCACGTTCCTCATTATCCTTAAAGCCGCCTCATGGTCCTCCGGGGCAAGGCCCGCGACGCCGTCTTCCACCACCGTTACGTTATAGCCCCTCAGGGAGGCGTCGGCCGCGGTAAACATCACGCATATGTGGGTCACGCAGCCGGTAAGCCTCAGGTCGGTCACGCCGAGCCCCTTGAGCACGCCGTCGAGGTCTGACCGGTAAAACCCGGAATAAGTGGTTTTGCTTATTACAGGGTCGTTCGGCCCGGGTTTTAGCTCATCCACTACCCCGGCCCCTCCGGTGCCCCTGACCGCGTGGGGGGGCCAGCCCATACGGCTGAACTCCCTGTCGTCGGGCTCATGGGCGTCGCAGACGTATATTACCGGTGCGCCCGCTTCCCTGGCCCGCTTTATCTCCCGCTCGATATTGGGGATGACCTTCCTTGCGTCCGGGACCTCAAGCGGAGCGCCCTTGCGCACGAAATCCTCAAGCATGTCGATTACGAGCAGCGCCTCTCTGGACACAGGAAACCTTCGTTATCCGCCGAATTTCGCCTTAAGGGCCGCCTCCACGCCCTCCGGCACCAGGCCCTCGATTGAACCTCCAAAAGAGGCGGCCTCCTTTACGATAGTGGAGGAAAGAAATATATAGCGCAGCGAGGGCATCATGAATACCGTCTCCAGATTCCTGTCCATTTTTCTGTTCATGAGCGCCATCTGCAATTCGTGCTCAAAATCCGATACCGCCCTGAGCCCCCGTATAATGGCCACCGCCCCCCTTGAGCGGGCATAATCCACCAGTAGCCCGTCAAACGACTCCGCCCGGACGTTTTCGTGCTCCATGACGGCCTCCCTGATCATGGCGAGGCGTTCTTCGATGGTAAAAAAAGGCGCTTTATTCGGGTTCGTGGCCACGGCTATGACAATCTCCTCAAAGAACTTAAGGCCGCGCACCACGAGGTCCAGGTGGCCGTTGGTGATGGGGTCGAACGTGCCCGGATATATCGCCATGTTGCTCATCTCATAAGGCCCCTTCATACAAGGTTAACACGGTATCGCCGTATTTATAAGTTTTTGTTTTACCGAGGACTCCGGCCCTTTCGGGGGGTCCGTGCTTTTTCATGTGCTCGGCAATTACCACGGCCCCGGGGGCAAGCACCGTCCCCTCCCCGATAAGGGGGAGCACCTTCTCAAGCTCGTCGGACCGGTACGGGGGGTCCAGAAACACGATGTCCCATTTCCGGCCTTCCGAGGCCGACTTTGTTATAAACTCCGTTGCATTCATCCTGACCATCCTCGCTCTCTCCCTGCACCCGCAGCCCTCCATGAGCGAGAGCAGGGATTCGGCCCTTTTCCCGTCGGCCTCGACAAAATACACGGAGGCCGCCCCCCTGCTCATGGCCTCCATGCCCACGGCCCCGGAACCCGCATACAGGTCGACGAAGACCGAGCCTTCGACCTTTGCGGCAAGGATGTTAAAGAGCGCCTCCCTGACCTTGGACGACGTGGCCCTCAGAACGCCGTGCATGGACTTGCCGCCGAGGCCTTGCGTGCAAACCCTCCTGCCTTTAAGCGCTCCGCCGGTAAGCCTCATCCTGTTTTCTCCTCCTCCTCGGGCATGGGCCGGAAGGGGCGGGGATAATGCACTCCCGCAGCCCGTAAACGTTCCTCAATCGTTATTTTCATGTCCTTTTATTATAAAGATAAAGCGGAGTTTTTTACATTAATTCCATAATGTAAGGGGAATTTTCTAAAATAGGGCATGGCGCTTGTTCTAATCGAGGAATCGACCTATGCTTATGCGCGGCTCAGGGAAAACGTTTTCGGCATTCTCTCCACCATGGACGCCGGCGTCATAACGCCCGGCGCAAACGTGCTCATCAAGCCCAACCTCCTTGCCCCCGCAAGGCCCGAACAGGCCATAACCACCCATCCTCTGGTCGTCAAGGCGGCGGCGGAGTACGTGCTCGAAAAAGGGGGAAAAGCCCGCGTCTCAGACAGCAGCGCCATGGGCTCATTCGAAAAGACCGTATCCGTATGCGGCATCAAGGAGGCCCTCCAGGGCATGCCAGTGGCCCTTTGCCCGCTCGATGCCTCGCGGGTGGTCAGGACAGAGGGAAAATTCGGCGCCATCGAGCTGTCCGCCGGGGCACTTGATGCAGACGTGATACTTAATCTCCCGAAACTCAAGACCCACACCCAGATGGGCCTCACCCTTGCCGTCAAAAACCTCTTCGGCTGCGTCGTGGGAATGAGAAAGCCCGAGTGGCATTACCGGGTCGGAGAGAACAAGGAGCTTTTCGCCGAACTCCTCGTAACGCTCTATACCGTGCTAAGGCCCTCCTTGAACCTTATCGACGGCATACTGGGCATGGAAGGCGCCGGTCCCGGAACGGGCGGCGCCCCAAGGGAAATGCGGCTGCTGATGGGAAGCGCCGATGCCCTTTCGCTTGACATGGCCGTATGCGGGCTGGTGGGAATGGCGCCCTTCTCTCTTCTTACCAACAGGGCAGCCCTCGCGATGGGACTTAACGGGGACTTTGAGATATCGGGCAATATGCCGGAAATAAGGGATTTCGTCATCCCGGACACAAAGGATTTGCTCTTCGGCCCGAGGTTTCTACAGGGGTTCCTGAGAAGACATATCACGGGCCGTCCGAAAAATATAGACGAGACCTGCCAATACTGCCTCGAATGCCTCAAAATCTGCCCCTCCGGGGCCATCGCAAACCCCGGAAGGCGGCTCCGCTTTGATTACGAAAAATGCATCCGCTGCTACTGCTGCCTCGAAGTCTGCCCCCACGGCGCCATCGAAAAACATGAGCCCATGCTTAAGAGGCTCATGCTGAAATATTTCAGCGGAAGCGGCGGCGGACAGAGAAAGTAATTGACGCCGGGTTAGGTGGGCGTCCCCGTTACTCCTTGTAAAGACAGGCAATATGCTCGTTCGAGTAGAAAACGGAAAACCTTTTGTCCAGAAATTTCGCAAAACAGTCGGCCACGCTCAGGACGACCAGCGGTTTCTCCACGGCGGCGAGTCTGGATGCCACGGTCCGGTAAAGCTCGTTGCCCTCCCCGTGCGGCCTGGCCGGCCGGTAGAGGTAAACGAAATCCGCCTCATCGAGGGGCACGTCGGCGATGTCGCGGTTTATCCATTCCACGAGGCCGTCGCTTATTCCGAGCGCGCGCTGAAACAGCAGGCCGACCCTGACCATCTCCGAGGAAAGCTCTATTTGAAGCGTTTTTCTGTGGGGGCGAATGCGCTGGAGCAGTAGCCCCTGAAGGCCGTTGCCCGCGCCGAGGTCGGCCACCGTCGTCCCGGGCCCGACAAGCCGCTCCGCCATGACAAGCGGCGTAAGCCCGCCGGGCTGACAGGAAATGCCCGCCCTTTTATTCAGTAGTTCTCTCTCCGAGGAGGAATACCTGCACCCGGCGGAGTGAAGCCGCAGGTAGAGGTTTATGAGGGCGGCTTCGCGCGCGAGCGTGTCTTTCCCCTCCTTTGCGGCGAGGCACTCGCGGGCGAGCCGTTCCGCGTCCGGCACTTCCCCCCTTACGGCTCCGTCGGCCGCGAGGGAGAGCAACGCCCCCTCGATGCCGGCCGCCGGCTCCGTCAGGAACAGGTCTTGCATCAAATTATTGTAGGTCGCCTCAAGCGTCTGGATTAGCGATTCCCGCATTATTAACCCAGGCTTGCCCGAAGCAACTGTGTTGAATGTCAAGCCTTTTCGTAGCGCCATGGCTCATT
>CBDVCR010000097.1:0-11695 GCA_965372535.1 uncultured bacterium | reverse complement strand
ACAGTTCCCCCGGCCGTGCCGGTAGCGGACTTCCAACACCATGTTAGTGCGCCCTGCCGGGCGCAGGAATCTAAAAGGGGAGCCTTTCGGCTCCCCTTTGAGATTCCTGCGCTGCGTTTCCGAGGCGCTGCAGATGCCGCGCATTCAGGGGCGCATTAGTACATGCCGCCCATGCCGCCGCCCATGCCGCCCGGCATCTCGGGCATCTTCTTCTCCTCCTCCGGCGCCTCGGTGACCATCACCGCGGTGGTGAGCATGAGGGCCGCAACGCTCGCGGCGTTCTGAAGCGCATAGCGGGCAACCTTGGTGGGGTCTATGATGCCCGCCTTTATCATGTCCCCGTACTCCTCTTTCTGGGCGTCGAAGCCGAAGCCGGCCTCCTTGGAGGTCATCACTTTCTCGATCACCAGCGAGCCTTCGAGCCCGGCGTTGTTGACAATCTGCCTGAGGGGCTCCTGAAGGGCCACCTTTACGATGTCTCCGCCCACTTTCTCGTCGTGGTTTGCGGGTTTGGACTTTTCAAGGGCGGAGATGCACCTGATAAACGCCACGCCGCCTCCGGGTACGATGCCTTCCTCCACCGCGGCCCTGGTGGCATGGAGGGCGTCTTCCACCCTGGCCTTCTTCTCCTTCATCTCGGTCTCGGTGGCCGCGCCGACGTTAATGACCGCCACGCCGCCCACTATCTTGGCCAGGCGCTCCTGGAGCTTTTCCCTGTCGTAGTCGGAGGTGGTCTCCTCTACCTGGGCCTTTATCTGCTTGACCCGGGCCTGTATTTCTTCGGCCTTCCCGGCGCCCTCGACTATGGTGGTGTTTTCCTTGTCGATGGTTATCTTCTTGGCGTGGCCGAGGTCATCCAGGGTAATGCTTTCGAGCTTTATTCCGATATCCTCGGATATCATCTTGCCGCCTGTCAGGATGGCGATGTCCTCAAGCATCGCCTTCCGGCGCTCGCCGAAGCCCGGGGCCTTGACGGACGCCACCTGGAGGGTACCCCTGAGCTTGTTTACCACCAAGGTGGCCAGGGCCTCGCCCTCGACGTCCTCGGAGATGATGAGAAGGGGCTTGGCCATCTTGGCCGTCTGCTCCAGTATGGGCAGGAGGTCCTTCATGCTCGAAATCTTTTTCTCGTTGATGAGGATGAAGGTGTCCTCGAGGTTGCACTCCATCCTTTCGGGGTCGGTGACGAAATACGGGGAGATATAGCCCCTGTCAAACTGCATGCCCTCGACCACGTCGAGCGTGGTGGCCATGCCCTTTGCCTCCTCCACGGTGATGACGCCGTCCTTGCCGACCTTGTCCATGGCCTCGGCGATGAGATCGCCGATGGAGGCGTCGTTGTTGGCGGAGATGGAGCCCACCTGGGCTATCTCCTTCTTGTCCACGACGGACTTGCTCATCTTCTTGAGCCCCTCGACCACGACTTCCACCGCCTTCTCGATGCCGCGCTTGAGGTCCATGGGGTTTGCGCCCGCCACCACGTTCTTCATGCCCGCCTTGTAGATTGCGTGGGCAAGGACCGTTGCCGTGGTGGTGCCGTCGCCTGCGACGTCAGAGGTCTTTGAGGCCACTTCCCTCACGAGCTGGGCTCCCATGTTTTCCCAGGAGTCCTCGAGCTCTATCTCCTTTGCCACCGTCACGCCGTCCTTGGTGATGGTGGGCGCGCCGAACTTCTTGTCGAGGATGGCGTTCCTGCCCTTGGGACCGAGGGTCACCTTGACCGCATCGGTCAAGGCGCTCACCCCCTTGAGTATGGCGTTTCTTGCCGCCTCGCCAAATAAAAGCTGCTTTGCCATGTTCTATATTCCTCCTTATTTTTCTACTATAGCCAGAACGTCTTCTTCCTTTATTACCAGTTGCTCAACGTCGCCCACCTTGACTTTCGCGCCGGAGTATTTCTCGAACATCACGACGTCGCCTGCCTTGAGCTCCTTGACCTTGGGGCCCACGGCCTCGACTTTGCCCTCCTGGGGCTTTTCCTTGGCGGTGTCAGGCACATACAGCCCGCCCGACGTCTTTTCGGCTTCCTCGGAATAGCTGACCACAACCCTGTCCTTCAACGGTTTAAGCTTCATCTAAGCCTCTCTCCTTTCTGAAAATTCGGCGTTATTAGCACTCACCTCAAGTGAGTGCTAATAATACAGGCTTACGGAGACTCTCTGCAAGGGATGGAGTAGGACAATTTCAGGGAAAATCAGGCAAAAACCGAGCTTTACTCCTATTTTCTCGTTTTTTCGAAGAATTCTTCTGATTTTTAACGAAATAAACCTCCCAGCGGCAGAGACCGCAGGGTATCCTGCTTCCATTTTGGATTTGCCTTGACAGGGGCGGCACGGGGAACCTGTCCCCGTACCGCCCATTCGTGGAATGGAACCTTAGTTGTTGGCTGCCATCTGCCGGGCGGCGTCAATTAATATTGCGGCGGCATCGGGGTCTATCTTCTTGCCGCTCTGGGCCTCGACATGGTTTAAGAAGGCGCCGTATGCGCCGTTTTCAGCCTGTTTTTTCAGGCTCGTTTCCATCCGGGGGTCGATAAGCCCCTGCTCCAGGAAATAATCTATCAGGTCTATCGGGTCGCTGGGACCAGGCCGGGGGTATTTTATCGTGGTATAGTCATAATAAGTCCCGCTGCCAGAAGTTTCGCCCGTCACATATACATTGCCAGCATTGTCGACGGCTATTGCACGGCCATAATCATAATAATTTGCCGGGCCGTCGTAGCGGGCCAGCCAGAGCTGGTTGCCGGAGGGGTCGTAGGCAATTGTGGCATAGTCAAAATAAGTTCCGTTGCCGTAACTTCCGCCCGTCACATAGACATTGCCCGCGTTATCGGTGTCTATTGCATAGGCCATATCACGACCATTTCCCGGGCCGTTGTAGCGGGCCAGCCAGAGCTGGTTGCCCATGGAGTCGTAGGCGACCGTCGCATAGTCAGAAGAAGTCCCGCCATAACTTTCCCCCGTCACATAGACATTGCCCGCTTTGTCGATGGCTATTGCATAGGCGTAATCATAATAATTTGCCGGGCCGTCGTAGCGGGCTACCCAGAGCTGGCTGCCGGAGGAGTCGTAGGCGACCGTCGCATAGTCAGAACGAGTACCGCTGCCCCAACTATAGCCCGTCACATAGACATTGCCCGCGCTGTCGGTGGCTATTGCAGTGGCCCTATCATAAAAATTTGCCGGGCCGTTGTAGCGGGCCACCCAGAGCTGGTTACCGGAGGAGTCGTAGGCGACTGTGGCATAGCCATAACCAGTCCTGATGCCCGGACTCCTGCCCGTCACATAGACATTGCCCGCACTGTCGGTGGCTATTGCAGCAGCCCAATCCCACCCATGTGTCGGGCCATCGTAGCGGGCCACCCAGAGCCGGTTGCCCGAGGAGTCGTAGGCGACTGTGGCATAGTCATCACCAGTGCCGCTGCCATAACTCCTGCCCGTCACATAGACATTGCCCGCATCGTCTATGGCTATTGCAAAGGCATAATCATAGGAATGTGCCGGACCGTCGTAGCGGGCCACCCAGAGCTGCTTGCCCGACGGGTTGTAGGCGACCGTGGCATAATCCCAAGAAGTCCCGCTGCCCCAACTCTGGCCCGTCACATAGACATTGCCCGCGCTGTCGGTGGCTATTGCATGGGCCCTATCATAATAATTTGCCGGGCCGTCGTAGCGGGCCGCCCAGAGCCGGTTGCCCAAGGAGTCGTAGGCGACCGTGGCATAGTCATCATAAGTCCCGTTGCCATAACTCCTGCCAGTCACATAGACATTGCCCCATTTGTCGGTGGCTATTGCTCTGGCACCATCATAACCATTTGCCGGGCCGTCGTAGCGGGCCACCCATTCCTCCGTGACCTCCGCGTGGGCCTCAGGAAGCGCCATCGCAAAAAGCGCCATGACCGCTAAAAACATAAAAATAACCCGAGCTGATTTTTTCCTGCTGCTCATTGTTGCCTCTTTCATTTTCCCCTCCTCCTCGCGTCCCGCTGCAATTTTATCCGATTTATCCAAACCTCATTTCAGCACAAAAAAGCCCGCCTCCGAAAAGACGAGCCTTAGTGTTAAGTTCCAACCACTTCGGCAGCCCCTTTACCCTTCGATTAACTCAGGGCAGGTGGCTTTGCGCCGCCCGGTTGCCCGGGCTTTGCTCTTTTCGGTGGTTCCTTTCTCCATGCAAGTTGCGTGCCAGTTCAGTAGTAAATTAAATACACAAAAACCCATCTAAAATTGTGCTTACAACGGTCTGCGAGGAAAATACTCGTTTTTTTAGTGGGAATTCCCGGCAAGGCGCCGCACGAAATCAGGCAAATTTAGTGTGATATCACACAGCCAAAACAGTAGAGGTGAGCGTTTTCACACAAAAATCAGAAGGTTTCATGTCCACCCTTCCGTCCCGGCGGCTTTTACGCCGGACAGCCCGGGAATACGGAAGCACCCCGTTATATAAACCTTCCAGCGGCAGAGACCGCAGGGTATCCTGAAAAGGCAAGGAGTTGACAACCCCGCGGCAAGACCACGGGGAATGCGCTGGTGTATTCAAAGAAAGGCTAAGTGGGTTTATTGCTTGAAGGACAGCTACTTGCCGAGCATCTGTTTCTTCTTCTCCATAAACTCGTCTATGGCCTCCTGGAAGAAGTTGCCCTTGTTGCGCACCTCCTGTGGAATCCTGCCTTCGTAGTGCCTGAGGCCTTCCCTGAGGTCATCGGCAAAGACGGTCTGGAAGCTGCCTGTGCGCACCGCCTCGAGGACCTTGTCGGGGCTGTAAAGGTCGATGTCGGAAAGCACAATCCTGGCAAGCCTCCTTGCCCTGGCCACCTCCGGGCCCTCCTCGACGGGAGCGGAAGGGGCCTGGGGGGCGGAGGGCTGGGCCGCAGGGGGCTGGGGGGAGGCCGTCCGGGGCTTTTCCGGTGCCTTCATCCTTACCCCCATTACTTCGTACAGGGTGGGCATGAGGTCTTTTTCCAGATTCTCCTCATCGACATAAGCGTCAACTCCGTACTCGGAAGCGGGTTGTTTGGGCTGCCGCTCGGGGTCGGAGAGGGAGCTTATAAGCACTATCTTGGCGTTTTTTGTCTCATCCTTTCCCCTAATCCTGCGGGTTATCTCGAACCCGTTTATCTTTGGAATCCCGATGTCCAGTATGAGGAGAAACGGGAGTTCCTCCAGGGTTCTTACGAGCGTGTCCACCCCGTCCACGGGGACTGTAATCTGATACGGGGTCTTCTGGAAGACGGCCTTGACTCTCTCCACCACGGCCGGGTTTGCATGGGCCACGAGGACTTTCTGCTTGTCAAGCTGCCGGCCTGGGGCCTCTGCCGCGGGTCTCCTTACCATGAGCACGGCCGCACACTTGGGGCATTTGAACCGGGAACCCTCCGGTTTTATCCGTTCGCCGGGCACGTTTAGCCTGCTCTTGCACTTCGGGCACCCTACTACCAATTCGTCCGCCTCCTTCTCTTTCCGTGCAAAATAAACAATTTAATCGCCGCTACTCCAAAAATGAACCCTCCCATGTGGGCGAACCAGGCGACTCCTCCCCCGCCCGCGACCCCTGAAAGCATCCCGTTGATTAGTTGTATAATAGCCCAAAAGCCGATAACTATCAAGGCCGGGAGCCTTACCACCTGGATAAAAAACCCGAGAAACAACAGCGTATAGACGCGCGCCTTCGGATAAAGCAGTATGTACGCCCCCAGAACGCCGGCCACCGCCCCGCTGGCCCCTATCATGGGCACCGTGGAGCCGGGCTCCGTAACGGCATGGGCGTAGGCCGCCACCGTCCCGGAGACCAGGTAGAAGACGAGGAACTTGAAGCAGCCGAGGTCGTTTTCTATGTTGTCGCCGAATATCCAGAGGTAGAGCATGTTGCCGCCGAGGTGCAAAAAACCGCCGTGCAGGAACATGGACGTAAACACCGTAAGCGCCGGATGGATGGGCTGCATCTGCTCAAAGGAAACAAGGGCCGCGGGGAGCGCGCCGAAGGCATAGGCCATCCTCTCCGGGCCTGCCGCGAGTTCAAGGATGAAGACCGCCACGTTCAGCACGATAAGTGCCACGGTGACAAACGGGAAGCTCCTCGTGGGGTTGTCGTCCTTATAGGGAATCAACACTCTTTACCTCGATGCCGTTTCTCCTAAGAAGCTCCGCCGTAACCCCCCTGCCAACAACTTTTCTGCCGCCGGAGTGGACATAAGTTACCCCGCAGGAGGGGCTCCCGTCCTTTAAAACCGCCCCTTTTACTCCGTAAAGCAGGGCGACCCTCAGGGTCTCGCGCGCCCCGCGCACAAGCGAGGCGGAGTAGTCCATACCGTCCCGCCCCTCTGCCCCGGCATCTCCGTCAAGGACCGCACCGCCGTCGCCTGTTGCGAACTCCACCGGAGGTCTCGGCGTGCCCAGCCCGCCGAGCTGCTCCGGGCAAACGGGAATGGCTTTGCCCTCTTCAAGCAGGCGTTTGACCCGCTCCTCCAGGCTGTTCGTGCCGTCATACCGAGTGTTTAAACCGGCAAGGCAGGCGCTTACAATGTACATCTGAAAATTATACCACGGCAGACGTGGGGGAAAGCAGCGGCGGACTAAAAATAAAAATTCCAGGTGAGGTTTATGTCGGTGGCGTAGCGGCCGTCGAGTTTTTTTCTCTCGACGTTGAGTTTCAGGGAGTTGTTGGCGCTGATGCGGAGGCTCTGGTTGAACTGGAGGGAATACTCCGTATGCCTGTCGCCGAACTCGAAACCCGCCCCCCGGAGACCGAGTTGGGCTTTCCAGTGCTCCGTCACGGGAAGGAGCAGCCCGGCCGAGACCCCGCCGCCTAAGGCGTAGTTTTCCTCGAGTGAGCCGGCGATTTTCACCACGGGCTCAAGCATACCGTAGACCAGGCCGCCGGGATAGATGCTCCAGGCCGCCCCACCTCCGGTATTTAAAATAAATACCGTCCTTCGTTCTCCTTCCGACGGCCTTTCGCTGAAAAACCCCACGTCAACCTTCCAGGAGACGGGCTTGAAAAAAGTACCAAGCGGGGAGATGGAAGTGATGCTGAGGGGCCGGAAATATTCCATGAACACTTTTTCGTCCGGGAAACTCAGGCGGAGTTCCGCGTCGAAGAAGGTAATGGCCGCGCCGGGCGTGTATCCGTAGTCAGGGTCGAGCACGTCGTGGTAGGCGGTCCTGAACCTGAGGAGCGCGTACTCCTCGTCCTCCAGTGTACCCGCGCCGAGGGCGGCCCGCGAGGAGCCGTGCCCCTCATCGGGCAGCGGGGGGGCGGGGACGGAGTAGTGCAGTTTCCCGAGCCTGCTCCGCTCGGTCAGTATGCTCAGAAAACGTTTCGTGTAAGCGGGCTTGTCGATTTCCTTTCTCGAAAAGAGAAACTGGAGGTACTCCGAGGCCATGTCGAGCGTCTTTATCCTGTCCTCGTTGGAGGGCGAACCGCCGGCGAAATATTCCTCCGGCTCCATCTCCTCCCTGGCGATTTTTTTTGCCCTCTGCCGGTACTCCTTACGGCTGAGGCCGGCGATGTGCTGTATCTTTTTCGCCTTCGACGGCCTGTAGACCGCCTCGGTCACCAGGCCCTTTTCCTTGACGGCCTTCACGGTATCCACGGGGACCACCCAGTAGAAAAAGCCGTCGGTGAGGTTCAGCGACGGCCTCGCCGCCTCAAGGAGGAACAGCAGGTTATAGGAGCAGTTTTCGTCGAAAAAATAATAGTACGAATACATCTCCTTCATCTCCCATATGTGCATCGCCATCCGGCGCACCTCCTCCTCTGTGAGGTCGAGGTGGTACTCCCAGATGTCCCTGTTTTCGATGTGCGTGTAGTCGTTTAACTTTTCATAATAGGGCATGATGGTGTAGTAACCATTGTAAAAGCCGAATAGCCCCTTGACGGCGTAGGCCGGGCCGAAGGACTCGTTGGTGAGGGCCGCGTAGTTGATGGCGTAGGAAACGAGCTTGCTCTCGTAGTGGGAGTCTATTCTTAAAAGCGTATGGCCGAACATGGAGGCAGGGCTGTTCATGTAGGATTCGGGGAAGATGAGGGCGGCGGAGCGGGGGTTGACGCTCTCCATGTATTTTTCATACCCTTTGCATTCGGGTGCGGGAAGCAGCGACTCGTCCATGGCAAGCCTTTCCTTCAGCCATGCGTACCTGGCGGGAAACCTGCACCGGGGGTGCTCGTCGCCCTCCCCCGCCTCTGTTTCGAAAAACGCCCGGACGGTGGCCTCAAGTTCGGCCTTCGGGCCGGTCTTGCCCTCCGGGGACAGGAAAAACCTCGGGTCGTCCACAAGGCTTTTATGCCCGTGGAAGACCGAGGGCTTGTAGTGGACAAGCACATGCCACAACCTCTCCCCGTGGAGCCCCATCTCCGAGGCCGACGCGACAAGGCTCTCGACATAGGCTTTTTCCGCCGCGGGAAGACTTCGCGAGGGTAAAAGGCATATTATGGCAAAAAAGAGCCATGCAACCAGGCTGGCCCGGCTGCATGGCTTTGTCCTTACAGGTTCTTTCAAGCTCCGGCTTAGGACTCCTGAGTGACCTTGACGATGTTGTCGATGACGTCAGCGGACTGGACGTCCCCGGAGGTAAAGATGCTCGTGAAGTTCCCCTGGAGGGTGGCGTAGAACTCCGCCCTCTTGCCCGTGGGGACTTCCATCAACTCGGCAAGGGTCGCCAGGGACTCGCCCTCGCCAGCCGCGATTTCCTGCGCAAGGGTGTCGAGGTTGTAAGCGACGAACTCGTCAAGCTTCTCGTTTGAGACGATGCTGGCGGGCTTCTTGCAATTCAGCGTGCCTGTGCTGATACCGAAGGTCTGGTTGCCGGAAGTGCCGTTGGTGCAGGTGACCAGCACCTCCATCAGGACGCTGTCGGCCTGAGGGAAAAGAAGCGTGCCGAGCCCGCAACCGGTGTTGTTCTGGTTGGCGCTGGCCAGGGTCGCACCGAACATCAATACCATTACCATTACGCTTACTACCAATAACTTTTTCATTTCTCCTCCTTCTGAAAAAAATGTTGGTTAAAGACACAAACAATATATCAGATGCCACAAAAAATTGTCAACAAAAATTCTTCGCCCGCAAAATACCCTCCCGTGCCACGGGAGGGTATTTACAAGTCAGGCGTTTTCGGGTATCTTTTAAATGGAAGTTGCAGGCGGAGCGCTTCGGAAAGAAAGGACGGTTTTATGGACCTGATATGGTTTTTGCTGATTGGGCTTACCGCGGGATGGCTGGCCGGGAAGATTATGAAGGGCCACGGCTTCGGCATCGCGGGCAACCTGGTGGTCGGCGCCCTGGGGGCGCTGGTGGGCGGTTACCTTTTCAAGGCGCTTGACGTTTCCGCGCGCGGGTTTCTGGGCTCGCTCACCATGGCCGTGGTGGGAGCGATGGTACTGCTGTTCATAATACGCATAATAAGGTAGCACGACAAAAGGAGGAGGGTTGCCATGAAAAACGAATACATCAGAAAGCTTGAAGCGCAGCTCAAGGAACTGGACAGGGAGATTACGAGGTTAAGGGCAAAGGCGGACAAGCTCCAGGGAAAGGCGAAAACATCCTACAAGAGGCGCATGGACAGGATAAGGGAAAAAAGGGACGCCGCCCGTGGCCAGATCGAGAACGTCAAGAACGCGTGGAAGGCCATGCAAAGAGGCGTGGACAAGGCATGGAACAACCTTGCGAAGGCCGTCCATAACGCTAAAAAGGAGCTCAAGTAACCCCCCGGCAGCATGCTGAAAACAGGCACGGGCCGGACCGGCTTGACCGGACCGGCCCGTGCCTGTTGGTTTCTCAGCTATATGCCGTCGCCCTGCCTGGGCTTTTCCTGCGCCACAGGCTCACCTCCGATAGTCTGGTTATAGCAGATGGCCCGTGTCCTGTTCCCTTGAAACAGAACACTCTTTTTGAGGGGGGGTATAATGTTATATGGAAAGAAAGAAGAAGGCACACCTTCACGAAGATTCGAGGCGCACGACATCGATTGGGCTGGTCCGTTACGCAAAAGAGTTTCACGACGCAGCCTTGGGCGCTGATGATACCCTCGGGACAAAGTCCGGCTATAAGGTCTTTGCCCCCATACCTGTGTTATATCTCATTGGCCATTCCATGGAGTTGTCGCTGAAAGCCTTTCTTCTACACAAGGGAGTAACGCTTAGCGAGCTGCGCACCCGCTTTGGTCACAATCTCGGTAAATGCCTTAAAAAAGCCAAAAATCTCGGATTGTATAGCTCAGTGACGTTCGACGAAAGTGAACTTGATGCTTTCTCGGCTTTAGATTGTCTCTACTCGACTAAGCAGCTGGAATATATCGTTACAGGTCCCAAGACTTTCCCCGCTTTCGGATTTATTCATACTATGAGCCAAAAGTTAGTTACCGCTATAGGACCAATGGTGGGATAAAAAAGATTCGCGGACAGACGTTCCCGCGGAGTTCGAATATACCCTTCATATTTCAGAAGATACGTTTGCCGGTACATCTGCTCAATAACCCTTATTCCCCTTTTATTCTTATATAAACCTTCTGTCCGGGGAAGATCAGGTCGGGGTTTTTGATCTCGCTGTCTCTGGCAATGCGGGGGTAGTTAAAGGGGTTTCCTGTAAAACGCCGGGCGATGTGCCAGAGGGTGTCGCCTTTTACGACTTCATAAACCTTTGCGTCCGGGGGCGCGGTATCGACGGCACGCATGAATATCTCGCCCTTTTCAGGCTCAAGCTCAATAAGGATTTCAGCCCGTCTCTCCCAATCCGGCCGGGTTTTCCCTGTTTCAACCGGTTTGACCGGTTCAGCCTGAGACCTTTCCGGCTCCTGCATCGCGACTCCCTCCTCCGGAGGCGCGATTTCCTCCCCGGGCTCCTGCGGCAGGGCTTCACCTTCCGGCTCCTGCAGCGCGACCCCCTCCTCCGGCAGAACGGTTTCTTCCCGGGCCTCTCTCGTATCCGCCAAAGACGCGACCTTCTCCCCCGCCTCTTTCGTTCCCTGCCCGCCGAAATACGCAAGCACAAGGATGGCCAACAACAGGAGCAGAACCGCCGCCGCGTATATGCCCAGGTTCCTTTCCTTTCCTTGAGATGAGGCCGCGAGATATTCCACAGAAGGGGGCGGAGCCTCTCCTTCGCGTTCTTCCTCATCGCTTGGCTTATCCAGTGACCCGAAAGTCCCCGGAGAAGCATCCAACATAGTCTTCTCACCCGCGGCCTGTCCCGGCGAGGCATCCCCTTGCTCCTCTGCCGGTTGTTCCACCCGTTCGGTTCCCCCGTATGAAACAACGGGCGCGGCGGGCTCCGCCCCGGCCTCAGGCCCGGCGTCCTCCTTTACCGGTTCATCTGCCTGTCCAACCTCGCCAAGAGATGCAACGGCTTCCGGGATCTTTTCCTCACCGGCCCTGGCGAAAGTATCGTCCTCTTCGGCTTCGGCCCCATCGAATGAGGCAGCGGGCTCGGGAGTCTCTTCCCCGTCAGACTCAGGAGTATCTTTTCCGTAAGGCTCGGTCTCCTCTTTTACCGGTTTCTCCTCTCTCTCTTCCTCGCCAAGGGAGGCAACGGACTCCGAGACATCTTCCTCACCGGATTCGGCGAAAGTATCGTCCCCTCCGGCCTCAGCCCCGCCGAACGAGACAGCGGGCGCGGGAGTCTCTTTCCCGTAAGGCCCGGTCTCCTCCTTTACCGGTTTCTCCTCTCTCTCTTCCTCGCCAAGGGAGGCAACGGACTCCGAGA
>CBDVCR010000096.1:0-11763 GCA_965372535.1 uncultured bacterium | reverse complement strand
ACCATTGTAATCGTTACTCTATTCATTTCTGCCCTCCATCCGGGCATAAAAAAAGGCCCGGTCAAGTTTTGCAAGCGCCTACCTGTGCAAGCGCCCCCCGCCTTACGGTTGGGGGGAAACTTAACCGGGCCAGCTTTAAATGCTGTCCGGCACAGGTAGTTCTTGCACCTAAAGGATAACCAAAAAACCCTAACACGTCAAGGTCATTCAAAAGCTAATCCTTACTCCTGCAAGGCGGTTGTTTATTATGAACCCCACGTCATGCACAATAAACACTCCTTGAAAAGCATGTGACCACCTGGGCGGTAAAACCCATGTTATCAAAGCCCTTGTAGCTAACATACCTGCAAAGTAAGCGACAATCTCGCTATCCGTTGGATGTCTACCAAGGATAGGATTTGCTTCATACGTTCCGGGGCTTAATGTCTGCATCATGTCAATGCTCATGGTTAGGGTCATTGGAACCTGTAAGGCAGTATTGGTCTTATCCCAACTGAACCAATCATCGGCGCAAGCGGAAACAGGCATTGCAAGTAAAAGTAATGTGAAGTAGACACCGGGTAACAAGGGGTAACAAGAGGGAGAACGGACACCCCCCTGCGCTACCTTGACACGGTAGAGGTCGGCGGTTCGAAACCGCCAGCGCCTACCATAACCCTCCGGGAATACGAGATATTCTCGGGGGGGTTATGCTTTAAGGGGCCAAAGCAGGCCCAAATCCCCCACTCGGCGGAATGCAATACGCTTCCATCGCCTATACGCGTCTTGATAAAATGGTGGCGTTCGTTTCTCCGGAGAGCTTAAAGAGGCTGGAGCGGACTTTATCCTGAAAGACCGGACGCGGAGGCGTTCCTGAAAATTATCGCCCGGTTGGTTTCCTGGCCTTCTTGCCGGCAAGCGCCCTGGCATGTTTTACCACGTTTGAGACGGTAAAGCCCAGCTTTTCGAACACCACCTTGCCGGGCGCGGAGGCGCCGAAGCGGTCAATTCCGATGACGCCACCTTCGAGGCCGACATATCTGTCCCAGCCGAAGGAGGCGGCAGCCTCCACGGCGAGCCTGCCGGTTACCTCAGGGGGAAGCACTTCGTTTCGGTACCTCAGGGGCTGGGCCTCGAAAAGCTCCATGCTCGCCATGTTGACCACGCGGGCGTTTATGCCTTCGCTTTCGAGAGCAACGGCTGCCTCAAGGCACAGGCTCACTTCCGAGCCCGAGGCGATGAGGATGACGTCGGGTTTCTTCTCTGTGCCGTATAGAACATAGGCGCCTTTTTTAATGCCGCTTGCGGGGGCGCGCTTCTCCCTGTCCAGCACGGGCAGTTTCTGCCTGGAGAGCACCAACATGACAGGGCCTTTCCCGTGAGCAAGGGCGGTTTTCCACGCCTCGACGGTCTCGTTGGCGTCGGCCGGGCGTATGACCGTCATGCCCGGCATGGCGCGGTAGGAAGCAAGGTGCTCCACGGGTTGGTGCGTGGGCCCGTCCTCCCCGAGGCCGATGGAGTCGTGGGTCATGATATATATCACTCTTGCGCCCATCAGGGCCGAGAGCCTGCTCGCCGGGCGCAGATAGTCCGAAAACACAAGGAACGTGCCCCCATAAGGTATGAGCATCCCGCCAAGGGCCATTCCATTTAAGACGGCGCCCATGGCATGCTCCCTGACGCCGAAATGCAGGTTCCTGCCGGGCTTGCCGGGCAGGTATTCGGGGTAGCCGCTGAGGAACGTGTTGTTTGACGGGGCGAGGTCGGCGGAGCCCCCGATGAGATGGGGAAGTGCCCCGGCTATGGAATTCAGTACCTTCCCGGAGGCGCTCCGGGTAGCGACGGCGCCGTCTGCGGGTGCGAACGAGGGCAGGTTCGCGTCCCATCCCGCAGGCAGCCTCCCCTCACGGCAGTCGTCCCAGAGCCGGGCGAGGTCGGGGTATTTCTTGCGGTACTTTCTGAACATCGCCCGCCACTTCAGCTCGGCTTCCTTGCCTTTCTTAACCGCCGTCCTCATATGAAGCCTGACTTCTCCCGGGACGTGAAACTTTTTCTCCGGCAGCCCGAGCATGTGCTTGACGAGCAGTATTTCCCCGGAGCCCAGGGGCGCGCCGTGGGCTTCCGCCGAGTCCTGCTTGCCCGGGCTTCCGTATCCGATGCGGGTCCTTGCGATTATGAGCGAGGGACGTTTCTTCTCTTTCCGGGCGTTGCGGATGGCCGCGGCAATGCCCTTCCGGTCATATCCGTCCACCTTCTGAGTGTGCCAGCCGTAGGCCCGGAAGCGCTTTTCCACGTCCTCGGTAAAGCTGAGGTCCGTGGACCCCTCGATGGTTATTTTGTTGTCGGAGTAGAGGTAAACCAGCTTGCCCAGTTGCAAATGGCCCGCCAGGGAGGCGGCCTCCGCCGATATTCCTTCCATGAGGTCGCCGTCGCTTACGATAGCGTAGGTGTAGTGGTCAAAAACGGGGAAGCCGGGCCTATTGAAGAGTTTGGCAAGATACCCCTCCGCCATCGCCATGCCCACCCCAGTTGCAAAGCCCTGCCCAAGAGGGCCGGTCGTGGTCTCTATGCCGCAGGGGAGGCAGTGCTCGGGGTGTCCCGGGGTCTTGCTCCCCCACTTCCTGAAATTCTTTATGTCCTTAAGCGACATGTCATACCCGCTAAGGTGCAGGAGGCTGTAAAGGAGCATGGAGCCGTGCCCCGCCGAGAGCACGAACCTGTCGCGGTTCTCCCAGTAAGGGTTCCCGGGGTTATGCTTCAGAAAATCCCGCCAGAGCACGTAGGCCATCGCCGCGTCACCCATGGGCATGCCGGGGTGTCCGGAGTTGGCCTCCTGCACGGCGTCGGCCGAGAGCATCATTATAGTGTTTACGCACAAGTCGTCGATCATCGTTTTACCAAACGGCTGGTTTTCCATTCGGCGTCAAAATGCTGAATGCAGGCGTTTAAAGCACTTCTGCGTCTTAACGTCGAATGTTTTAGTTATTTTTGGTACGTTTCCCGGGTTTTATCCTGTCCCGCTGCAAAAGGCGTCTTCAAGCGGCGGGGTGGAAAACGGTTGCTGATTATCTCATATGGGACATGAGGAATTCAAGGGCATTACCCATGCGTTCGGGCAATTTTAACTCCAGCAGGACATTTTTGTATAATAGTGATATGGTTCAGGTTTTGCTCAAGAAAATATTCGGGACCAAGAACGAAAGGGAAATCAAACGGCTCTGGCCCCTTGTGGAGCAGATAAATTCCTTCGAAGCCTCGGTGGCCGGACTTACCGAAAGCGCCCTGAGGGGCAAGACGGACGAATTCAGGAGAAGGCTGACAGCGGGGGAGACCCTCGACGACCTCCTGCCAGAGGCATTTGCCGTCGTCCGGGAGACATCGAGGCGGGTGCTGGGGATGAGGCTCTTCGACGTGCAGCTCTTAGGCGGCATCGTGCTCCACGAAGGCAAGATAGCCGAGATGAAGACCGGCGAGGGGAAGACCCTCGTAGCGACCCTCCCCGTTTACCTCACCGCCATCGACGGAAGGGGCGTGCACGTCATCACCGTAAACGACTACCTCGCCCGCAGGGACGCCGCATGGATGGGCCCGGTCTACAGCCACCTCGGCTTGAGCGTGGACGTTATAGTCCACGGCCTCAGCGACGAGGAGAGAAAGGCCGCCTACGGCGCCGACATCACTTACGGGACCAACAACGAGTTCGGCTTCGACTACCTCAGGGACAACATGAAGTACGACTTCTCCCAGTACGTCCAGAGAGAACATAACTACGCCATCGTGGACGAGGTCGACAGCATCCTTATCGACGAGGCCCGTACCCCTCTCATAATCTCCGGCCCTTCCGAGGACTCCACCGACAAATACTACAAGATTAACCGCATTATCCCGAGGCTCAAAAAGGAAACGGACTTTACCATCGACGAAAAGGCCAAGTCCGTCATCCTCACCGACGAGGGTAACGCAAAGGTGGAAGGCCTCCTCGACGCGGGAAACCTCTACGACCCCCACAACATCGAACTCGTCCACCACGTGCTCCAGGCCCTCAGGGCCCACCACATGTTCAAAAGAGACGTGGACTACGTATTAAAGGACGGAAACGTCATCATCGTGGACGAGTTCACCGGCAGGCTCATGCCCGGCAGGCGCTGGTCCGACGGCCTGCACCAGGCCATAGAGGCAAGGGAAGGGGTCAAGATAGAGAGCGAGAACCAGACGCTTGCCACCATCACGTTCCAGAATTACTTCCGGATGTATGACAAGCTCGCGGGCATGACCGGCACCGCGGACACCGAGGCCGAGGAGTTCGCCAAGATATACAACCTCGACGTAATGGTCATACCCACCCACAAGCCCATGATTCGCAGCGACAACCCCGACGTCATTTACAAGTCCGAACAGGGCAAGTTCAACGCCATCGTAGAGGAGATAGAATATCTCCACGGGAAAGGGCAGCCCGTTTTAGTGGGCACCATCTCGATTGAAAACTCCGAGAAATTGAGCCGCTTGCTCAAGAAGAACAACATCCCCCACTCGGTACTGAACGCCAAGTACCACGAGAAAGAGGCCGAGATAATCACCCAGGCCGGCAGAAACGGCGCGGTCACCCTTGCCACCAACATGGCCGGCAGAGGCACGGACATCGTGCTCGGCGGAAACCCCGAGGGCCTCACCCGGCAGTCCCTCAAGGAAAGCAAGGACGGAGAGCCCTCGGAGGAGGAATACGCCGCGGCCCTCGATAGGGCGAAAGAACTCTGCGCCGAGGACAGGCAAAAGGTTCTCGAAGCGGGGGGGCTCTTCATTATCGGCACCGAGCGGCACGAGTCCAGACGGATAGACAACCAGCTCAGGGGCCGCTCCGGCAGGCAGGGCGACCCCGGGGCGTCGCGGTTCTACCTCTCCCTTGGAGACGACCTGATGAGGATATTCGGCTCTGACAGGATATCCGGCCTCATGGACAAGCTCGGCATGGAAGAGGACGTGCCCATCGAGAACAGGATGATTACCAGGGCGGTGGAAAACGCCCAGAAAAAAGTCGAGGGCCACAACTTCGACATACGAAAACACCTCCTCGAATACGACGACGTGATGAACATGCAGAGGACGGAGATATACTCGTTCCGCCGGGAGATACTGAAGGGCGAGGGCCTCATGGAACGCATCATGGACATGGCCGAAGACGCCGTGGACGAGCTACTCGACATCTACTGCCCCGAGGACAGGCACCGCGAGGAGTGGGACATAAAAGGCTTAAAGGAAGCTTTATACGGCATATTCTCGATGTCCGTCGACGACATGCCCGCGGACAGGCCGCTTAAGGAATTCCTGCTTTCCGGGATTAAGGCATTATATGAGGCCAGGGAAAGGGAAATAGGCGAAGACCTCATGCGCCACATCGAAAAAATTGTGATGCTCCAGGTCGTGGACACGCAGTGGAAAGACCACCTGCTCGGCATGGACCACCTGAAGGAGGGCATCGGCCTCAGGGGCTACGGTCAAAGGGACCCTCTGACCGAATACAAGAAAGAGGCATTCGACGTCTTCACCGCCATGACGGAGAGGATTTCCACCGAGACCCTGACCAGGCTGTTCAAGGTGCAGGTAAGAGATGACAGGGAAATAAAAAAATCAGCGACGAAACAACCAATACATTATAATAGAGGAGACGGCGAAGAGGCCCGGAAGCCCGTGACCAGGGGCAGGAAAGTCGGACGCAACGAGCCCTGCCCGTGTGGAAGCGGCAAAAAACACAAAAAGTGCTGCGGGATAAATGCTTAAGGTCTTCGCGATAGGCAACGGGTTTAAAGACTACCTGAACGCCCTTAACGCAAAGGGTTACGAGACCCGCGGCTTCAGGTCCGCCGCCGCGGCAATTAAACAGCTCTCCAAGGCCGGCCTCCTGATACTGGACAGGGACCTCAGGGACTCGTTCAGGGAACTGACCGGCGCGTCGAAGAACATACCGAAGCTCATCATATCCAATGGCGGCTCGTCGCGCAAACTGGGGCCCTGGCTCAAGGAACCCCTTTCCTATCCCCTTCATGAGCCATCGGACAAGGAACTTTTCTATTATACCGAACGAATACTCAAGGAAGCGGGCAAGTTGGGGCAGAACGCCCTTCTCCGCAATACCGTGAAGGACCTTAAAAAGGAAGTCGCGTTTTTCGAGAGGATTAACAAGGTGCTCACCTCCTCGCGGGACATAAACGACATACTCGTCATGATAATGAAGCGCGTCAAGGATATGTCCGGGGCGGAGGCATGGTCGATACTGCTGATGGACGAGGACAGGGAAGAACTGGTCTTCGAGAAAGCCGAGGGCAGGGCCGAGAAAAAAGTCAGGAAGATGCGCCTCAAGCTCGGCGAGGGCATCGCCGGGTGGGTCGCGGAGCACAAAACGCCGTTGGTCGTGCCGGATGTGGGCAAGGACAGAAGGTTTTCCTCCAGAATCGACAGGCACAGCAATTTCGAGACAAACTCGGTCATGTGCGTCCCCATCATGATCAAAGGCACGGTGTTGGGCGTACTCGAGGTAATCAACAAGGCAAACGGGAAGTCCTTTACCGATGAGGACCTGCTCCAGCTCATGAGGCTTGTGGACCAGGCGGCCCTTGCCGTGGAGAGGGTGACGCTTTATCAGAAACTCGAAGAACTTGCGATTACCGATGACCTTACGAGCCTGTTCAATACCAGGTACCTTAACAGGAGCATCGAGACGGAAATTCAGCGGAGCAGACGCTATTCGACCTCGGTATCCGTCATTTTCATGGACCTGGACCACTTCAAGGAAATAAACGACAACTACGGCCACCTGGTCGGCAGCAAGCTACTGGTGGAAATAGGGGAACTGCTCATCAACCAGCTCCGGAGAATAGATATCGTGGCCAGGTACGGAGGGGACGAGTTCGTCATCGTGCTGCCGCAGACCATGCTAAAAGGCGCCATGAACATCGCCGAGAGGATACGGGAGGCCATGGAAGACAACCTTTTTCTCGAACACGAGGGCTATAACCTCAGGTTGACGGCGAGTTTCGGCGTGGCCTCGTATCCGGAGACCGCGCGGTCCAAGGACGACCTGATGAAGCTTGCCGACGAGTCCATGTACAGCGTGAAGCGACACACCCGAAACGGCGTTTATGCTATAATTTGAGATGGCACTCTTCAATTACGCGGCAAAAGAAATAACCCTGAAACTCGTTTATTACGGGCCCGGCCTCTGCGGAAAGACCACCAACTTGCAGTATCTGCACGAGACAATGTCGCCGGAGAAAAAGGGGAAGCTCCTCTCGCTCTCGACCGACGCCGACCGGACCCTGTTTTTTGACTTCATGCCCGTTCACCTGGGCAAGATAAAGGGCTTCAACATACGCTTCCAGCTCTACACCGTGCCCGGGCAGGTGAGGTATAACGCCACGAGAAAACTCGTCCTCAAAGGCGCCGATGCCGTGGTGTTCGTCGCCGACTCCCAGAGGGCGATGCGCGAGGCCAACGTCGAAAGCCTCCAGAACATGAAGGACAACCTCATCGCCAACAACTTAAAGCCCGATGAAATCCCGTTGCTGCTCCAGTACAATAAAAGAGACCTCCCCTCCATTCTTTCCGTCGAAGAACTGGACAAGGACATCAATCTCAGGGGCGAGGAGCCCGTTGAGGCCGCCGCAGTCAACGGCATCGGCGTAAACGAGTCTTTTCAGCTCATAACCAAAAAACTCCTCAAATACATATCAAAGAAACACAACGTCCAGATAGACGTCACGGACGAATTCAAGTTCCCCGGGGCTTCCGCGGCGACGCCGGGAGAGAAAGCCCCTGTTCGCATATCAGTGCCGGACAAGACCGAATCACTGCTGGATGATAGACCGCCCGCCGCCGCCGCCGCCGCGGAAAACACTCCCTCCGAGTCCGCCATCGAACAGGACATACTTCGGGCGAGCATGCCGGAGAACCTCGAAGGCGGCTCTTCCCATTGGGAGGGTTCCGCGCATGAAACGATGGAGACCACGCCGTTTGAGGAAAGCACCCTCGATGCCGTTATGCCCGCCCATGAAAGCGCCACCTCAAACGACCTGGACTGGGAGAAGGCGTTTGGGCAGCCCATTGGCGCCGCCCCCATAGGACAGACGGAACTGGAAAAAATGCTCGAGGAAGAGGAAATGCGAAAGCACGAGCAGGTCACCGTCCAATCCCCGGCCGCCTCAGACGACATAAGCAGCCTCTTCTCAAGGCTCCGGAAAGAACTCGACGAGGTCAAAGCTCAGCAGGACAGGTTAAACGGTGCCATAAAGAATATTGAAAAACTCCTCAAAAAAGCCTCGCGCCACTCCGCTAAATAAAAAACCAGCCGAACGGCCGGCCCCATAACGAACCAACTTGCCTTTGATGCGTAGCTGTCGGCCAATTCAGCCTGATTAGTCCAGAGCCTTTCGAAGGACCGCGGATACGGAGCAGCCGCCTGCAGGCCGCTTTTTAATGCAATAATCCGGTTTGAATTATTAAACCCACGAGCCCTCCAGCCCCAGTTCCCTTGAAGACGACTCCACAAGCGATGAGTCGATAACGTCCCGTTCGGCTCCAAGCCCCTCAAGCAGAGCAGAGGTGGCAAGGTTGTTTATCACCCTCGGAATGCCGGCGGAATATTGGTATAGGGACTCGACGGCCCCATCCGTAAAGAGAGGCCCTTCCCTGCCCGCCACGGAAAGCCTGTGCTCTACGTAACCTTTAACCTCTTCTTTCAAAAGAGGGCCGAGGTGGAAAAAGAGTCCCACCCTTTGCATCATCGGCTTGTAGTGCCCTCGTTTCAGCCTCTTCCGCAAATCCGTCTGGCCCACGAGCACGAGGCTCAGGAGGTTGGCATCGTCGAGCTGGAAGTTGGTAAGAAGCCGTATTTCCTCAAATGTCTCTTTCCCCGGCACAAGCTGGGCCTCGTCGATGATGATTACGGGGGTGACGCCTTCCTCGTAGTCCCTGTACACACGACCGTGCACCGCGTCAAGCAGGGCGCTCCGGTATCTCGGGAGGGGTTCGACGCCGAAACGCTCGGCCACTGCCCTCAGAAACTGGGTGGGAGTAAGCCTCGGGTTTATGATAAGTATAACCCTGTGTTTTTCGTCCAGCGAATCCATGAGCGCCCTCGTCAGCGTTGTCTTTCCGCAGCCGATATCGCCGGTGAGCATCACGATTTCCCTTTCCTCGACAGCGTACTGGAGCCTTGCGAGGGCCTCCTCGTGGGCGCTGCTCATGTACAGAAAGCTCGGGTCGGGCGTCTTGCTGAAAGGCCTGCGGTCCAGGCCGTAATATTCCTCAAACATGAGAAACGCCCTCTCCGGCCAGGGTCTCCTCAACGATGGACTCGACATCGAGGACGAGGACGACATCGTCCTTGTCTATTTCGGCTGCGCCGCCTATGCCCTTTGCGCCCTCAAGATAGCCCCCCAGGGATTTTATGACCACTTCGCTCCGGCCCATGAGTTCGTCGACCAGAAGGCATATCCTCCTCACTCCGTGGCCCGCCACCACCGCGAAGGACTTTTCGGCGGCGCCCCCCGGCAGCCTGAACAGGTCCGCAAGGCTTGCCACCGGAAGCTCCTCGCCCCGCAGCCTGTAAGTCTTCCTGTCTTCCGCTTTAATTATATCGCCGTGTTCCACTTCCACGGTTTCGGAAATGGACAAAAGCGGCACAGCGAACTTTTCGCCGCCCACCCGCACAAGAAGCGCCTTGACGATTGCAAGCGTTATGGGAAGGGTGAGTACGAAAGCAGTGCCGGAGCCGGGCTCGCTCCAGACCTCGACCGTGCCGCCGAGGGCGGAGATTCTTTCCTTGACTATATCCAGCCCCACACCCCTGCCCGATACCTCGCTCACGGTATCCTTTGTGCTGAAACCCGGCGAGAACAGGAGGTCATAAGCTTCCCGGTCCTCAAGCTCCTCGCCTTTCCTTATATTAATAATGCCTTTTTCCGCGGCTTTCCTCGTTATCTCCTCCCTGTCCAACCCCCTTCCGTCGTCACGTACCTCGACGACCACGTTGTTGCCCCTCTGAAAAGCTTTAAGCTCGATGCTGCCGGAGATTTTCTTTCCCGCCGCCCTTCTCTGTCTCGCAGGCTCGATACCGTGGTCAACCGCGTTCCGCACGATATGCATAAGGGGGTCCATCAGCTCTTCGGCCAGGTGCTTGTCTATCTCCGTGTCTTCCCCGAAAGTCAAGAGGTGCATTTTCTTGCCCAGCGACTTCGAATACCGCCTCACTACCAGGGCAAGTTTACCGAATATCTGGCCCACAGGGACCATCCGTATATCCAGCACCTGCTGCTGAAGCCTCTCGTTTTCCCTTTCAAGGCCCTGCACCACCTTGTAAAGGCCCAGCATGAGGGGGCCGTGCCCGTAAGTCTCGGACATCTCGGCCCAGAGGCTTCTTAAGGTGTTTTTCATTACAGAGAGTTCACCTATGGTATTAAGGACCCTGTCGAGTTTCGAGATGTCCACTCTCAGGGTGTTTGAAGAAGCTTTTTCCTGCGTCGCCTCGGCCACCTCGGCCGAACCGGGGGATGCGCTCTTCTTTTTTCTCCTGACGAGCTCCCTGACTTCCATGCCCAGCGCCTTTCTTACTCCGGCGGCGGAACGGGAGCTTCCGAGGATAAGCTCAAACCCCATCGAGCCCTCGGGCACGCCCTCGGACACGGGCATGGTGGAGATAAGCTCCCCTAACTTCTTAACCTTGGCCGCGACCTCCTTAAGCCTTGTGTCGAAATCATCAAGGGGCAAGACCTGCCGAAGGGAATAAACGCCCCTGCCTTCCTTGAGGCTGACCCTTAGCCTGTGCTCCTCATATTCGGAAAGAGTCCTGATGAGTTCGCCGTCGATAATCCCCTCAAGCGGCTGTGTCTTCTCTGCTCCGCGCAACGATTCCCTGAACGCCTCTATCCGGCCAACGTGCTCGGAAACGTCCCTGCCCTTTTCCGCCGCCCCGCTTCCCGCATCCCGGAGCAGGGATTTCAACAGGTCGACGGACTCAAAAAGAAAGCCTGTCACGTCTCCGGACAGCTCCGCCCTGCCGAGCCTTATGTCGTCAAGAACGGACTCGAGCGCGTGGCTCAGGTCGGACAGGCCCTGGTAGCCGTACAGCCCGGCCATGCCCTTGATGGTGTGCATGCCGCGGAAAAGGGCGTTCAATGAATCGGGGTCCCCTTCCGGCGATTCCTGGATGTCCAACAGGAGGTTTACGGCGTCCTCAAGGATTTCTTCGGATTCGGATATGAATTCCCTGTCCGAGGGCTTCATGGCTTGAGAAGGTTTATTATCTTCTCCCTCAACATATCGGGGTCGAAGGGTTTGGTCACATAGTCGTCCGCGCCCAGGCCGAGGCCGCGGCGCATGTCAGCATCGGTGTTTTCGGTGCTTACGATGAGCATGGGGATATCCCTGTAGCGGAGGTCCTTCTTTACGAAATTGATGAGTTCGAGGCCGTTTATGTCGGGCATGTTTATGTCTGTTATTATAAGGTCGAACCGTTGCGAAGGAATCTGCCTGAGGGCCTCAAAACCTGTAGCGGCCTCCACGGTGTCCACACCGTCAAGGTCCTCCAAAACAGCCCGCATCATGGACCTGGTTGCCGCGGAGTCTTCAACAATAAGCACATTCATGTATGCCCCGGCCGGTTTTAGATAATAACCTGCTCGAATCCCTTACCAATCCTAACAGTTTTCCCCCGGCAATTTCACCCCTGCCCAAACGGAGTGTCAAGCCAATTTAGAAATGTCCTATTCTTGGCAAAATAGAAATGTCCTATTC
>CBDVCR010000095.1:0-11831 GCA_965372535.1 uncultured bacterium | reverse complement strand
TTAATGCCCATACCCCGTTGCGCAAACATTCATGCCCGTATCGGATTTGTGCAACGGGCTCAAATATCATCTAAAATTAACAATAATTTCAACACCATATGGCATTATAAGCTGAATCAATGAAACCTAATTTGAACTAGTGTACTGTCCCATGAATAACTTTACTTTCCTGTCATTGCGAGTGACCGAAGGAAGCGCGGCAATCTCGCCGCCGGGATTGCTTCGTCGCTCCGCTCCTCGCAATGACAGTGCAAAGAAGCGTTAGGGACAGTACACTAGTTTATGATTAATAATGATATTATGTTTACGTCTTTTGTGAAAATTCGGCCTAAGAATTTGCAAAAGTACTCCTCATGCACAACCTTGTCCATCCCTGCGGGTTTCAGGAAGTAGTCATGCCTCCAAATTACAGCCTAAAGTCCACACTTGGGGTATGCGATATCGACCGAGATGAGGTCCGGAAGTCTCGAACGAAACGCTTGAACACAACTATCCGAAGAAGTCCGGAACAGGCGCCCGCCCGCCGCCGGGCCGCGGTATTACCGGAGCCGCCAGAAGCTGTTATACGGGGTGAGCTTTGTGACGAACGCGGCCCCGATGCCCTCGAGGGTGCGTATTATTTCGGGATTCACGAAATCCTCCACCAGAAAATGCACCTCCCCGCCGGCGCCGGGCCACTCCTTGAGGGTTCTCTCCGCTCCCCTGAGCACTTCGGACTCCACCCCCTCGACGTCCATCTTGAGCACGAGGGCGTCCGAGTCCCCGGCCCGGCCCTCAAGCACCGCGTCCAGCGTCCTGGTCACCACCTTGTCCGTGCCCTCCGGAGCGGAGGTTGCAAGGCCGCTCGTGCCGGGGGCGGAGGGGTTGAAGGAGAAATCAAGCTCAAGGCCGTCGGAGCTGTAAAGGGGGAAGTTGCAGGGCTCGGCTTTGCCTTCGAGGCCGTTTATCCGTATATTCTCCTTTAGAAACCCGAAGCTGGAGGAGGCCGGCTCAAAGGCCATGATGCTCAGGCCGGTGTCGTCCTTGAAGCGGTTGCCCACGATGACGGTGTAAGTGCCGAGGTCGGCGCCGATGTCAAGAAACAACACCCTCTTGCCCGCGTCCCTGAGCCTGCCGATGAGATTGAGGAGACGGTTTACGTCCCTTCTTTCGAAGGCAGGGGATACGTTGGCAAAGTCCACCGTCCGGGGCCGGACCCTGAAGCGGCCGAAGACGGTCTCCACCGTGTCGTCGCTGAAAGGCGAGGAATAAAGGAGCTTGTAGTCCCTGATTTTAAGCGCGGAGTAAATCATCTCGTAGACGAACATCTTGAGCCTGGGCCTCTTTACCTCCAACCAGAGGCAGAAGACCTTCCTTGCGAAATAGTCCCAGTAAAAGAGGAGCCTGTCTTTCCATGCGTAGTGAAATTTCATGTAGACCAGGATTATAACATGAGCATCCGGGAATTGGCATGCCCGCCTCGACGCGCCGTCCGGGACAGGCGGAATCAAAACGTCCGGACGGGGTTACGGCTTTTCGAACGCCCTCTTGAAGACGAAGTCCACGTGCCGGAGAAACGGCTTGAGGTCAAAGAGCAGGTTAAGCTCCGAGGCGGTGAGGTGTTTCCGCACCTCCCTGTCTTCCCTGAGGAGTGTTTTGAAATGCTTTTTCCTCCGCCAGCTTTGCATGGCGTTATGCTGCACCAGGGCGTAGGCGTCCTCGCGCGTGAGGCCCTTCTCGACCAGCGCAAGGAGCACCCGCTGGGAGTTATAGAGGCCGAAGCTCCGCTCCATGTTCTCCTTCATCCTGGCCGGATAGACATGGAGGCCCGCGAGCATCCCCCTGAGCCTGTCGAGCATGTAGTCCACCAGTATGGAGCTGTCCGGGACGACCACCCGCTCGACCGAGGAGTGCGAGATGTCGCGTTCGTGCCAGAGGGCCACGTTTTCAAACGCGGCCTGGGCGTTGGCCCTCACCACGCGGGCCAGGCCGGAGAGGTTTTCCGCGCCCACGGGGTTTCGCTTGTGGGGCATGGCCGAGGACCCCTTCTGGCCCTTCCGAAACGGCTCCTCCGCCTCCAGTACCTCTGTCCTCTGAAGGTGGCGTATCTCCACGGCGATTTTCTCGACCGTGGCCGCGGTGATGGCAAGGGCCGCCATGTACTCGGCGTGCCTGTCGCGCTGGACCACCTGGGTGGCCACGGGCTCCGCGGCGAGGCCGAGGGTGCGAAGCACTTTTTCCTCGATGGAAGGCGGCACGTTCGAAAACGTCCCCACCGCGCCGGAGAGTTTTCCCGTGCTCACGGCCTTTTTAGCGGCGCCAAGCCGCTTGAGGTTCCTGCCCATCTCCGCGTACCAGAGGGCGAACTTGAGGCCGAAGGTCATTGGCTCGGCGTGCACGCCGTGGCTCCGGCCCATGCAGGGCGTGTCCTTGTACTCGTATGCCTGTACCTTGAGGACCTCCCGGAGGGCCTTGACGTCCTTTATGATTATGTCCGCGGACTCGCGCATGAGGAGCGAAAGGGCCGTGTCCCCTACGTCCGAGGAGGTAAGCCCCATGTGTATGAAGCGGCTTTCCGGCCCCACGTGCTCGGCCACCGAGGTGAGAAACGCGATGAGGTCGTGCCGCACCACCGCCTCTATCTCGTCAATGCGCTTTACGTCGAAGTCCGCCTTCTCCCTGATTACCTTGAGGGCGGCCTTCGGGATGCGCCCCTCCGAGGCCCACGCCTCGCAAGCGGCAAGCTCCACCCGGAGCCACGTGCGGTACTTGTTCTCAAGCGTCCAGATGCCGCCCATCTCCGGGCGCGTGTAGCGTTGGATCATTGTAGTTCTCCTGCGGATGTTATCCTCTGGCTGCTACTCGTTTCAATTTGCGAAGGTTGATCAAGTGGCCTTTTCCCACGCACACTCCCAGGAAATTTCTTTCTTGCCAAGCCATGCAATATATCAATAAATTCTTTTACATCTTCTACCGCTCGCTTTGCCTTTTCTTCCGACACATAATTCTCTGTTTTCCGCTTATAAAACATAAACGGCTCTTGGCCCTCATCATGTTCGGCAACGTCATTATATTTCTCCGGCTTGCCATGGGAGACGAAATCTCTAAATTTTTTTAGTTCACTGATTGTCTGATACGGCATAGCGCTCTTGTCTGGCTTATACCCCAATACCTCAAGTAACTTTTTCAATTTGCCGTTAATTCCCCTGTATGGGTTCTTGCTGAAAAATTTTCTTTCATTTTCCCAGATATCGGGTGCAATACATTCGCCGAGATAATTCAGATATGCTTCATAGCTTAAGAAAGACATCAGCATTGCAGCTAGATGGAAATAAAACCGACCTTCCAATTTCTCCTTCGCAGTTTCCATTTGGCTTTCGGCGCAATGCCACAAAATACAATGTATACGTACCTCTCCTTTATATGTAGTCCTTACTTTGCTCATTTATAGATATCGCGTCTACTCATTCCCTTGGTCCGGCCTCCCCTTCGCCAGATAATCGCCAAGCCTGTTCATGACGCTTTCCTTTACAGCTTCGGCTTCCTTAAAAGCCCGTTTCGCAGTCTCATGGTCAACCACGGGATAATCCCCCGGATATCTGAACTCCACCCCAAAAGGAGTAAGCCATCCACAAGGGCCGATTTCTTCAACAAGCGAAGAATCTATTGGAGCGGCAAGGGTTAATAGCTCCTCAAGGTCGTGCGTCTTCCTGAACTCCACCTGGTATCGAACCAAATACGCCTTCAAATATTTCTCAGCCGCCTGCTGGCAGTGAAAGGCCGATGGAAAATAATCTTTCGCTTCCGTTCCGAGAAGTACTTGCGCGGTTCTTAAATCCTGCTCCGCCTTGCCAAGCCATTGCCGGACGAAATCCCAGACCACCTGCTCACGGTTTCTCATAGAGGGTTTCTCCGTATTTGGCGGCCGGATAGGCTATGCCGCCCACGATGTCCCTGGTCTCCTCGAACTCCTCCCGGCTCATGCAGACAAGCTGAACGGATACGGAATAATCCTTGTAGAAATCCCGCCTCATCCCGTAGGCCTCACCGGCGCTTAAGCGCCCTTCGGCAACAACCAGGAAATCGATGTCGCTGTCCCTTGTCGGCTCGCCGTAAGCATAAGAGCCAAAGAGAATAACTTTCTCCGGCTGATATTCCCTTACGGTTCTTTCCACCAGGGTAAGTATTATCTCCTTAACTTTCCTGTCGCCCTTCAACGCTTCACCTTTAAAACACGTCGCTGTTCATTTAAGACTCTTCCCTCACCCCGGGGGCCAGGACATGGCCCTGCCGCCGAGCACGTGCAGGTGGATGTGAAAGACGGTCTGCCCGGCCTCGGCGTTACAGTTCATCACGGTGCGGAAGCCCCGCTCGGCTATCCCCTTTTCGCGGGCTATGTTTGCGGCCACCTGGAACATGCGCCCCACCAGCGCGGCGTCAGTGTCCTTTATGTCGAGCACCGTGGGGATGTGTTTTTTGGGCACCACGAGGAAGTGGGCCGGGGCCTGGGGGCTGATGTCCTCGAAGGCAACCACCTGCCCGTCCTCGTGGATAATGGAGGCGGGGATTTCCTTCCTGATAATCTTGCAGAAGAGGCAGTCCATTCATTCCTCCTTGCGCTCTTGCTCGCCGAGCCTCCGGTAAAAACACGTCCCGTGCCCCGTGTGGCACGCGCCCTTCCCGTACTGCATCACCTTTACAAGCAGCGTGTCGGCGTCGCAGTCCACGAGGATTTCCCTGACCTCCTGGACGTTTCCGGAGGTCTCGCCTTTTTTCCAGAGCTTCTTCCGCGAACGCGACCAGAAATGCGTGTAGCCTTCCCTGATGGTCATCTCAAGAGAGGCCCTGTTCATCCAGGCCACCATGAGCACTTCGCCCGTCACGGCCTCCTGCACCACCGCCGGGATAAGCCCCTTGTGGTCGTATTTGAGTTTATCGAGGTCCATTGGCGCTCCCTGTGAATGCACCAGAGCATTCCCCGTGGTCTTGCCGCGGGGTTGTCGGCTCCTTGTCTTTTCAGGATACCCTGCGGTCTCTGCCGCAGGGAGGTGCATTCCTTTAACAATGTTTTACGGCTACTATAATACCAAAAATATCGTGGAAGCGAAACGAGGGGGGATTTTGAAAATCCACCGCCTGATTTTAATGCAGGCGGTTTTCAGCCCCGCCGGGCGCATTATTCCATCATCCCCCGTATTTACGAGGCCAACGAGTTTTTCCTATTTTTTGATGGGGGATTTGGATGGCCAAACCCGGTTAAGAGCTGGAGGGAGGCCACGGCCTCCCTCCAGCGGAAAAAGTTTACGACAGGTAATATCCTTCCTCGCCGTGCTGGCTGAGGTCGAGGCCTTCGACCTCGTGCTCGTCGCTGACCCTCAACCCCACCACGGCGTCCACTACCTTAAGAAGTATGAGGCTCGCGACCGCCGAGTACCCTATGGTGGCCGCACTCGCCACGACCTGCGCCCGGAGGAGGCCGGGGTTGCCGAAGAACAGCCCGTCAGCCCCGCCCGCGTTTACAGCGGTAGAGGCGAACATGCCGGTGGCCAGGGCCCCCCAGAGGCCCCCGACGCCGTGGATGCCCAGGACGTCGAGGGAGTCGTCGTAGCCGAGTTTTGGCCTGAGGTTCACTGCGAAGTAGCACAGCAGGCCCGCCACCGCGCCGATGAAGATGGCCGACATGGGGCTTACGAACCCCGCCGCGGGCGTGATGGCCACGAGGCCGGCCACCGCGCCTGAGACCACGCCTAAGGCCGTGGCCTTGCCGCGCTGCATCCACTCGACGGCGGTCCAGCCCAGGGCCGCCGCGGCCGCGCTGGTGTTGGTGGTCACAAAGGCCAGGGCAGCCAGGCCGCCGGAGGCCAGGGCGCTGCCGGCGTTGAACCCGAACCAGCCGAACCACAGGAGCGCGGCGCCGAGCACCGTCATCGTAAGGTTGTGCGGGGGCATGGCCTCCGAGAGGTAGCCCTTTCTCCTGCCTATCACAAGGGCCGCCATTAAGGCCGCCGCCGCGGAGTTGATGTGCACCACGGTGCCGCCGGCAAAGTCCAGCGCGCCGATTTTCTCTCCTATCCACCCTCCGCCCCAGACCCAGTGGCATATGGGCGAGTAGACCAGGGTCACCCAGAGGGCGCTAAAGAGCATCATGGCCGAGAACTTCATCCGCTCGGCAAAGGCCCCGGTGATAAGCGCCGGGGTGATGATGGCGAACATGCCCTGAAACATCATGAAAATAAGGTGCGGCACGGTGCCGTTTGCCTCCATGCCCACGCCCCTTAAGCCGAACATGCTGAGGTCGCCTATAAAACCCCATTTATCCGGGCCGAAGGCAAGCGAGTATCCCCAGAGTATCCATATGATGCTCACCATGCAGAGCATCATGAAGCTGTGCATTATGGTGCCGAGGACGTTCCTCCTCCTGACCATTCCGCCGTAGAAAAATGCGAGCCCCGGGGTCATGAGCATAACGAGCGCCGTTGACACCAGGAGCCACGACGTGTCCGCCTTGTCTATCTCCCCCCCGGCCGCGAAAGCCGTTGCAGAGGGGAGGAGGAACGCAAATATCAGCGATATTGTTTTCAGCATCTATTAAAGCGCCTCCTTTCCCTTTTCTCCGGTCCGTATTCTTATCACGTCCCGGAGTTCGTAGATAAATATCTTTCCGTCGCCTATCTCCCCGGTCTTGGCCGAGGATGCAATAACCTCGACGACCTCTTCGGCCTCGCCGTCGTCCACCGCGACCTCCAGCTTCACCTTTGGCAGAAAACTCACCTCGTACTCCACGCCCCGGTAGACCTCCATATGGCCCTTCTGCCTGCCGAAGCCCTTGACCTCCACGAGAGTCATGCCCTGCACGCCCAGGTCCGTAAGAGCGCGTCTTACGTCGTCGAGCTTGAAATGCTTGATTACGGCCGTCACCATCTTCATCTCATCCGCACCTCCATCACATAGAATCGGCAATCGGTTACCGTATGCCATCACATTTTAGCCCGTTCCGCCCGCCGGTGTCAATGGGACGCGCAATCGGCCCCTCAGCGGCCGTCGTGCCTTGACGGCTCACCATGCCTGTCGGGAAACGAAAAACCTTCCGGCCTCCGCGGTTTTGTCTGATAACGGCCTGGTCGGTTCGCCCGCTTGTGCCCCGGTTCGAATTGGGCTAAAATACCTTGTTATGAACACGAAGAACGCGGCCCTGAACGAGTTTCTAAGGGGCGAGAAAATCGCCTACTTCTCGATGGAAATAGGCATACTCAACGACGTGCGCACCTACTCCGGCGGCCTCGGCGTCCTGGCAGGCGACACCATACGCTCCGCCGCCGACCTCAAGCTCCCCATGGTGGGCGTCACCCTCATCTCAAAGAAGGGCTACTTCACCCAGGACTTCGACGCCGAGGGCGTCCAGCTGGAGCGCCCCGCCGAGTGGGACCAGCAAAAGTTCATGAAGCTCCTGCCCAACAGGGTCCACGTGCGGCTCGAAGGCAGGCTGGTGCACATACAGGCATGGCTTTACGTGCAGGAGAGCATCACCGGGGGCAAGATCCCCCTGTTCTTTCTCGACACCGACCTTGAGGCCAACGCCCCCGAGGACCGCGAGATTACCCATTACCTCTACGGCGGCGACGACGGCTACAGGCTCAAGCAGGAGGCCGTCCTCGGCATCGGCGGCGTGCGCATTCTCAGGGACCTGGGCTTTGAGATACGCAAGTACCACATGAACGAGGGCCACGCCAGCCTCCTCACCATCGAGCTCCTGCGCGAGCACCGCCGCGACATCGAGGAGGTCTGGGACGAGGACCTCATCTGGGACGCCCCGAAGGTCAGGGAGATGTGCGTGTTCACCACCCACACGCCGGTGGCCGCGGGCCATGACAAGTTCGACTACGCGCTGGTAAATGAAGTGCTGGGGGAGGTGCTGCCCATGCACATCCTGAGAAACCTCTGCGGCGAGGAAAACCTCAACATGACCCTCCTCGGCCTTAACCTGAGCGAGTACGTAAACGGGGTGGCCAAAAAGCACCGGGACGTCTCCCGCACCATGTTCCCCGGCTACGAGATATCCGCCATCACAAACGGCGTGCACTCCTACACCTGGACGTGCGAGAGCATGAAGCGCCTCTTCGACCGCTACATCCCCGGATGGGCCAACGAGCCCGAGCTGTTCGTCCGCGTGGGCCGCATCCCGGACGAGGAGCTCTGGGCCGCCCACATGGAGGCCAAGCGCAAGCTCATCGACTCCGTAAACGCCCGGACCGGCGCGGGCATGGACCACGACACCCTCACCCTGGGCTTCGCACGACGGGCCACGGCCTACAAACGCGCAACCCTCGTCTTCCGCGACCTCGACCGATTGGCCCGCATCGCCGGGGGCAAGGTCCAGCTCGTCTTCGCCGGCAAGGCCCACCCCAAGGACACCCCCGGCAAGGAGATGATAAAGCACATCTTCGAGAGCATCGAGAAACTCAGGGGCAAAATAAAGGTCGTCTACCTCAAGGGCTACGACATGCGCTCGGCCCTGGACCTGGTCTCCGGCGTGGACGTCTGGCTCAACAACCCCATGCGGCCACACGAGGCCTCCGGCACCTCGGGCATGAAGGCCGCCCACAACGGGGTCGTGAACTTCAGCGTCCTCGACGGCTGGTGGATAGAGGGCCACATCGAGGGTTTCACCGGCTGGTCCATCGGGCCCGACCCCACCGAGACGACCCTTGCCGAGGCAAGCGACGAGCTGGACGCCGACGACCTCTACACGAAGCTCGAAAACATCATCATCCCCACCTACTACGAGAGCCGCGGCACATGGGTAAGGATGATGCAGAACGCCATCGGCAAGAACGCCTATTACTTCAATACCCACCGGATGATGCGCCGCTACGTCACCGAGGCGTACATAAGATAGCCGCCCTCCAGATAGGCGGGACTTTTCAGTCCCGCCGGGTTTCAGGCCGACATGCCTGTATGCCCTGTTATCCACGCCCCTGAAATGCTTTCTGCCTTTCACCCGGCTACGGGCATGAAGCATTGCCCATAAGACAAGAGCACGCACCTCGATGCGCCCCTGCATATCGCGAAGGGTAAAGGGGGGTCTGGGGGCAGAAGAAAAGAGTTATGAAAATATGCTTATACGTTTTATGCACCTCGCATCCTTCGACAGGCTCAGGATGATTCGACAGGCTCAGGATGATTCGACAGGCCCTTCGGTAAGCTCAGGACAGGCCCAGGATACCGGCATGGTGAGCCTGTCGAACCATGCCGGTGAGCTAAACCGGATAGGCGGATATGAAAAAGAAGCCGGTTACGCCTTGCAGGGCCGGGGGTTCCTCTGCCGTTTAACGTCCCGAGCCTGCCGAATGGTGCGCTTTTGGTCCACAAAAGCGTCATGGTTTGGCAGGCTTTCGATAGGCTTTCCATTAAGGTTTGCTTTGTCGATGGACAACGGAGTTATCCGGCGCCCTTTGATTATTTTGTCTTGTGAACACCGAACCTCTAAGGGGCTTGCAAATTACCCGCCCCGCTTATATAATCAAGCAAAAAAACAGGGGGTGGAAATGAGATTACTCACCCGTTCGGACTTTGACGGCATCTGTTGCGCGGTGCTCCTTAAAGAACTCGGCATAATCGACGAGATGACCTATACCCACCCCAAGGACCTTCAGGACGGAAAGGTCGAGGTCACCGGAAACGACGTCCTTGCCAACGTCCCGTATGTCGAGGGCTGCGGCCTCTGGTTCGACCACCACTCAAGCGAACGGGAGCGGCTCAGCCTCCAGGGGAAGTACAACGGCAGGAGCGAGGAAGCCCCAAGCGCCGCCAGGGTGGTCTATAACCATTACTACTCCCTCGGAAAGCTCGCGAAGTTCGAGGAGATGCTCAGGTACGCCGACATTGTGGACTCCGCCCGGTTCTCGAAAGAGAACATCCTGAACCCCGGGGGTTGGATACTGCTGGGCTTTATCTGCGACCCCCGAACCGGGCTCGGCTACCACCAGGGCTACAGAATCGGCAACATGCAGCTCATGAGGGACCTTGTGGAGCATATCAGGCAGCGCCCCGCGATAGAGGAAATACTGGCGCTTTCCGACGTCAAGGAACGGGTGCAGCGGTACTTCGAGCATAACGGGATATTCAAGGACTTCCTCAAGAAGCACTCAAGGGCCGACGGCCCCGTTGTCATCACCGACACGCGCGGCGCCGGGGAAATCCCGCCCGGCAACAGGTTCCTCGTCTACTCCCTCTTCCCGGAGGCGAACATATCCGTCCGCGCCATAGACGGCAAAGGGGGAGGTACCGTAACGCTGGCGGTGGGCCACAGCGTGACGAACCGCTCCTCCACCGTGGACGTGGGCCTGCTCATGTTAGGCTACGGCGGGGGAGGGCACAAGGGGGTCGGCAGCTGCCAGGTACCCGCCCCGGACGCCGACCGGGTGTTAGGCGAAATCGTCGAGGCAATCAAAAGCCAATCCTGAACCTTCTCGTTATTCCAAAAGGCGGCAGGGGGCCGGGGACTCAGGCCGGGCGTTCAGAAGTTTATCCCGAAGCGGCGAGCTTTAAGTTTTTTGAGCCTTCTCAATCCTAGCACCGAGAGTCATAACATTAGGCACTGAAAAATAAATAGGTGATTTCTTTCCGTCCACAGTGACTTCTGCCACATTATTTTCAGCCGTAACAATCACATCCAAAATTTTCTCCAATTTGGTCGTTGAGGTTCCTGAAGCTACCATCAGAAGCCGATTATTTGTTAAATAAATGTCTCCTTCTTTTTCAATTACAAATCCAACTTTCTTGATCTTCAAGCCGTTAACAGTTCTGGATTGAAGAACTTTCTTCTTAAGTTTTCGCCCAGCGTCACTATAATAGCAAACCTCATTCTTTTGAAGCTTGATATCAACTTCAATTGGTTCTAATTTAGCTTTAACTTCGTCTCGAATTTTAGACATTAATTCTATGCTTTCAAGCTCCTCTGAGATATCTTCTTTCTCCAAGTTCAAGCTTGATGCAAATTTTCTTAATACCTGCTCTTCCTGTTCGTCTAAGTGTTCGTCTTCCATGTAACGATCAAAGATATTCCTAAAGATTCTGATGCAAATGGAATGGTACATGCTATCAGATATGTTCATTTGCTTCTTTATTTCGATGGCCCTAGAGGTATCTATGTCTTCTTCTTGAAGTACCATCTCAGTAATGAAGCTACTAAGGACATGATATTTATATCGGTCATAGAACGCTGGAGCCATTAAGCTAATTTCGGTTGCGTTAACATAAGGCTCAATATCGGCTTTATTCTCTATCGCTCGCAAGTAGTCATCGATTACTTTTGTAACTTTCTTTATGTTTGTTTCAATTTTATTATTTCTGTATGTGCCGTTAAGCCCAATTCCCAGAAAAACAATAGATGCAATCAACATGCAAGGCGAGATATCTCTCGAAAAAAATGCAACTAGAAGCGCCATGAGACCAATAAAGTAAAATTTCCCCAGCCCCTCTTTCCTATTGGGGAACATAGGGATGGGCTCGATGTCAATGTCTTCGGTCTTCTTTATGTTGCTCGGATAAGTGACGCCAGTATCTACAAATTCCTCGTCCGTCTCTCTCCCAGTTAAATGCTCATAATCTCTTTCAATTGCCCATTTGGTTGCACCTGCAGAGGATTTATTTTGGGACTTCCCCATGTACTTTCTGTAATAGAGACCCCCTCTGCCGCCACTAACATAAGCTCCCTTTGGACCGGTTCCTATTCTATCTCCTTTAACACCTGCCGATACGCCCAGTCCACTCTTCGACAAATTTAACCTTACAGGCCAAGAGGTGGCTCGGTTTGTTTGGACAGGTGGAAGCGGTTTATAAGTGATAAGCTG
>CBDVCR010000094.1:0-12113 GCA_965372535.1 uncultured bacterium | reverse complement strand
CATACTTGCTCTTCCAGTTGTAGTACGTCGCGTCGCTGATTCCGTGCTTGCGGCAGATGTCCTTTACAAGCATCCCCGCATCGGCTTCCTTCAGAATGGCTACTATCTGGGTCTCCGTGAATCGTGTCTTCTTCATCAGAACCTCCTGACTGTTATTTTGCCAGAAAGCTCTACCTTGCAGTTGTCTACTTATAGGGGAAGTTTACGCTTGCTCCTCATGCAAAGGCTCGAAGTCATAAACCAGGACTTGGCGAAATGTACCAAGTCAAAAGAGCATTCCCCCGCAACCAGGAGCCATAAAATGCGCGTTGAACAGTGTAGAAACGCCCCCCTGAAACTCCGCAAATAAGCAGGTCCCCCCAATAAAAAGTGAATTTTTTGTTGACACTGACATAATAATTGTTTAAAATTGTTTATAATTCGCATGATAACATGGAACTATATTAATAAAAACTTTAAGATTGGAGAAAGAGCATGGAGAAAAAGATAGTTTTTATTCTTGTCCTTCTTTTCAGCGTAAGCGTTTTCGGTTGCGCTGGAATGGAAAAGCAGATAGAGGAAAACTCCGTCAGCATCGACCTTATCAAAGGAAGGACAAACGATATTAATGAAGAATTAAACGGCGTAAGCAGCAGGCTCAATACCGTCTACGCGCAGGTTACGGAACTCGACGCGAGGCTGGAAGGGCTCGTCGAGCTCAAGGAAGAGACCGAAACCCTGATAGCCAACATGGATTTCAGTATGCCCGGCCCGACCGTGCTGAGAATAAAGGTGCTTTCCGGCGACGGCGACATCAAGTCCGCCAAGGCCCTCGAAAAGAGGCTCAAAAAAGAGGATTACGGCATCGAAAGGGTGGACATGGCCCCCTATGACACTTTTTCAAGGCATACGGTTTTTTATGCCGAAGGACGCAAGAACGATGCCGAAACCATGGCCCGGGTGCTCGGTGGAAAGACAATCACAAAGCCCCTTACCTGGTATTCAATTTTCGACATCATAGCCGTTTCGGGAAAGAAATAGACGCTACGGCAACTCCCCTCCCGTAAGAGACTCCTTGATTTCCCTTTTAGCTCGTCATGGGACTCGGCCCTGTTGCTGCCGTTTTCGACCACAAAGACACCATCGGATTGGGCGGAAAACGCGGACGCCGCCAACGGAAGCCAGAACCCCAAGGCGCTCCTATCTCAAACCCGTCGGAGGCGGAATGGGCTCAGGAGGATTCGGCCTTCTCAAGCAGGGTCTTCAACTCGTCCATGAATTCGGCAACGTCCTTGAACTCCCTGTAGACAGAGGCGAACCGAACAAAAGCCACCTTGTCGATATCCCGAAGGCTTGCCATGACTTCCTCCCCCACGCTGGAACTCGGCACTTCCTTGAGTCCGGTGGCGAGGAGTTTTTTCTCGATGCCTTCGACGACGCGCTCTCTGGACTCCATGTCTACGGGCCTTTTCTCCAGAGCCTTTTCGAGCCCGTGCAGTATCTTCTGCCTGTCGAAAGGTTCGCGCCTGCCGTCCTTCTTTACGATCATGGGAAGCACTTCCTCCACTCGCTCGTAGGAGGTAAAACGCCGCTCGCACTTCAGGCACTCCCTCCGGCGGCGTATGACATTGCCGTCCTTCCCGGTCCGTGAATCGATAACCTTGTCCTCGAGGTAACCGCAGAAGGGACACTTCATGGCATATAAACGGGAAATCTCCCCGCGAGGGATGCGACCCTTTCGCGGACGCCCGCAACTTTATTGTCGTCATTCATATTCTTGAGCACCTCGTCGATAACCCCGGCTATCTCGGCCATTTCTTCTCCTCCCATGCCCCTGGTGGTGACGCAGGGCGTGCCGAGCCTCATGCCGCTGGTGACGGCCGGGGGCCGCCGGTCAAAGGGGATGGAGTTCTTGTTTACCACCACGCCGGCCCTGTCGAGGGCTTCCTCGGCCTCCTTGCCCGTGACGCCCTTGTTGCCCAGGTCTATGAGCATGAGGTGGTTGTCCGTGCCGCCGGAGAATATCTCAAACCCCCTGTCCTTAAGTTCGGAGGCGAGCCTTTTGGCGTTTTGTATGACCGAGACCTGGTATCGCTTGAACTCCGGGCCCAGCGCCTCCTTGAAGGCCACCGCCTTTGCCGCTATGACGTGCATGAGCGGGCCTCCCTGAATGCCGGGGAATATCTGCTTGTCAACGGCCCTGCCGAACTCTTTCCTGCAAAGTATCATGCCGCCTCTGGGGCCGCGCAGGGTCTTGTGGGTGGTCGTGGTCACAAAGTCCGCATGGGGGACCGGCGAGGGGTGTTCGCCCGCGGCTATGGGGCCCGCTATATGGGCGATGTCGGCCACGAGGCAGGCGCCGGCCTCCTTTGCGATAAGGCCGAACTTCTCGAAGTCTATGGTCCTTGAGTACGCGCTCGCCCCCACTATTATCACCTTCGGCTTATGCTCAAGGGCGAGCCGCCTGACCTCGTCGTAATCGATGTATCCCGTCTCCCTGTTTACGCCGTAGGGGACGTTACGGTAAAGGGCGCCCGAGAAATTCACCGAAGCGCCGTGCGTGAGGTGCCCGCCGTGGCTGAGGTCCATGCCCATAATGGCGTCGCCGGGCTTTAGCACGGAAAAGTAGACGGCCATGTTGGCCTGGCTGCCGGAATGGGGCTGCACATTAACGTGCTCGGCGCCGAAGAGCTCTTTTGCCCTTTCGATGGCGAGGTTCTCCACAACATCGGCGTACTCACACCCGCCGTAATAACGCTTTCCCGGGTAGCCCTCGGCGTATTTGTTTGTAAACACCGACCCCTGCGCCTCGAGCACCGCCGGGCTTGCGTAGTTTTCGGAGGCTATGAGGACCAGCTTCTCCCGTTCCCGCCTGGTCTCCTCCTCCACGGCATTAAAAATCTCGGGGTCGGCTTTCCTCAGGGCTTCAAGGTTCATCGGCCTGAATGTTTCCCCTCTATAAGCGTGATTTTCTCAAGCCTTCCGGCGTGCCTTCCGCCCTCAAAGGGGGTATCCAGCCAGACATTCGTTATTTCCTCGGCAAGCGACTCCCCCACTACCCTGCCGCCCATCACCAGGACGTTGGCGTCGTTATGAAGCCTGCTCATCCTGGCACTGAAGGGCTCCGCGCAGAGAGCGGCACGTATGCCGGAGAACTTATTGGCCACAATGGACATCCCTATGCCGGTGCCGCAGATAAGAACCCCCCTGTCCGCCTCGCCCCGGGATACGGCAAGGGAGACTTTCTCCCCGAAATCGGGGTAATCCACCGGGCTTTCGCCGTCGGCGCCGAAGTCCACCACCTCCAGCCCGCGCCCCTTAAGAAGCGAAACAAGGCCCTCCTTTAACCTGAATGCGGCATGGTCGCAGCCTATCGCTACCTTCACCGTATGCCTCCCGCGGAAAAGCGTAAAGACCAGATAGGTATAGTAAATAAGTACACATATCCAAGTCAAGACGGCCCCCCGCACGCCGCGGGAGGACGTATAAATTAAGGAATTTATGCCTTTTTGACAATCGCCTTGCTTAGTGGTAATTTTTAATTTAAGAGGCGCGCGCGAGGCGGCAGGCCATGAAAAAAGCACTGATTATATCCGCGATTTTTTTGATATCGGCCTTAATCGTTTTACTTTCCACCAGACTCTCCCCGGCGCTGGTGGACCACTCGCAGTATGAGAGCGTGGCGGAATGCCTCGAATGCCATACGCTCTCACTCCCCTCCCACAGGCAGAACACTCCCACCCGCATGACCGAGGACTGGCCCCTCGACCCGCAGGGCAGGCTGCTGTGCATTACGTGCCATAAGTGCATAACCGGCTCATGCGTGCTCAGGAAGGAATCCCCGGCACTCTGCCAGGTCTGCCACGACTGCACCCAGGGCATGGGGTGCCTGATAAGCTCCGCCCATATGGGCGACTCCACCGACATAGATACCCTCCTCCGCGACTGCATCCTGTGCCACGACGGCGTTACCGCCAAAAACTCCACCGGACCGGGAAACCATAGAATAGACGTCATTTACATCCAGAGCGAATATTTTAACGAAGTTACGGACAGGAGGGTGGTGCTGGTCGACGGCAAGGTCACGTGCGTGTCATGCCATAACCCCTATAAATCGGAAGCAGCCCGCCTCTCGATATCAAACCACGGAAGCAAGCTCTGCCTTACGTGCCACAGAAGGTAGCCGCGGCCTGCCCCGGCGGACAGGCCGGTTCCGGGGGAGTTCGTATCGGCGTTGGGATGTGCCTGAACTACTGGAACAGGAGCCGGCAGGCTGATAATAGCCCCTACCCCATGCCTCGACATGCGGATGCGGACCCGATAAATGGCCCGAACTCCCCTGCCCGGCGATTTACCGCCCCCGCCTGAGCCCTGATGTCCTTGCGGAAGGAAATTGTTTTACAATAACCGGTGTGACCCGCGTATTCATCATAGTGCTCGACGGCGTGGGGGCGGGCGAGATGCCCGACGCGGCGGAGTACGGAGACCTGGGGAGCAATACCCTCGGAAACCTTGCCCGCGCGGTCGGGGGCCTCTGCCTGCCATGCCTTGAGAGCCTGGGCCTGGGCAACCTCGGCGACTTCGAGGGAATTATGAAAACCCGCTCCCCCCTCGCCTCCTGGGGGCTCATGGAGGAGCTTTCAAAGGGCAAGGACACCATAACCGGCCACTGGGAGATGATGGGCATAATAAGCGAGAGACCTTTCCCAACATACCCGGACGGGTTCCCGCCCGAGGTAATCGGCGAGTTCGAGCGCCGCACAGGGAGAAAGGCGCTCTGCAACAGGCCCGCCTCGGGCACCGAAATCATAAAGGAACTGGGCCATGAGCACATGCGCACCGGGAGTCCCATTGTCTACACGTCGGCGGACAGCGTTTTTCAGATAGCGGCCCACGAGGACATCATCGGCATGGAGGAGCTTTACCGGATGTGCGAGACCGCGCGCGAGATATTGCTCCCGCCGCACGACGTATGCAGGGTCATCGCGCGGCCGTTTAAAGGCCCGCCTTTCAGGCGCACTCCCGGGCGCAGGGACTTCGCCCTGCCGCCGCCGGGCGAGACACTGCCCGACCTCCTTAACGGAAAGGGCATACAGGTCATATCAGTGGGGAAGGTAATTGACATGTTCGCCGGAAGGGGGTTCAGCGGAGTAAAAAAGACGGAAAACAACTCCCGCGGCATGGAAGAACTAAAGAAGCTGGCCGGGACTCTCCCGGAGGGCCTCGTCTTTGCCAACCTCGTGGACTTCGACTCACTCTACGGCCACAGAAACGACACCCTGGGGTTTAAGAACGCTCTTGAGGAGTTCGACTCATGGCTATCGGGATTTCTCCCGGCCCTTAAGGACGAAGACTATCTTTTCATCACGGCCGACCACGGCCTGGACCCCACGACCCCTGGCGCCGACCACTCAAGAGAATACGTGCCGGTGCTTTTTTATACCAGTAAGACCCCGCCCCGCGACCTGGGCACGAGGAAGGGTTTTCGGGACATCGGCGCCACGGTGGCGGAGATTTTCGGCGTGGCGGAATTCGGCAGAGGAGAGAGTTTCCTGAACAGATAGAGAGGAAGCGGCGGAATGCCCGGGTTTTTTGAGACAATGTCTCAGAGCGGCCCGCACAGGGTTGTGATTGTAATGCCGATTGCCGCCGCGTTTACGCTCTATTTCCGGTTCAGCTTCTTTTGGCCCAGTCGTACCTTATCCTGCGCCTGTGGAATATGAATTTTTCGGCGGAAAGCGCCGCCACGCACCCGTTTGCCGCGGCTATGACCACCTGCCTGGTCTCGGTGCATATAACGTCCCCGGCGGCGAACACCCCCGGCATATTCGTATACATGAGCCTGTTCGTCGCGATGCACTCCTCCTCGGAGACCTCCACCGTGCCGGAGAGGAAGTCTATGATGGGCTTGCTCCCGTGGATATAGACGAAGACGCCCGCGAGTTCGAGAAAACTCTCGTTCTGCCCGGAATCCTCCATCCTCACTCCCTCGACCGTTTCGCTGCCGACGATTTCCTTGACCTTCCGGTCGGGAAGCACTTCGAGGTTCTCGTGCCCGAGGGATGGGTGCGTGTCCTCAACATTGAGCCTGTCGGAGGGCGAAATGAGGTAAACCTTGTCCACGTACTTGGCAAGCAGCCCGGCCTCCTTGACCGCCTCCTCGGAGTTGCCGAGCACGCAGACCGTCTTGCCCCTGTAAAACGCGGCGTCGCAGATGGCGCAGTAGCTGACGCCTCTTCCGAGGAACTCTGCCTCGCCCTTGATTGTCGGCTTCCTGCCCATGGCCCCGGTGGCGATAATGACGGTCTTGCCCTTGAAGGTCCTCTCCATTGTGAAGACCTCTTTAACCTCGCCGTCGAGGTTGGCCCCTATGACCTGCGCATCGTCCATGCACTCGGCGCCGAATTCCAATGCCTGCTTGCGAAAAATATCCAGGAGCTCCCTGCCCGTCATGGGCTCGGGGATGCCCGGGTAGTTCTCTATTCTGCCGGTAAAGGCCAGCGCCCCGGCGGTGGAGGACTTGTCGAGCACTATGCTCTTAAGGTGCGCCCTCGCCGCGTACTGGGCCGCGCTCAGGCCCGCAGGGCCGCCGCCGATTATGATTACGTCGTAGAGGTCTTCAGGCACGGAAAACTCCTTCCATCTCTTAGATTTATAATTATAATATAAATATTTTTACTTTTGGAAATGTTCATCCTTGCTTAACAAGACTTCGTGCCAGTCCCCGGCGCCCGGAGGCGGAGGACATATTTTCCTCCACAGATGATACTTCTCTTCGCTTTCGCACTCCATGAAAAGCACAAATTCCTTCCCGCCTTTAACAAAACAGATGTCCTTGAAGGCCACTCCCTCAACCTGTGATGTGGTTTTTCTTAAATGCGACAACAGGCCCTCCAACCGGGAGACATCTTTAATCTCATACTCTACATGCTTCAGGATTAACATGCGATACCCCCTCGATACTTCTTTATAACATTATACGCCGTATCCCGCTGGGCGGGCCTGAAACCGGCGGCCCTGATGGCGGCTATCATGTCGTCCATGGACACCCGGTGGTTTACGCCAGCCGCGGCAACGACGTTTTCCTCTATCATGGTCGAGCCCATGTCGTTGGCCCCGAACCTCAGGGCCACCTGGGCCGTCTTTATCCCCTGCGTGACCCACGAGGCCTGAACGCTAAGGAAGTTGTCGAGGTAGACCCTTGAGAGCGCAAGCACTTTAAGATACTCCACAGCGGTCGCCTGATAAAGCTTTGACGCATATGCGGTGTTGCCGGGCTGGAACGACCAGGGTATGAAGGCCGTAAACCCGCCGGTGCGGTTCTGGAGGCGGCGCAGGGCGTCAAGGTGCTCGATTACGTCCTCGGGTTTTTCGATGCTCCCGAACATCATGGTGGCAGTGGTCCTCATGCCCATCAGGTGGGCCTCCTCCATCACCCTGAGCCACCGGGCGGTGGATATCTTTCGAGGACTCAGCTTCTTCCTCACCCTGTCGGAAAGTATCTCCGCCCCCCCGCCCGGTATGGAGTCGAGCCCCGCGTCCCTCAACACCCGGAGGGTCTCCCTTATGGTGAGGTCGGACGTGTCGGCGATATGGCATATCTCGGGGGGCGAAAACCCGTGGACATTGATTCCATAACGCCTCTTTATCCCCTTAAGGAGGTTGACATAGTATCCTATATCAAGGCCGGGGTGTATGCCGCCCTGCAGAAGTATCTGCGTGCCGCCGAGTTCAAGGGTTTCCTCAATCTTTTCGTAAAGCTCGCGCTCGCTCAGGACGTAGCCCTCCTGCTCGTCACGCCAGAAGGCGCAGAACGAGCAGCGGTTCACGCAGACGTTCGTGTAGTTGACGTTACGGTCCACCACAAACGTCACCACGCCGTCCGGGTGGAGCAGGCTTCTCGCCTCGTCGGCCCTGCGGCCGAGTTCGAGGAGGCCGCAGCTTTTAAGGAGCCTCAGGCCTTCCTTTTTCGTGACTCTTGCTTCTCTCACGCTTTTACCGCCCTGTAAAATGAATCCCGCATGACCGGCTTTCTTCCGGCTTTTTTAATAAGGCGCACGAGTTCCTCTTCGGTTATGCCCGTTCTTCCACCCCCCGCGGAGCGGGTAATCCTCTCCTCCACGACCGTGCCGTCGAGGTCGTCGGCCCCGAACAAGAGGGCCAGCTGCGAGACCTTCTCGCCGAGCATTACCCAGTAGGCCTTGATGTGCGGAAAATTGTCGAGCACGAGCCTGCTTACCGCTATGGTCTTCAGGTCGTCTATTCCGGATGAGCCGCCCCCTCCCATATCGGTGTTGTCCGGATGATAGGCAAGCGGGATGAAAGCCTGAAAACCGCCTGTCCTGTCCTGAAGGTCGCGGAGCCTCATCAGGTGGTCCACCCGGTGCTCGTATTTCTCTATATGCCCGTAAAGCATTGTGGCGTTGCTCCTTATCCCCGCCCCGTGGGCCGCCTCCATGACCTCAAGCCACCTCCGGCCGGTGAGTTTTTCCGGGCAGAGCTTTTCCCTTACCTCGCTTGAGAAAATCTCGGCCCCGCCGCCCGGCATGGAGCCGAGTCCGTGGTCTCTGAGGGCCGAAAGGACCTCATCGAGCGGGAGGCCGCTTATCTTGCGCATGTAATCGACCTCCGCGGCTGTAAACGCCTTTATGTGCACGTCCGGGAAAGAGCGTTTTATCTTCCGGAGCATCTCAAGGTAATACGCAAAGGGCCGGTCCGGGTGGAGGCCGCCCACGATGTGCACTTCCTCCAGGGGACGGGCCTTGCGTATTTTATTGACGATGTCGCTCATGGAAAGCTCATAGGCGCCCTCCTCCCCCCTTGAGCGGCTGAAGGCGCAGAACCTGCATCGGTTTACGCATATATTGGTGGGGTTAACGTGCAGGTTGCGGACGTAATAAGCCCTGTTGCGGTTATGCTCCCTTGCCGCGGAGGCCGCGAGAGAGCCCAGGGTGAAGATATCGTCCGTCCTGAAGAGTTTTAGGGCATCGGCCCTGGTGAGCCTTTTGCCGGAGGCGACCTTTTCCTTTACCGTCCCGATACCCAAGGCGCGCTACATCTTCTCAAAAGGCAGTATGTGAATTTCGTATCCTTCGCCGGCAAGGCGCCTTGCGTAGCGCCCGGCCTGTTCCTCTCTCTCAAACTCCCCCACCCGCACGCGGTAGAACCTTTTTCCGTTTATCCACTTCTCCACCATGTGCACCTTCTTATGGTTGATCTCAAGCCCTTTTTTCATATGGACCGCATTGAACTTATCCGAGAATGCGGCCACCTGTATGGTATAAGGGCCGCGGGGCTTCGATAACCCCGGACCTCCGGTGACGGTCTCGCTGTTTAAGTATTTCGCGTACCGCATGTCCCTGCCGAGGCTTACCACCTTGACCCTGCCCGTACCCGACCCGATAATGCCCAGCTTCTGGGCGGCCGCCTTTGAGACGTCTATGTCCCTGCCCCTTACGAAAGGCCCCCTGTCGTTTACCACCACGACGGCGGACTTTCCGCTTTCCACGTTCACTATCTTAAGCCTCGTGCCGAAGGGCAGGCTTTTATGGGCGCAGGTCATGGCGTGCATGTTATAGCGTTCGCCGGAGGCCGTGAGTTTTCCGTGAAACCCCGGGCCGTACCAGGAAGCCACGGCGCGGCCAAGGTATCCTGCCCTGACTCCTTCCCGCCCGCCGCAGGAGGCAACGAGAAGCAGGGCCGCCGTGAGAAGCAGATAAAGGAATGCCGCCCGCCGGGGCGGGTCAGAGTATATATCTGCTGAGGTCCTCATCCTTCACTATATCGCCCAACCTCCCACTGACATATTCCCTGTCGATGGCGAGGGTCCGGCCCTTAATCTCCGGGGCGTCAAAGGATATTTCCTCGAGGAGTTTTTCCATCACCGTCTGAAGCCTCCTGGCCCCGATGTTTTCGGACTTCTCGTTGACCGTGGCGGCGATTTCGGCAATCTCGTCAACGGCGTCTTCCGTAAAGCTGATGTGCACGTCCTCGGTCTCAAGGAGCGCCATGTACTGCTTTACCAGGGCGTTGCTGGGCTCGGTGAGTATCCTCACGAACTCCTCCTTCCCCAGGTGCTCAAGCTCCACCCTGATGGGGAAGCGCCCCTGGAGTTCAGGCACGAGGTCCGAGGGCTTCGCCGCATGGAAGGCCCCGGCCGCGATAAAAAGGATGTGTTCCGTCTTTACGGGGCCGTGCTTGGTGGCCACGGTGGAGCCCTCCACTATGGGCAGGAGGTCCCTCTGCACACCCTCCCTCGATACGTCCGGGCCCTGTGCGCCGCCTTTTACGGCTATCTTGTCTATCTCGTCCACAAACACTATGCCCAGCTGCTCCACCCTCCAGATGGCATCCTTGGTCACTTTGTCCATGTCTATGAGCCTGCCCGCCTCTTCCTGCGTAAGGACAACGAGGGCCTCGGGCACTTTGACTTTTTTACGCTTGGGCCTTTCCGGGAGAATGTTGCCGAGCATTTCCTTTATGTTTATCTCTATGTCCTCGAGGCCAACGTTGGAGATTACCCCAAAGGGCATGTGCTTTTCCCTGACCTCTATCTCCACATACCTCTCGTCGAGCTTTCCCTGCTTCAACTGCTCCCTGAGCTTCTCCCTGGTCTCCCTGTGCTGGTCCTTCTCCTCGGCGGTGACAGGCGAGCCTCTGAGGCCCCTGGGCTGGGGAAACAGGTAATCCAGCAGCTTGTCCTCGGCATGGGCCTTGGCCTTCTCCTGCACATTATCCATATACTCGGCCCTGACCATGTTAAGGGAGGTTTCCGCGAGGTCCCGTATCATGGACTCCACGTCCCGGCCCACGTAGCCCACCTCGGTGAACTTCGATGCCTCGACCTTTACAAAGGGCGCCTCGGCGAGCTTGGCGAGCCTCCTGGCCACCTCCGTCTTGCCGACGCCGGTCGGCCCTATCATGATGATGTTTTTCGGGAGGACTTCGTCCTTGAGGTCGTCAGAAAGCCTCTGCCGCCTCCACCGGTTTCTGAGGGCGATTGCCACGGCCTTCTTGGCGTTATGCTGCCCTATGATGTATTTATCGAGTTCGCTTACGATTTTTTTGGGAGTAAGGTTATCCATCAAGCTCCTCTACATTGATTTTGTCGTTGGTATAGATGCAGATGTCCGATGAGATTTTCATGGCGCGCTCCACGATGCTCCGGGCGTCCAGGTCCGTGTTTTCAAGTAGCGCCGTGGCGGCGGCCTGGGCATAAGGGCCGCCCGAGCCTATGGCGGCTATCCCGCTTTCCGGCTCTATAACGTCCCCGGTGCCGGACAATATGAAGGTATGCTCACTGTCGGCAACAATTAGCAATGCCTCAAGCCTCCTCAGAATTCTGTCGGTCCTCCAGTCCTTTGCAAGCTCCACGGCGGCCCTCCTGAGGTTGCCCCTGTACGATACTATCTTTTCCTCGAATTTCTCGAACAGAGTGAAGGCGTCGGCCGTTGCGCCGGCAAACCCCGCGGCTATTTTTCCTTCGTACATCTTCCTTATCTTTACCGCGTTCCGCTTAAGGACGGTGTTTCCCATAGTCACCTGCCCGTCGCCCGCAATGGCGAGCCTGCCGTCGCGCCGAACGCATAATATCGTGGTGCCCTTAAACAATCCGCCTCCTGTGCAGCCTCTTTCGCAAAGTTCATTCCTTACCGTAGAAAGAGGGATTTTCCCCTTATATTATCAAAATAATCCCCGGCCAAACAAGCAGCGCCCACCGCAAGGGCAGGCGCAAGCTTATAAAATCAATCCTGACGGGCTGGCAAGCCCTTTTCAGTCTCCATGCATAACTTGCCCGGATATTGCACGAATCCGGTTTGCCGCAGGCGCAAGGCGCGGGGCGCGAAGGGGGACAGTGTCCCCCGGCACTATCAATACCGCAAGCGGCCCGCAACGCCGCGGATGCGGAAATTCGCGGGGGTCCGTGACCCCCAGGCTCGCCCGAAGCTGTCAAGGCGGGGTTGGAAAACCCCGCCTATGCCTTGTATGTCATTCCGGGCTTGACCCGGAATATAGGGGTGCAAAACGTCCCTTGAAATAGAAAATGCTTATCCGGTTAGCTCGGTAATGATAAATGTCGTGCTGAATTTATTTCAGCATCCAAGACCCTGAATCAAGTTCAGGGTGACAATTCA
>CBDVCR010000093.1:0-12218 GCA_965372535.1 uncultured bacterium | reverse complement strand
TATTTCTGAATTTTCCCATGCCTCTATTTTACAGTGTTCCGGCATGGTAAGTCCGGCAGGCTCCTATCCCGGGCCGCTTCAGTGCATTTGCTTCGTTGCGGGCCGCCGCCAGCCTATGCGCTCAGGGAAAAGGTCTTCCTCCTCATGTTTAAAAGCGACAGGGAGAATTTGAAGTCCTGCTCCTCGGCCCTGACCTTTCCGTAGAACTCGCACCGGCCGCAGTCCTCGGTCTGGATGGCGAACATGCCCGTGGCGACCTCGCCGCACATGGTGCCCACCACTGCCCAGCAGGCCCTCCCGGCGTTCTTGCCGCCGTGGACCCCGTCAAGCTTTGTCTCGACGCTGGCCGGGCACGGCTCGTCGCCGCAGCGCCTGCCGCCGGTCTGCCTCCCGCACTTCTTGAACTCCCAGCAATTGAGTTTTCGCATACGCCCCTCCCCTGTTCGGGTTCCGCGCGTCCCCTTCGGCGGGGCGCGCCCTGTTTGCGCTTACTTTCCCCCTGGCCCCGGCTTGCGTCTCATCAGCCTTCGCTGATTACTAACCAGTTAGTTTTCATGTTTACATTGGAACCTCAAAAAATACTTGTTTTGCAGGCCATTTCCGGCATTGTAATGTTAACTGTTTCATGCTCCCGGCAATATCTCGTAGGTCACGTTATGCTCCAGGTCCTTTCTCAGGGTATGGTAGACCGAGCAGTATTTCTCCTTGGAAAGCGAAATGGCCCTGTCCATTTTCCTCTCGTCTATGCCCTTGCCCTTTATCGTTATATGGAGGTCCATGCCGGTAAAGTACTGGGGGGGCGTGGGGTTTCTCCTTCCGGTCGCCGAGAGCTTGAAGTCCTCTATCTCGCCCCTCATCTTCCTTACGAAGGAAACTATGTCGATGGCCAGGCAGCCCGCCACGCTGGCCAGGAGCGACTCGGTGGGCATGCAGCCCCACTCCACCTTCGCGTCGAAATCCAGCACATAGCCGCGGGAGGTCCTGGCCGCGAATATCAGGTCCTTTTCGAGTTCCAGTTTAAGTTTAATATCCGAATCGACCTTGCTCTTGTAATCGGCCAGTGATTTTTCAAGGCTTTCCGTTTCCTCGGGCACGCTTCCCCCTCCTTAAAGAAAATCCGCCGGGAAAAACCCAGGAGGATATTATATACCAAAATCGGGCTATAAAAAAACCTGATAGTATTTCGCACTTACGAAACAATCATGCGCCTGTTTTAACCAGGCAGTGCCGCCGGCTCCGGGAGCGGATAGTCGTCCGCAAACCCCTAAAGCATGAGTTCCAGCTGCTGCAGGTGTTCGCCGGGGAAGAAGATGGGGTAGTGGTTGTCGAAGCAGGCGGCGCAGTAGTCCCCTGGGGCGGGGACGATTCTCCTGATGCCTTCGAGTGTCACGTAGGCGAGGCTGTCGGCGGTTATGTGCTTTCTTATCTCCTCCACGGAATGGGAAGTGGCGATGAGTTCCTGCCGGGTGGGGGTGTCTATGCCGTAGAAGCAGGGGCCGACGCAGGGGGGCGAGCTTATGCGCATGTGGACTTCTCCGGCGCCTCCGCCCTCGCGTATCATCTTGACGATTTTCTTGCTGGTGGTGCCCCTGACCAGCGAGTCGTCCACCACCACGACCCGCTTGCCCTTGAGGAGGTCCCTTACGGGGTTGAGCTTGATTTTAACGCCAAAGTGGCGTATGCTCTGCTTGGGCTCGATGAAGGTCCTGCCGATGTAGTGGTTCCTGATGAGGCCGAAGTCAAAGGGTATGCCCGATGCCTCGGAATAGCCGATGGCCGCGGGGACGCCGGAGTCGGGGACGGGGACGACGATGTCGGCCTCCACCGGGGCCTCGCGGGCCAGCTGCCGGCCGAACTCCTTTCTTATCTCGTTGACGTTGTGCCCGCCGAATATGTAGCTGTCCGGGCGCGAAAAATAGATGAACTCGAACACGCAGAAGGCCCTGCGGGTGCTGGCGAGGACCTTTTCGGAGCGGACGCCGTCGGCGGATATGGTGAGCATCTCGCCGGGTGCGATGTCCCTCAGGTACTCGGCCCCTATGAGGTCGAAAGCGCAGGTCTCGGAGGCCACGACGTAGGCGCCGTCAAGGACGCCCAGGCTCAGCGGCCGTATGCCGTAGGGGTCCCTCACCGCGATAAGCGCGTTTTCCCTCATGATGAGGAGCGAGAAAGCTCCGCTTACCTGGGTGAGGGCGTCCACCACCTTTTCCCTGAAACGCTCGGCCCTGGAGCGGGCCATCAGGTGGAGCATGACCTCGCTGTCGGAGGTGCTCTGGAAGATAGCGCCCTCCTCCTCCAGCCTGTCCCGGAGCTGGTCGGCGTTTATGAGCGTGCCGTTATGGGCTATTGCCAGAGAGCCCAGGGAGAAGTTGGCCACGATGGGCTGTACGTTTTTCAGGCCGCCGCCGCCCGCCGTGGAATAGCGGTTGTGGCCGATGGCGATGCGGCCCGGAAGCCTTTTCAGTTTTTTTTCGCTGAAGATGTCCGCCACGAGGCCAAGGCCCTTTTCGTTGTGGAAGGCCTTGCCGTCGGATGAGGTGATGCCCGCGCCTTCCTGCCCCCTGTGCTGGAGGGCGTACAGGCCGAGGTATACGAGGTTGGCCGCCTCCGGGTGGTCGAAAACGCCGAAGACGCCGCATTCCTCGCGGAACTTGTCAGACTCCATATCCCATAATCTCCGGGGGGCGCGGACTTCGCTTGCCGGGTATCGGCGATTGAATTTATAATAACATTAAAGCCCCCGGAATGACAAAGAAGCAATCAGGCCATGCGGCTTCCGTTTATGAAGAGCTGGAACTCGCAGCCCAGGGCGTTTGCGGCCTTCCGGCAGGAGGCCATCCTCGACAGGAATATCTCGAAGTACTCGATTACCTGCGATATGCGCGTGTCGATTGTGACCGAGAGGTTTATGAGTTTCTTGGCGGCGTCCACGGCGAGATCGCTCTCGGTGGCCGCGTAGTTTACCCTGTCGTGTATGTCCTCCTTGAGCATGGAGGTGCCCCGCACCCGGCTTCGGTGGACGTCGGACTTGTCGGCGATGAGGAGCGCGGCGGCCACCGGGTCGGGCTTGATGACGCCCTCGTCCTCTTCGTGGATTACGATGGCGGACATGACCCTGCCTATTTCCCTGAGCTCAAAGCCCAGTTCATCGAGGATTTCCTTGGCAAGGAGTGCGCCGGAGTGGTGGTGGTTCAGGCGGCCCGCCATGTTGCCCACGTCGTGCAGGAGCCCCGCAACGGCGGCAAGCTCCGCCTCTCTGGGGTCGTGCGACAGGGCGGTAAGTATCCGCTCCGCCGTCCGGGAGACGATGTCGCAGTGCCTCTGGCCGTGCTCGGTGTAGCCAATGGACTCCAGGTAGCTGTCGGCTATCTCTATGTAGCCCCGCGCCCTGCCGGAGCCGCGCACAGCGTCTATGCCGGGCCGGTTACTCCTCGTCCGCGGTGCTTCTGACTGCCGCAATGTAGGCCTTGCCGAACTTGACTTTGACGTTTTCGGCCACCTTGAGGGTCACGGTCTTGGCGCCGACCTGCTCTACGAAGCCGTATATGCCTCCGTTGGTCACCACCTTGTCGCCCTTCTTAATCGTCGTCAGCATCTGCTGGTGGTCCTTCTGCTTCTTCTGCTGGGGCCTGATGAGAAGGAAATAGAAGATGACGAAGATTATTATGAGCGGCAGAAAACCAGCCAGCGCGCCGCCGGGGCCGCCGCCCTCTGGGCTCGGCGCCATGGCCCACGCAGTGGAAACGAAGAACTCGGATATGGCCTCGAACATGCACTTACCTCCGGATTTTTTGGTTATCTATACTAACCGTTCCTCATGCCATAATCAAGGGGCATGAAGATGCAAATACCCCTTCCCCGCGAGGGGAAGGGGCGGCGCGGTTGCTTTTAAAAGTACGTCGTCAGGGCGGATTTACTCGCCAGTGAGTTTTATTCTCCACGCGCCGAGCAGGCAATAGCACGAAGTATAAGCTGGTTTGTATGCGCCGGTGTTAAGCACTTCATGTTACCGGCAGCAATAAGGCCGTGCCTCATTCGTAGTTCTTTACGTCGACGAAGGGCAAGGCCCCTCCGGTGACCTTGGGCATAACGCCGTTCCATTTCTCTATGGCCTTCATGGAGGCCTCTATTTTCCTCAGCTCTATGAGGTCCTTGGAGATGTAAAGCTTCTGGAGCCTCAGGGCCTCGGCCTCGGCCCTGGCCTGGGCGATCTTCTGCTCGGCCTCTATCTTTATGCGTTCGAGGTCATATTCGGCCTTTAGCCTGCGCTGGTCCGCAACCTGTTTCTCCTCGATGGACTGGGAGAACTGCGCGGAGAACTGGAAGTCTATGATTGCGAAGTCCACCACGGTGATGTTGTAAGCGAGGAGCCTTTCCTTGAGGAGTTCCCTTATCTCCTCCCTGACCTGGTCGCGCTTGGTTATTAGGTTCACGGCCGTATACCTTGCCGTCACGGCCTTGACCACTTCCTGCACCGCGGGGTCTATTATCCTGGTTTTAAACTGTGTGCCGATGTTCTGGTAGACCCAGTTGGCCTTGTCGGCCAGTATGCGGTAGTTAAGCGCGATGGTGGAGCGGGTCTCCTGTATGTCGGCGGATGCCGCCACGGCGTCGGTCTGGGACTTCTGCACCTTGACGTCTATCTTGACGACCGTGTGCGCGACCGGGACTATGAAATGAAACCCCTCCGGCAGCACCTCGTCCTGTACCGCGCCCAGCCACATCACCACGCCCCTTTCGCCCGGCCCTATTATAACGAAGGGCCTGAACATCAGGAAACCCAAAACAACAACGACAACTGCTATTATGAGAATAACGGACTTCTTCGGCCTGTGCTCCCTCAACTCCTTTAATATATCCCCGTTGCTCATCTGCGCCTCCTCTTGATTTTTTTTGCACCTGTGACGAATCTAATTGTACGCCATTCTTCGGTTGGGGTCAATACGCCGCGGCCCAACCCCGCGGACTCGCCGGGCGGATTGCGGCCCCGCACACAGGCGGGGATGAAAAAGCGCCCGCGGCGCTCTGGTATAATCAAGCGCGATGGGCGAAAAACACAGGATAGCCAGGGCCGCGGGCCTGATGTCCGCGGCGACCGTCATAAGCCGCGTTCTGGGCTATGTCCGGGACATGGCGCTGGCCTTCTACCTTGGCGCCAGCGGGCTTTCGGACGTCTTTTTCCTCTCGTTCCGCATCCCCAACCTCCTGAGGGAGCTATTTGCCGAGGGGGCCGCGGCCTCCGCCGTCATACCGGTGCTCACCGAGTACCAGGCCCGGGGCAGGGAGGAAGCCTCCCGCCTCGTGCGCGTGACCCTCGGCTTCGTGGTGCTGGTGGTCGGGGCGCTCTGCGTTCTGGGCATTGTCTTTGCCCCGGCGGTGGTCTCGGTCATCGGCATGGGTTTTCTGGACCAGCCGGAGAAGTTCCGGCTCACCGTTACCCTCACGCGGGTGATGTTCCCCTTCCTGTTCTTCATAAGCCTGGCCTCGGTGGCCATGGGGGCGCTTAATACCCGGCGGGTGTTCTTCGTCCCGGCGCTTGCGCCGGCGTTTCTGAACATAGCCGTTATCGCCGGCGTGTTCGCGGCTGCCGTGTGGTTCGGGCGCCCCGTCATGGGTGCGGCCCTCGGCGTCTCGGTGGGCGGGCTTTTGCAATTTCTCGTCCAGGCCCCGCAGATGAAGCGCCAGGGCTACCGCCTTGCGCCGCTGTTGGACTTGCGCCATCCGGGGCTGCGAAAGATTCTGAAACTCGTCCTGCCCATCACTTTCGCGGTCTCCATATCGCAGGTCTACGTCCTCGTGGCCAGCATCATCGGCGCCTACCTCCCCGAGGGAAGCATCACGTACCTCTTCTATTCCATGCGGCTCATCCACTTCCCCATAGGCGTGTTCGGCGTGGCCATGGGGATGGCGGTGCTGCCCTCGCTTTCGGAGCACGCAAGGAAGGGCGACCTCGAAAGCGTGAAGGAGGACTTCTCGTTTGCCCTGAGGCTCCTGTTCTTCATCACCGTCCCGGCGATGGCCGGGCTGATAGCGCTCCGCGAGCCTATCGTGAACCTGCTCTTTCAGCGCGGGGAATGGGACTACGCCGCCACGCGGGGCACGGCCCTGGCCCTGCTTTATTATTCCCTCGGCATATGGGCCGTGGTGGGCGTAAGGGTGGTCACGAGCACGTTTTATTCCATGCAGGACACCAGGACCCCGGTAAAGGTGGCGGCGCTGGCGCTCCTTGTAAACATCGCCCTGAGCCTCGCCCTCATGGGGCCGATGCTTCATGCGGGCCTGGCCCTGGCCCATGCGCTTGCCGCCACGTTGAACCTCGGCGTGCTCTTCGTTCTCCTTCGGAAGCGCCTCGGCGGCGTGCGCTCCGGCCGGATACTCGGTTCGCTCGGCCGCACGGCGGCGGCCTCGGCCGTGATGGGGCTGCTCTGCGCCCTGCTCCTTGGGGGAGGGCTCTGGACCGCCCCGGGAAGCCCCGGCCTGAAGGCCGCCCTCTTGGGAGGCACGATAGCCCTGGCCGTTGGGGTGTACGCTTTAGTGAGCTTTGCCCTCGGCAGCGAGGAACTGGGCTTTGTGGTAAAGTTAATCAGGCAAAAGTTCAAGAAGGAGGCCGCGTGATTATAAAGACCCTGCCGGTGGGCCAGCTTGAGGCCAACTGCTACCTGGCGGCGGACGAGGAAACCGGGGCCGCCATGCTCATCGACCCCGGCGACGAGCCCGACCGCGTGCTCGAAATGGCCGGGGGCCTCGACGTGCAGTACATAGTGCTCACCCACGGGCACTTCGACCACGCCGGGGCGGTAAAGGAGCTGAAGGAGGCCACCGGGGCCGTGGTGGCCCTTCATGAGGCCGAGCGCGAGACCTACCAGAGCGTCGCCGACCAGGGCTTCCTGTGGGGGTTCGCACTCGACCCCCTGCCCGCGCCCGACGCGCTTCTGAGGGAGGGAGACGAAATCTCCCTGGGCGGCCTTGCCTTCATGGTCCTTCACACCCCCGGCCACTCCCCCGGGGGCATCTGCCTCTACGGCGAGGGCACGGCCTTTACGGGCGACACCCTCTTTGCGGGCTCCGTGGGAAGGACCGACCTGCCCGGCGGCGACATCGCCCGCCTTGGGGAGTCTTTCCGAAAGCTCATGTCCCTGCCCGACGATACCGTGGTGCTTCCGGGCCACGGCCCTGCCACCACCATCGGCAGGGAGAGGCTGCACAACATGTTCGCCGCCGAGTTCCTCTCTTAGCCGGGCGGCGGTGGATTAAATTCCTCCTCGAATCCCCCGCTCTTTTTTATAGTGTTCAATGATGGCGTTCCGAAACGCCGTTTTCCGCTTTTATTTCAATGGCTTCCGGCTCACCGGGGGTGTTCAAAGCCTGTTCAATCCCGCCCTTCTGCCCGGCCCTCCCCGCCCGGAGCGCCGCAGGTTACAGCATAAAGCGGACGGGCGGAACTCGTCCATGGTGCGGAGTTCACAAACAGAGGTTAAATAATGTGAGGTTTTGTTATAATCTTGCAAAATCGAGCAACTCTCATTTGCTTAAAACGCCAATGCTGAAAAAGTATTTAAAGGATATTTACGATGCCGCCGGTAGGGGAGATGCCACGGAAGTTTCTTTTTACTCCTCCCTTGAGAGCCTTCTTAATAACTACGCTGAATCCACCGGCAAGAAAAAAATTCAGGTAACCACCCTTCCCAAACAGACCGAGGCAGGGAACCCGGACTTCCGCGTCTGGGACGGAAAGCTCCATGTAGTGGGTTACGTCGAGGCCAAGGCCCCCACGGTGGAGGACTTGAGCAAAGTTGAAAACAGCGACCAGCTTAAGCGGTATCGCAAGACATTCCCAAATCTCATACTGACCAACTTCTTCGAGTTCAGGCTTTACCGCAATGGGGAGTTGGTAGACAAGGTTCAGATAAGCAGGCCCTATGTGCTTAATAAGTTAAAGCATGTCCCGCCTCTGGAAAACGAAGAAGGATTTTTGAAACTCCTTGAGCAATTTTTCCTTTTCTCGCTGCCAAAGGTAAACACGGCAAAGGACCTTGCCATTGAGCTTGCCAAGCGCACAAGTTTTCTAAAGGACGAGGTAATCACTCAGGAGCTTGCGGAGGAAGAGAAGAACGCCAAGGGTTATGTTCACGGTTTTTACGAAGCCTTCAAAAAGTACCTTGTGCATGACCTCTCGCAAGAGGACTTTGCCGACCTGTACGCACAGACCGTGACCTATGGCCTCTTTGCCGCCAGGACGCGCTCAAAGGACGGGTTCAACAGAAAGCTTGCCTATGACTATATACCAAAAACCATCGGAATTCTAAAAGATGTTTTCAGGTTCATCTCGTCGGTTGATCTGCCCAAGCAGATGGAGTGGGTTATTGACGACATCTCGGAGGTGCTGGCCCAGGCGGATGTAAACAATATTCTCCACAAGTATTTCAGAGAGGGCAGGGGCAAGGACCCCATTGTGCACTTTTACGAAACGTTCCTTGCGGAGTATGACCCGAAGCTCCGTGAGCAAAGGGGCGTCTATTACACGCCCGAACCGGTTGTCTCCTACATCGTGCGCTCCCTTAATATCATTCTTAAAGAAAAGTTCGAGAAGCCAAACGGGTTTGCAAGCGAAGGGGTGACAGTGCTCGACCCGGCAGGCGGGACACTCACATTCCTTGCCGAAGCCGCAAAGATTGCGGTAGAAGAGTTCCCATACGGCAAGGCCGCAGTCAAGAAGTTCATAAAAGAGAATATCCTGAAAAACTTCTACTCCTTCGAGCTTATGATGGCCCCTTATGCCATCGGGCATATAAAAATATCGTTCCTGTTGGAAGAGCTTGGTTATAAGCTTCAGGACGATGACCGCTTCAAGCTCTACCTTACCAACACGCTTGAGTTCAAGGAGTTCGCCTCCGGCGACCTGCCGGGCACGCAATCGCTCAGCGAGGAGTCCAAGCTGGCCGGGGACATAAAGCGCGAGAAACCCATACTGGCTATTCTCGGCAACCCGCCTTATTCAGGGCATTCCACGAACAAGGGGCCGTGGATTACCGGGGAGATAAAAGCTTACTTCCAGGTGGATGGGAAACCCCTTAAAGAGAAGAACCCGAAGTGGCTAAACGACGATTACGTAAAGTTTATACGTTTTGCGCAGTGGAAGATAGACCGGGCCGGAGAGGGGGTGCTCGGTTTCATTACCAACCACAGCTATCTTGACAACCCAACCTTCCGGGGCATGCGCCAGTCGCTTATGAGCAGCTTTAACGAGATATACATCCTCGACCTGCACGGCAATTCCCTTAAGAAAGAAAAATGCCCGGACGGCTCGCCGGATAAGAACGTTTTCGACATCCAGCAGGGCGTGGCAATCGCTTTTTTCGTTAAGAAAAAGGACGTTACGGGCTGTACTGTGCGACACGCCGACCTCTTTGGCTTGAGAGATAAAAAGTACGAATGGCTTTTAAGCAAGGACAAGAACTCCACCAAATGGAAAAAGCTTGACCCAAAGGGCGAGTTCTACCTGTTTATCGAAAGGGACGAAAAGCTCTCCGCCAAGTACGAACAGTACATCAAGGTAACGGACGTATTTCCGGTTAACAGTGTGGGGATTGTAACCTCCCGCGATAAGTTTGTTATAGACATGGATAAAAAGGCCCTTTTAAGAAGAATCCGTCAATTCTGTGATAATAAAATGCCTGACGATCTGGTCGCCCAAACATACGGGCTTAATGACAAATCAAACTGGAAAATAAAAATTGCCAGAAAAGCTGTTTCCGAGGACGCAAACAGAGATAAGGAATACGCGGAAATTCTTTACAGGCCGTTTGATACCCAATGGATTTTCTATCACGATGCCCTCATAGAGCGTTCCAGGAAAGATGTCATGCGGCATATGGTGCAGGATAATTTGGGCTTGATAACTTCACGCATGACAAAAGGGGAAACATTCAAACACGCGCAGGTTACCCAAAACATTGTTGAAGTCATCTGCATGTCACCAAGGACATCTAACAATGGATTCCTCTTCCCCCTCTACCTCTACGCTCCCGGTCGGGAAGAGGGCGGGCAGAAGGAAAAGGGTCCCCGGTTTACCTTCGGAAGCCCCATGGCGCTTTTCGAGGAGCAGGCAGGCTATGAGGCAAAAAGGCCGAACATCAACCCGAAAGTCTTTGACGCACTCACGAAGGCGTATGGCAAGAAGCCCACGCCGGAGGACATTTTCTTTTACATATACGCCGTGCTGTATGCGCCGACTTATCGTGAGAAGTACGCCGAGTTTTTAAAGATAGACTTTCCGCGCGTCCCCTTTACAAAGGATAAAAATCTCTTCAAGGAACTCGGCAAGCTCGGCAAGCAGTTGGTAGACCTGCACCTGATGAGATCAAAAGACTTGAACAGGCCCATTGTCCAGTTCGAGGGCCAAGGCGACGACAGGGTGGACAAATTAAAATATGACGCTGACAATGCCAGGGCATATATCAACAAGACACAGTATTTCGAGGGCGTAACCCCGGCGCTTTACGAGTACCAGATAGGCGGCTATCAAGTCGCCAACAAGTGGCTCAAAGACCGCAAGGGCCGCCCCCTCTCGCTCGATGACATCATGCACTACTGCAAGGTCATCACCGCCCTGAGCAAAACAACTGAGCTACAGGCAGAGATAGACACCCTCTACCCCGGAGCTGAAAAGGGAACAGTTGATTTTTAAAAAGAATTAAGGAGCGTGCAAGTTGACATGAAAGAGAAAGCAAAGCCAAAGATAGTCATAGAAAGACTGGAGAATATCTCCAAAAACCTGTTCAAGAACTACTATTCTCTTATTACCGAGCTTGTCGGTAACAGACACGGCATATACGCCCTTTATGACGAGGGCGAGCTTTACTACGTCGGTAAGTCCACAGACCTGAGAAAGCGAATCAAACAGCACCTTAAGGGTACCCACTTAGGCAAATGGTCGCATTTCAGCCTTTTCTTGATTAAGAACGCTGAGCACGTAAACGAGATAGAATCTCTGCTTATCAGAATTGCAAATCCCAAGGGCAACAGCATTGTTCCAAAGGGCAGAAAAGATACAGTTATGCTTAAGAAACTCAAAGGAATGGTCAAGCAGACACAGAAAGAAGAATTCGAGAAAATGTTCGGCGCCAATGACTCAAAGGAATCAAAAAAGAAATTTACATTCCAGTTTCCAAGCACACTTGAAGGGGTTGTTAAGAAAAAAACTGTCCTATACAAAACCTATAAGGGCAAAGACTATAAAGCCACCTTGTATGCAAATGGGACAATAAAATACAAGAACAAGAGTTACACCACGCCAACTGCTGTTGCGAAAGCCATAACAGGATGGAGCGCCATCAATGGCTGGACCTTCTGGTACGTCAAGGACTCAAACGGGGATATGGTCAAACTGGCGGACCTGAGAAAGGAATAAATTCCTTTTCCGGGGCAAGCCCGGAATGGCGAATAGGAATCCTCCCCCTCCCCCCGAAAACCCCCGAAAAACCGACATTACGGGTGATTTTATCTAAAACCGCCCGGAACTCACCGTAATAGCCCGGTTCCTTCCCCTTTTGCCCCCCTTTGCCCTTTGACCTTCCCATATGGAAGTGTTTTAATAAAGTTGAGAGGGAAGAAAAAAACAGGGAAGAAAAAAAGGCTTGCAAAAGCCGGCGGCTATTTGTTAAATTATTAGTTCGCAGTGTGAAGTAGAAGTTCTTTGACAGATATCTCCTCCGCCCGTGAGGTCTTTCGAGAGCCGAGGGATACCTCTAGGCGATGGGAGCCCGAGTGCTGGAAGTCGAGGACATGCCCGCCGTGATTTTTCGGGGGGGAAGCCCGAGCTTTCGCCGGGGCGCCCACTTAGGCAAGAGCCTCGGAGGCTCTCCGCCTTCGGGCGGACGGAGATTATCGTTCTTTGAAAACCATGAGACAGTAGGTGCCCTTGGAAATTTCAAGTTTGAACTGAGAGTTTGATCCTGGCTCAGAACGAACGCTGGCGGCGTGCCTAACACATGCAAGTCGGACGATGAAGCGGAGAGAGCTTGCTCTTTCTGTGGATTAGTGGCGCACGGGTGAGTAACACGTAGGAAACCTGCCCTCAAGCGGGGGACAACTCCGGGAAACCGGAGCTAATACCGCATAAGACCACGGACTGGGATGTCAGTGGTAAAAGGATTTATTCGCTTGGGGATGGGCCTGCGGCCTATCAGGTAGTTGGCGGGGTAAAGGCCCACCAAGCC
>CBDVCR010000092.1:0-12337 GCA_965372535.1 uncultured bacterium | reverse complement strand
GCCGCCTGTGGAAGAGACCGCCCCTGAGGAGGCCGCTACCCAGGAGACCGCTGCCCAGGAAACCGCCGCCGCACAGCCTCCCGCTGAACAAACCACCGTTGAACAGCCTCCCGTGGAAGAAACCGCCGCCGCACAGCCTCCCGCTGAACAAACTACCGTTGAACAGCCTCCCGCGGAAGAAACCGCCGCCGCACAGCCTCCCGCGGAAGAAACCACCGTTGAACAGCCTCCCGCTGAAGAAGCGCCCGCACAAGAGGAGAAATAGCGGCAATGTATAACAGGGTCATAATGGTAGGGAACCTTACGAAAGACCCCGAACTCCGCTACACCCCCCAGGGCACCCCCATCGGCAACTTCCGGCTGGCCGTCTCCTCAAAGTACCGCTCGGGCGAGGAGATGAAGGAGGAGACCCTCTTTATCGACGTGGTCGTCTGGGGCAAGCAGGGGGAGAGCTGCAGCCAGTTCCTGAGCAAGGGCAGGCAGGTGTTAGTGGAAGGGAGGCTCCAGGAGAGAAGGTGGGAGTCCGACGGGCAGCAGAAGAGCAAGATGGAAATAGTGGCCCAGACCGTGAGGTTCCTGGGAAGAAAAGACGACGCGCCTTCGCCCAGGCAGGGCTACGAAGGCTCAAAACCCCCGGAGGAGGTTACGGATGTTGAACCGTTCTAGGAGAGGGCCAAGGCCGCAGGGCAGGAGGTTCCAGAGGCGGAGAAAGTTCTGCAGGTTCTGCGCCGACAAGACGGAGTTCATCGACTACAAGGAAGTCAGGATCCTCAGGTCATTCATCACCGACAGGGGCAAGATACTCCCCCGCCGGATGACCGGAAACTGCGCCGGGCACCAGCGGGACCTGACGACCGCCATCAAGCGGGCGCGGAACATCGCCCTCATGTCGTTCCTGGAAAAATAGCATGCGCATCCCGCGCAGCTGGCTCCCGGACATGGCCAAGCGGGTGGTGGACACACTGCTTGCGGAAGAACTCATAGTGCCCGACGTGGACCCCGCGAAGCTCCGGGAGGAAGTGGCGGCCCTGATTTTCGAGGAACTCTCGGTGGAGGACCGCATCAGCGAGGAAGTCAGGGAGATACTGAAAAGGTTCGAGCCCGAGTTCGCAAGCGGACGGGCGGACTACCGCAAGATGTTCGAGCTTACCAAGAAACAGCTCGTCAAGGAAAGGGACGTCATCCTCTGATGCTCTCCGACGACAAGGTCACCCACATGAGCCACGTCATCCTCAAGAGCCTGCTCGACAGGGACGTAATAGACATCACCGAGGACGAGGGCGTCGTAAGAAGGGCCATAAGGCGCGCCATCACCGTCCAGCTGAGGATAGGCGAGGAGATGGAACTGGCCGTCAGGCGCAAGATAGAGTCCCTTTCCCGCCACGTGCCGGAGGGAAGCCCCGAGTGGGACACCCTCTACGCCAAGTACCTCCGGGAAGAGGAGACCAGGCGGGGGATGAAGGAGTAGCCCGGATATTTCATGAGTATTATGAAAAATAGAACAGAAGGCATAAAAACACAAAATGTCCCGAGGAATATTCTATTTTTAGTTTAAGGTACCTTTTGTCCCCGGAAAAAGCTAACGGAATTTCCGGAGCACTCACCCTTCGGGCGAGCCTGGGGGTCACGGACCCCCGCGAATTTCCGCATCCGCGGCGTTGCGGGCCACTCGCGGTATTGATAGTGCCGGGGGACGCTGTCCCCCTTTGCGTCCCCCGCCTTGCGCCTGCGGCAAACCAGACTCGTGTAATATCCGGAGCAGGGGCGGCTTTATTCCTCCTGTCGCATTCCTTGCAAGCGTAATCACCTCACCATCCCGGCCTTACCCGACGCGGTACAAAATGCCGCCCGCGTCAAGGTGCGACCCTTGTCTTATGAGTAGCTGTTTCATGCCCGTACCCGGGTAAAAGGAGAAAATGACATTTCCGCGGCGAGTGTGATAAGGCAAACAGGCATGCCGGCCTGAAACCCGGCGGGACTGGAAAGTCCCGCCTATCGGGGGTTTCCGTCTTTGTCCTTATCGTAATATTTCTTTTTCTTCCTCATGAACTCCTGCTCCGCGTCGGGGTGGTCGTGGGTGTAGATGTAGCCCTCGCCGTGCCCGAGCTTTTTCGCGCCCGGGTAACTTGCGTCCTTGAGGTGGTCCGGCGCCTCAAGGGTCTCCTCCGAGGCCACGTCCCCAAGCGCGGCCTCGATGGCCAGGTAGGAGGCGTTGCTCTTGGGGGCGTTGGCCACGTATACGGCGGCCTGGGCAAGGGGTATCCTCCCCTCCGGCATGCCCACGAACTCCACGGCCCTCAGGGCCGCCGTGGCCAACACGAGGGCCATCGGGTCGCGGTTTCCCACGTCCTCGGAAGCGCAGATGAGGATTCGCCGCGCTATGAAGCGCGGGTCCTCTCCGGCGTATATCATCTTGGCCAGGTAGTACACGGCGGCATCGGGGTCGCTCCCCCGCATGCTCTTTATGAAGGCCGATATGGTGTCGTAGTGCTGGTCGCCCTTTTTGTCGTAGACCACGGCCTTTTTCTGTATGGACTCCTCGGCGGCCTCCATGTCGATGCGCACCACGCCGTCCTCGCCCGGGGGGGTGGTGAGGGCGGCTATCTCGAGGGCCGAAAGCGCCCGCCTGGCGTCTCCGTCGGCCATCCTGGCGATATGCAAAAGTGCCTCCTCCCCGACTTCCAGGGCCATCCCGCCAAGCCCCCTTTCCCCGTCTTCGAGAGCGCGGCGGAGCACCACGAGGAGCTGTTCGCGGGTAAGGGGCTTCAGCTCAAAGACCTGGCTTCTGGAAAGAAGCGCGGAGTTTACGTAGAAAAACGGGTTTTCCACCGTGGCCGCAACGAGCGTGAGCGTGCCCTCCTCTACGTCCGGCAGGAGGGCGTCCTGCTGGAGCTTGTTGAACCTGTGTATCTCGTCAAGAAAGAGGATGGTCTTTATGCCCTTTTTTTTGTCGTCCCGGGCGCGCCTGAGCACCTTCCTTATGTCCTCAAGCCCGGCGGTGGCCGCGTTGAGCCACTCGAAGGCCGCCCTGGTCCGCCTGGCGATGACCCTGGCAAGGGCGGTCTTCCCGGTGCCCGGCGGGCCGTAGAGGATGATTGAGGCGACCCTGTCGGCCTCCACCGCGCGCCTCAGGAGCTTGCCCTCGCCCATGATGTGCTCCTGGCCCACGTACTCGTCGAAGTCCCTCGGGCTCATGCGGTAGGCCAGGGGGGCGCTGGGGCCGCCTTGTTCCGGGAATGGGGCCTCCTTGCCCGATGAACCCCGGGACTCTCCGTTGTCGAACAGGTCCATGTTCTGAGTCTAACGTGAATGAAGAGGGTATGTCCAGAGAGGGCTTTTACTCTCTTGAGATGCTTCCAAATTCCCCCTTGCCCCCCTTTGCTAAAGGGGGGATAAGTTGGGTTCCTTTGCCTAAAGGGGCAGCTTGAAGGGCATCCTGCAAGGGGCAGCTTAGTATCCATATAAGGGGTCTGACCTTGCAAAAGGGGAAGTCCCCCTTTGGAAAAGGGGGATTGAGGGGGATTTTGGTCATAAATATTTCCATATCTCTTCAATGATTCCGTTCAGGTTATCGAATACCTCTCTGTCTGAAACCCTGAGAACGCTCAAACCAAGACTTTCCATATAATGGTCTCTTATCCTGTCTTTTTGTTTGCCCTTGCCGCTATAATGCTGGGCGCCGTCAACTTCTATAACGAGCTTTGCTTTTGGGCAGAAAAAATCAACAATATGGTTTCCTATGACCTTCTGCCTGTAAAATTGATGGCCCTCAAATTGCTTTCTTCTCAGCCTTGACCAAAGCAGTCTTTCAGCGTCAGTCATATTCTTTCTGAGTTCTCTGGAGACTGGCCTTAGTCTTTTATCGTAGGGCAGCATAATAATCTCAACCCCCTCGCCCCCCTTTGCTAAAGGGGGGACAATGGAATTCATTCTAATCCTTCCAAAAACTAATCTTTCCAAAAAAAAGGCCGTCCCGGAAGGGACGGCCTTTTTTGAACTGCACGGGGCAAAAAGCCCGTCGGTTTTACGTCTTAGAAGCTCAGCTCGATGCCGTGCCTGAGTGCATAGGCGGCGTCGGCGTCTCCAGCCGCATCTTCATACGCTTCGCCTGCGAGGAAATAACCGCCCTCCACCCAGTACTTGAGGTTCCGGGCGAGGCTGTAGGTAACCTTGGCGTCGATTTCGATGCCAAGGTCGTCGGAAGGGGCACCGCCGTTAAGGCTCACGTCCTCGGTGGCCAGGAGGTACAGGACGTCGGCCTTTAACTTCATGGCCTCGGTAAGAGGCGCGGTCACGGAGCCCTTGAGATAGGTGGTGCCGCAGAGACCGGTTTGTAAGCCGCATGCTCCTTCCACCCTGGTGTTGTAGACGAACCCGACGTAGGGTACGCCGCTGCTCAGGAAGTTAACGAACTCGGTTATCTCGTCGGCCTTGCCCTCGTCGCCCGTGCCGTAGCCGAGCTCGACCGCGATGGTGTTTCCGCCGGCCTTCATGTCCGCGCCGAGGAGAATCGCCATGCCTGCGAAGTCAATATCCACAGGACCAGCTTCTATCGAACCCGACTGGATCTCCAGGTCAGCCTTGATGTTGGCCGCGCCGGCGTTTATCTTGGCCCTCACGCCGAGGTTGTAGAGGTTGGCGACGCCGGCGGGGTCCGTCTTGTCGTGCAGCCAGGTGATGTCGCCGCCCAGGCTCAGGGTGTCGGTGGTGTAGGTGCCGAGGACCACGTAGCCGTCGAGGTCGTCGGCGGACAGCGGGTTGCCTTCAAGGAACTTGATGGCAAGGCCCGCCACGTGCACGCCCTCTGCCGGGTCGGCGTAGACCACGATGGCGTCGTCGCCGAACTTCCTGTGGTCAAAGAAGAGCTTGTTGCCGAGCGCAAGGGGCATGTGGCCTACCTTGACGCCCACGGGGCCGGGGTTGTAGTTAATCCACGCCTGGAGGATGTCTACCACGCCCGGATGGGAGTTGAAAGTGCCCCATGTCCAGGAGTCCGCCGTTGGCCCGTTGCCGGCCTCTAACATGATAAGGCCGTCGAGGTTGTCCGCGACCTGGGCGCCGACGCTCAGCCTCACCCTCTGGTCGTAGGCGTTTTTGCGGTCGGCTGCGTCGTCGTCAAAGTCAGTGGTGTTCTGCCTTGTCTCGCCCCTTACCCTGATGCTGCCGCCGAGGGTCACCTGGGTCGTGCCCTTGGCCACAACGGCCTGCGTCTCGGACGGTATCTCCGCGTGGATGGCGAAGGCCGTCGCTGAAAGGCCTAATACGAATAAAGCGCTGATAGCAATTACCAAAATTCTCTTCAATGTACTAACCCTCCTTCTTTCTTTCAAATTTATCCGCCGGTCATCCCGGCCCTTGCTGCTATCATACTTTCAGTTAAAAAGAGATTTACTTTCAGGCCGCCCTTCAGGACCGGCGGCCCGCCTTCCTCGACTTTCTCTATCACCTCCCCTTCCTGAACTCTGCCTCCCAAGGAGGCCAATAAATAATAAGATGATTCCCTCGCGCCCCAAACACTGGCTGCAACGGGTAGTTAAAATTGCTTATTTTTATATCATTTTGATACTTTTTTGTCAAGTTATTTTTTAATAAAAAAATAAAGCCCGCTATATACGGATTAAAATAACGCGAAAGCAAGAAACGGGCCAGGGGCCTTCCCTGCCCGTAAATCGCGGAAAACCGCCATCTTAAACAGGAAAAGCGCGCCGCAACGTGCGTGGGCGCGCATGGAAATGTATCCTTCCTGCAACACGGGTGCATACATTAATAACACTTAAGCCCGGCGGGCGTCACCGGCCCGCCCGGCCACTGTCTCGTAAGCAAGGAGGAGGCGCCCGCGTCCCCTAACCCGGATATTGCACGTGTCCGGTTTGCCGCGGACGCAAAGCGCGCGGGACGCGAAGGGGGACAGCGTCCCCCGGCACTATCAATACCGCGAGCGGCCCGCAACGCGGCGGATGCGGAAAGTCGCGGGGGGCCGTGCCCTCCAGGCTCGCCCGAAGGGTGAGCACAGCCGGAAATTCCATGAGCTTTTTCAGGGGCACAAAACGTCCCTTAAAATAAAATGGAATATTCTTCGGAATACTTTGTATTTTCATATCCTTTGTTCTCTTTTTCCATAGTGCTCATGCAATGAACGGGCTAAAGCAGGTCCAGTTCTATGCCCGCCTCGAAAAAGGGGCCTCCAAAGTCCGCGTCCACGGTGACGCCCTCCACGTCGTCGAGGTTTATGCTCTGGTGGCGGTAGCCGCCGGCTATGAACAGCGGGCCGAAGGGCTTGACCTTGAGCCTGCCTATGTAGTCGAAGTAATCGTTTCCGTCAAAGGAGATGCCCCTGAACTCCGCCTCTATGGCAATGAGGTCGATGGGCTTGAACTGGGCGCCCGCATAGAGCATGGGCACGGGCAGGGTAAAGGACTTCGACTCGGTCCCGGTCGCGGGCTGGGTTACTTCCAGGTCCAGGCTCAGGAGCCTGAGGTTGACCCCCACCTCCGCGCCGAACTTGCCGAGCGTGGCCATCCCCAAAAAGGGAATGCCGTAGTAAACGGCGATGTCGTAATGGTCAAGGGTCAGCTCCATCTCGAAGTCCACGCCCGAACTGAAGTTGAAGTCGCCGAACTGGAAGTTGACGTTCTTCTGTCCCTTGCCGTCAAACTTCATGGGCGTGGCCATGAGGTAGACGTTCGGCACGATGGGGAGGTCTATCTTGGCCCTCCCGAACGCCTGGATTTCATCGTCAAAGCCGGCGTCCTTTTCAAGGTCTATGCTGTCCGCAGTCGGAATTCCGGTCTCGTAACCCACCGTCCCCGAAGGGCTCTGGAGCCAGCCGCCCACTGCCGCCTCAAGCCCGAGGGCGTGGGAAGAGGCCGGGGCCGCGAGGAATGCCGCCAGCAAAAGGCTCAAAACTACCGCGTATTTTTTCATGTTCCCCTCCAGTTTGTTTTTTATGGCAAGCCGCGCTTTGCAGCAGGAATTATACAATAGGCGACCATAGAAAGCCATGCAAAAAACAGGCCCGTCCCTCCAGCCCCGTAAAACCTGTAAAAATATCCGACAGGCGCCCGGCGGCCTGTTGCTTTAACGCTACAGGAGTGCGGAGAAAAACACACTTCGCCCCGGGGCCTGGACCGCGCGCGGGGCGAGATGCCGCAAGGAGCGTTATCTCTCCATATGCCGACAGGGCCGCAAGCGAGGCTGAACTGTTCTCATGAAAGCCGACGGCCTCATTTCATCCCCTCAAGGTACTCCTCCCACTCAATGGGGAGCATGTACTTCTTCTTGCTGTTACAGTCCTTGCAGGCGGGGACGACATTGCCCCTGGTGGAGCGGCCGCCGCGGATGATGGGCACGAGGTGGTCCATGGTGAGTTGGCGGGGAGGGAACTTCAGGCCGCAGTAGTGGCACACGCCGTTGCTCCTTCTGCGCTTCCACCACTGGGAGGCCCTGAGCCTCCGGGCCTTTTCCTTCTCGCGCCGGGCGAACTCCTCGCTCGTTTCCGCGACAAAGTACTCCATGCCTAATGATAACAAAAACAAAGGCAGGCCGGGGAAATCAGGGGATAACGGGGGCCGCGGGTTTTTCTTTATATCATTTACGCCGTTATGTTAAAGTCATGTAACGGGGCGCGCCATGGCGAACAAGAGGGAACACAAAAGATACATAAAGCGGTGCAGGACGGAATTTTCTTCTTTTGACAGGACTTACCGGGGGATATCCAGCGACTTCTCCCTGAAGGGGCTTTTCATCCGGACCACCCACCCCATGGGCCCGGGCGAGGTAGTGGACATCGTCGTCCACTTCCCCGACGACTCCATCTCGAATCTGAGAGGAAAGGTCAGGAGGGCTTCGAGGGGCATGGGGCGGGGAACTCCCGCCGGCAAGACGCCCAAAAACGGCATGGGGATTCAAATTCTGAAAAAAGACGCCAATTATCTTCGCTTTCTGAGCACCCTGCTCGCCGAAAGAGAGAGGCCCTCCCCCGTGCGTTCCGGCGGGGCGAAAGCGCGCGAGGCCGCGGCCTCCACGGAAAAGTCCGAACCGGCCGCGACCTCGGAGGAGCTTCTGAGGTCGCTGGTGAGCCTGCTTGAGAAGCAGGGGATAATCAGGAAAAAGGAACTGTTCGAGGAAATAAAGAGGCTGAGGGGAAAATGAAAGCCCCTACTCGGACCTTACCACCGCCTCCTCCGGCAGGAGGGCCAGGAGTTTTTCGTAGGCCCTGCCGAGGGTCCCGGCGTCCGTGGACTCAAGGGTGACGACCACCCTGTAGCCGGACGCGTCCACCACGGGGTAGGAGCCGATGTGGACATCCCCGAACTCCTCCACCACCGCGTCGAGGATGGGGGCGATGTAGCACTCCTCCTCGTCCACATATACTTTCCTCAGGGCGTAAGGCACGGCGCGGAAACGCTCCCTCAGGGCGGAGAACTTCTTCCTCAGGTATTCGGGGATGCCGGGGAACACATAGACGTTTTTCACCACCACCGGCGGGAACCTGAGGCCCTCGACCTCTATGATTTCGGCCCCCTCCGGCAGCTCGGCCATCTTCATGGCCGAGTCGTTGGCCTCGATGCCGCAGCGCTCCCGGATTATCTCCGCCAGAGCAGGGTTCACGGCGGTGCCGAGGCCCAGGCCGCGTGCGACGCCCTCCATGGTCACGTCGTCGTGGGTGGGGCCCACGCCGCCGGCCGTAAAGACGAAGTCGTAGCGCGAGGAGCATCCGGCGACCTCCTCGGCTATGGCCTCCGCCTCGTCGGGGACCACGGCGATGCGCCGGAGGTCAACGCCGAGCGCCCTCAGTTCCGAGGCCAGGTAGTGGGAGTTGGCGTCCCGCACCCGGCCGGAGAGTATCTCGTTGCCTATGACTATTATCCCTGCGGTCTTGGGCATCAAAATAAGTATATCACAGAGCCGCGCCCTCAGGCGGAGCGGGTTATCCGCCCAGTATTTTCCGGTTGAACTCCAGGCGCTTAAATGATATTCTAAATGCGACCGGCTTGAGAGAGGAGGCGCCGCGCCCCATGGGTGGAAGAAAAAGGAAGCATAAACGCTACCCGGTAGACGGCCTGCACGGCAACATGCTGCTGGCCTCAAACATAAACGTCATCAACCTGAGCCTGGGCGGCGCGGCCATCGAGGCCGAGAAGCGGCTGAACATCGGCAGCGAATACACCCTGAAGCTCGAAAGCGGGAAAGAACCGCTCTCCTTAAAAGGGGTCGTGGTCTGGTCCGTGATAAGCAAGAGCAGGCAGACCGAGAAGGGCGACTCCGTGCCGGTCTACACCGCGGGCCTTCAGTTCAAGGAAGTATTCGACGAAAAGGCCCGGAGCCTCCTGGATTTCCTCGACAGCAAGAGGACCCTGGAGGAGGGAAGGCTGAGCGGCCTGAGGTTCATGATAGAGTCAAAGGAGCCCGCGGTACTGGACTGGCCGTTTAGCTACAGCGTCAAGAACATAAGCGCCGACGGCATGGAGATAGAGACCGACCACGGCTTCAACCCCAGGGAAGTCTTCATGATGGAGCTTTTCCTCGACGAGATAGAGCCCGTCTCCCTGTCGGGCATGGTGTCGTCCTGCCGCGAGATAGCCGGGGACGCAAACGCCTACCACGTGGACATCAAGTTCCTGTCGATGTCCGACGAGCACAGGGTCATGATCGAGGAGTACGTGAAGTCGCTTTAGGGGAGAGCAAAGGGGGATTATCTTTTCTTTCGAATCATCCTGAGCCTGTCGAAGGATGAGCCTGCCGCGCTGCCGCTCTGTTATCATCCTGAGCTTGCCGAAGGACGCTCTCTTTTTTTATATGTTCAAAGCCTTTCCTTTAAAACCTTCGTAACCCCCTGACTTTTCGGAATATCCCGGCCCGCCCGGGTGTTCAAAGGGTGTTCAGGGCTACACGTCTCTCCCCCCTTTCCTAAGGGGGGCGTGGGGGGGTTATATCCTTGAATCCTGTCCTTTCTCCGTGCCCCGGTGCCTGTGGTTAATTCCGCCTTTGCCATAGAGCCCTGCCGCCATCAGCCTACCCCGCCCGCGCGGAACCCGTCAAGCGGAACTGGTTCACTGTCTCGTGTTCACTGACCGGCACGCTCGCTAAGGGCGGTATCCCGGTTGATTTTAGACACCCTAAGTGGGTTTTAGAGTATAATATGGAGGCAAGAATTCCTATAAGTCAGTAATTGAAAAAACAGCAAGGCTGATGAAGAAGTAAGCTTTTTCACTTAAGGTGACAGGAGGTACAACATGGCCAAAAAGAAAATGGCAAGTGTCACAATGAGGGTACGGGTCGGAGAATATGAACTTGAAGTAACTGGCCCGAGTGACTTTGTAGAAAGTAAAATAGAAGACTTTCTCAAACGTCAAAAATCAATTCCTGTGATAGACACTGAAAAAAGCTCCCCCCATCTTACCCACCAAGTTGCACCGAAAGGTACCAAAGAGATGTCAGTTGCACAATTTATTAAGAAGGTAGCCCCTAAAAGCGACGTCGACCGTGTCTTGGCGGCTGGCTATTTTCTTGAAAAATTTAAGAATGAAGAAAAGTTTACGGCTGCAGAGGCATCAAGAATCATACGCGATGCAAAAACTCAACCGCCCATAAACCCTAATGATTCTGTGAACAAAAACATAAAAAAGGGTTATGTGATGGCTGCGGGGGATAAGGATGGAAAAATGGCATTTGTTCTTACTACAGATGGTGAAGAAGCGATAGAATCATTGCTCAATGTGTAGTGGGATCTGCGAATGCCAGCTACAACCTTCGAAGCTTTCAAGGCCGAACTCGCTACCCTAAGAGAAGTAATTTCGTCATATTCTAAGAAAACACTACGAGATGAGGCATTGCGTGATAGATTCCGAACTTTATTCCGCACATGGACTGCGATAGTACGTCCTACCGTAGAACCCCTTCTGCAAAGCAAGCGTGAATTTTTAAAACTTGGAGCAGAGCTGGAAGCCCTAGCTCAGCTTACACCCAAGTTCAAGCCTATCTCAGACTATCGGAAGCGGCTCAATAGAGCTATCCATTTAGCTGACAGTCTTGTACTCCATCTGCCCCCCACTGGAAAACAACGACCCTCTATTAGCCCCGGTAGTGATCTATTTCTCCCATTGATCCCTGACCTCCCAGCAAAGTTTGTTCCCAATGCACTTTTTGGTTGGAAAAGAAAAATAGAAGATTTTGCGGAAAAATATTCTTTTGACAAATCTGTTTTTATCATGGTCAGATATCGCGAAAGGAACAGAGATTTGATAAAAGAGATTAAATCGATATTGTCAAGCAATGGGTACCACGGAATACTTGCGTCTGACCATAATTTAACAGATGATCTCTACAATCCTATCGCTTGTCTCCTCTGCTGTTCTAAGGGCATTGCTATTTTTGATGAGGCCGAAACTGGAGCAGAATTCAATCCAAACGTTGCTTATGAACTCGGCATGCTACATTTATTGGGACGTGAATGCCTTATTCTAAAACATCAATCATTGAGAACGCTCCATACGGATATTCTTATGAAGCTTTACCTCGAATATAAAACAGTTGAAAATGCACGTTTGCATACAAAAGATTGGATTAGTCATTTTTGAGATTTCCCTAAATGACTAAAAGGGGACAACAGTTCTATCTTCCAGCTTTCAATCCGTAATCATTACCCCTGAAGTCCGAAATTTCCCTTTCCTCGCAGTTGCACCCCCCCCCCGCATCTTACAGGGCATAAAACAGGGCGTCCGAAATACTCCGAGACGGCTTATTTCTACTTTTTGCTTTCCAAGATGCAGTCTTGCAGGACATGTTCAATCTTTCTTAGCCGCGCTTCCAGCATATTCATGATTAAGACGAAACCGGACAGCGCATCGGTTTGCAGCTTGCCGTAACCTGAAATCTCCGGCACGGATGCCCTGATAAAAGCCAATATGTGCCGCACGTCCGTAATCTCGTCAATAACCGTTACCGGGATTCCCATATTCCCTCTATTGGGCCAATAAAAGACCCTGCCGGCCAGCTCCCGCCCCCACCGGAGACAGCATGCTTAATCAGAGAAAATGCATACAAAGAATACAATGAATACCTTGTTTGTGTCAAGGGGCCATGTATACAATGTTTTCATATGAAAAAAGACACCATAATAACCGCGCGGGTCACTCCTGAAATGAAAGCGATTATTCAAAGGCTGGCAGATGAAGATGACAGGCCGCTGGCGTGGATGGTAAGGAAGCTTCTTGCCGAGGCGCTTGAGGCCCGTGGTCTTCTTAAAAAACCGAAATAAACGCAAGGGGCCTGAGCTTCAACCCCCACATTCAAGGAGCAAGTGCAACAGCGGCGACTTCTGCTGGAGTTTTGTAGC
>CBDVCR010000091.1:0-12391 GCA_965372535.1 uncultured bacterium | reverse complement strand
TGCTCTTGAGGGCCAGCCGCTTGCGCTCCTTCCTCAACAGCCTGTCTATGGTGGCAGGGCTTATGCTCATGAGCTTTTCTCTCGTCTCCTCATCGAGCCTTATCTCCCCGAACCTTTCAAGCACGGGCAGCGTCGTCCTGATGAACTGCGCAAGCCTCTTGCCGCACAGGTAGTCCGAAAGCTCCCAAAGGCTCTTGAGCACCCTCAGAACCTCTCGTCGTACTTCTTCGGCCTGGCCCTTCGGGCCTTCTTTTTCAGCCTGCCAAGGACCACGGCCACTGTCTCACCCCTCACCCTCAGATAAACCGTTTTGCCCCAGTTCGCGAGGATATGGCTCGCATAGGAGCGGTTGTAGCCCATGAGGGCCGTAAATTCGTCCAGCATGGCCCCTTATCCTTCTTGGACGCCTTCCGATACCTCTTGGCCGTCTCTGTAGTGACCGATCTCCTCTCATCCATCGTAAGCCCCATTTCCGCCTCCTGAAATTGAAATCCAAGAGGCTATTTTCGTTTAGATTCTTAAATGAGGCAACGAATCGGTTTCGTTTAGATTTTTGATGAGGCAAGTCGCTGCCTTGACAGAGTTCTCGGTCCGTGCTAAATTAGAGGCATCTAACGAGCCTTCCGGACGAGCAGAAAAGGATCCTGCCGGGGCCTCCTCCCCAGGAGGCTGACTGATGGTGGAGACTCCGCCCACCCCGGAAAGCTCGTTTTTTATTGAGGGAGCATTTTTATACGGCGCCCTTTTCTGCGAAAAGAAGGTCTTATGCAGGAAGAACAAGCCCTCTCTCGTTTTAATATTTACCACCACGGTATGATGCTTGTCGTATTTCCTTATAAATGCATAGCTTTCCTTGTCGCCTGAAACATCCCTTACGCCCATGGGGTCGAGTAAATGTCATGCTGAATTCATTTCAGCATCCAGGACCCTGAATCAAGTTCAGAGTGACAATTCAAGGGGTTGCCGAATCAATCGGATAAGCATAGAAAAAATGGAATATTCCTCGGAACACTTTGATATAACATCCACCCTCCCGATAGGCGGGACTGGAAAACCCCGCCTATGCCTGTGATTGTTTTCATACCTTTTGTTCTCTTTTTCCATATTGTTCGTGCAATGAACGGGAAACGCCCTCTCTTTGTTTATATTACGTTCTCATATGTTTTATAATTTCTTTTTGCCGCTCTCGGAGGGAGGGATGGACGGTTAGATGGCCAGGGTGTTCAAGTTGGAGAAACTCCACTCGGAGGTCGTCTCCAAGGGGACGATATTCAAGGTCTTTAAATACATCGACAGGGAGGGCCCCGGGACCCCCGTGCTCCTGCTCGACCGGGACAAGATAAGGGAAAAGGCGGAGTTGATAGGCTCACGCATAAGGAACTCCAGGGTTTTCTACGCGGTAAAGGCCAACGCCGACCCGGAAACCCTCAGGTTCATGGACGGCCTCGGCATCGGGTTTGAGATAGCCTCGGAGGGGGAACTTGCGCTGCTCGCGGCCCTGGGCGTGGAGCCTGAAAGGATAATATCCAGCAACCCGGTAAAGTCCGCCCGGTTTATCGAGGCCGCCTCCTCCTACGGGGTTGGCTGGTTCTCTTTCGATTCCCGGGCCGAGGTGGACAAGATGGCCCTGGCCGCCCCCGGCTCAAACGTCTACGTGCGGCTTTCCGTGCCCAACGAGGGCAGCGACTGGCCCCTCAGCAGGAAGTTCGGCGTGGGGCTCGACGAGGCCCTGAGGCTCGTGCTCTACGCAGGCCAAAAGGGGCTTGACCCCGCGGGCGTCACCTTCCACGTGGGCTCGCAGTGCCTTAACAAGGACAACTGGAACTCCGCCCTCTACATGTCGAAGGAGCTGTGGGAGAAGGCCGAAAAAGAGGGCGTCAGGATGCGCATGCTCAATATCGGCGGGGGCTACCCCATTAATTACACCAAGAGCGTCGTTGGCGTCGATGCCATAGAAAACAGCGTGGACCGCATCGTGAGGGAGCAGTTCCCCGAGGGTACCGAGGTCTTCATAGAGCCCGGCAGGGCCATGGTCGGCGAGGCGGGGGTCTTCGTCTCAAGCGTGATAGGCAAGGGCCGCCGGGGCGGGGAGGACTGGCTCCACATAGACGTTGGCGTGTTCAACGGCCTTATGGAGAGCATAGGCGGCATCCGCTACAGCTACGTCGTGGAAGGCCCCGCAGGGGAGAAGAAGACGTATTCCATCGGCGGGCCCAGCTGCGACAGCTTCGACGTGATGGAAAAGGAAGTGAAACTCGCCGAGCCAGAGGTGGGCAGCCTCCTGCTCGTCCTCTCGGCAGGGGCGTACACCACGTCTTACGCTTCGGAATTCAACGGGTTTCCCATTCCGAGGACGATTCTGATATAAGGGAGGTCGAGCATGATAAAGTTTACGGAGACCGCGCCCTTCGTGGCGGTTGAGTACAGTTACGAGGTCGAGAAAATTCTCTATAAAGGCAAGAGCAGGTTCCAGGAGATAATGGTCTTTGAAAACCCGCACTTCGGCAGGATGCTCATCCTCGACGGCATCGTGCAGCTTACGGAGCGCGACGAGTTCTTCTACCACGAGATGCTCGCCCAGGTGGCCATGCACGCCCACCCGGAGCCCCGGACCGTGGCGGTCGTGGGAGGCGGCGACGGGGGCACGGTGCGGGAGGTCCTCAAGCACGGCTGCGTCGAGAAGCTCTACTTCATCGAGATAGACCCGGAGGTCATCAGGGTCTCCAGGGAGTTCTTCCCCTCGGTCTCCCGCTCCGTGGACGACCCTCGCGTGGAGATAAGAAACATGGACGGCGCGGAGTTCATAAAGTCCCGCTCCTCCGACATAGATGTCATCGTCGTGGACTCCACCGACCCCATAGGTTTTGCCCGGACGCTCTACGCGGAGGAGTTTTTCGCCAACGTGAAAAACGCCCTCAGGGAAGACGGCATGTACGTCACCCACTCAGAGAGCCTTCTGCTCCACCCGGAGATGGTCACCGAGGTCCAGCAGACCCTGATGAAGACCTTTCCCGTGGTAGACCTCTACACCGCGCCCATCGCCACGTATCCGGGCAACTGGTGGGCCTTCGACGTGGGCTCCAAAAAGCACGACCCGCGCAGGATGAGAAGGAAATTCGAGATAGACTGCCGGTTCTACAGCGAGGAGATGCACGCCCACTCCTTTGTGCCCAGAGGGTTCCACGAAAAAGTGGTGAAGGGAGAGATAAAGTGGTAAGACGGCGGCCCTCTTCGCGTTTAAGCAAGGACCGCCCTTTCCGGGGAGCGCTTGACTTACGGAGGATGCAGGTGCTAAATTAAACGAAGTTAGCACTCGCCATCCGGGAGTGCTAACCTTTTGTTTTAAATAGAGTTTTCGGTTATGGATGAGCTCAGGGGAAGAGACCGCAAGGTACTGAAGGCCGTTGTGCAGACCTACATAGGCAGGCCCGCCCCTGTGGGGTCGAGGCTTCTGTCGAAGAAGTACGCCTTCGACCTCTCCTCGGCCACCATCCGCAACATCATGGCCGACCTGGAGGATATGGGCTACCTTGCCCAGCCCCACACCTCCGCCGGCAGGGTCCCCACGGACAAGGGCTACCGCTTCTATGTGGACAGCCTGAGGCTCCGCCCGGGGGACGAGAGGCTCACGGCCCTTCTCAGGAGGAAGTCCGAGGCCATACGGGATGACCTGAACAGGTTCCTCGAGGAGGCCACCAGGACGCTGTCGTCAGTGTCCCATTACATGGCCTTCGCCATACCGGCGAGCCCCGACGGGACCACGCTTAACAGGATACAGTTTTACCGCTACATGGGCAGAAAGACCGTGGCCGTGCTCATCACAAACGAGGGACTGGTAACGAGCAAGATACTGGATACGGATTTCGGCCTTACGCAGCACGAGCTTTACCAGGTGGCCGACTATCTGAACTCGGAGTTCACGGGGCGTACCATCGACGAGATACGCTCCTCGCTCCTGAGGGAGATGTCGAAAGAGAAGGCCATATGTGATATTCTTATAACAAGGGCCATAAGCATATGCCGGGAGGCGCTGTCTTTTTCCGGCAACGACATAATATTTTCCGGCCTCTCGAAGCTGGTGGGGTTCCCCGAGCTTTCGGAGATAATAGACGACATCACAAGGGCCATAGAGGACAAGCACAGGATAGTCAGTCTTCTGGAGAAACTCGCCGGCCCCGAGGGCGTGAAGGTCGTAATCGGCTCCGAAAACCCGGAGGAAGCCATGCGTACCCTCAGCGTGGTGACTTCCACATACAAAAAGGGCGACAGGCTGATGGGCACCGTGGGGATGATAGGCCCCACCAGGATGGACTACTCCAGGGCAATGTCCCTTGTGGACGGCATGGCCAGGTTCATCTCTGGTACGATTTTCGAATAATCACACTGAAAATATAAGGAGAAGCGGATTTGGAAGAGAAGATGAACGAAGGCATCCCGGGCCGGGACGAGGAGATTGAAAACCTTACCGCCGAGGACGTCGAACTGGTTGGTGATGAAGAGGCCGGGGAGGAAAGCGCACCGGCTGAGGGGGTTTCCGAAAAGGGCGAGGGTGAACTGGCCGAGGGTGAACTGGCCGAGCTGAACGACAAATACCTGAGGCTTTACGCCGAGTTTGAAAACTACAAAAAGAGGGTGGCCAGGGACAAGGAGGGGCTTGTAAAGTACGCAAACGAGTCCCTCCTCTACGACATGCTGCCGTCGCTTGACAACCTCGAAATAGCCCTCCAGCACGCCGAAGGCGGCGACTCGGGCCTCGTCGAAGGCGTGAAGAACACCCTGCGGGAGCTTTACCGGAACCTTGAGAAATTCGGCCTCACGCACATCGAGGCCGAGGGCAGGGCCTTCGACCCCGAGTACCACCACGCAATGAGCCAGGTGGAAAGGGACGACGTGGAGGAAAAGACGGTGGTGGAGGAGTTCAGGAAGGGGTTTATGTACCGCGACAAGGTCCTCAGGGCATCGCTTGTGTCGGTTTCCCGCAAACCCTCAAGCGTCGAGGGCGGCGGCGGTGAATCCGAACAAGAATAACTTGGGAAATAAAAAGTTCGAGAAATAAAGGAGGAAGTTAAATGGGCAAGGCAATAGGTATTGACCTCGGCACCACCAACTCGGTTGTTGCGGTAGTTCAGGGCGGCGAGCCCGTGGTGATACCCAACCAGGAGGGCAACAGGACAACGCCTTCGGTGGTGGCTTTTACCGATAAAGGGGAGAGGCTCGTGGGCCAGATTGCCAAGCGGCAGTCCATCACGAACCCGGAAAACACGGTGTTTTCCATAAAAAGGCTGATGGGCAGACGCTATAACTCGGCCCAGGTCGAGCACGCAAGGCAGCGCCTGCCGTATAAAATCGCCGAGGCCTCAAACGGCGACGCACACGTGGAAATCAGGGGCAAGCATTACTCTCCGCCCGAGATATCCGCCATGATACTCCAGAAACTTAAGCAGGCGGCCGAGGACTATCTGGGCGAGACCGTGACCGACGCGGTCGTCACCGTGCCGGCGTACTTCGACGACAGCCAGCGGCAGGCCACCAAGGACGCCGGCAAGATCGCCGGGCTGAACGTCCTTAGGATAATCAACGAGCCCACGGCGGCCGCGCTGGCCTACGGCATGGACAAGAAAAAAGAGGAGCAGATCGCGGTCTACGACCTCGGCGGCGGCACATTCGACATCTCCATACTGGAAATAGGCGAAGGGGTCATCGAGGTCAAGTCCACCAACGGCGACACCTACCTCGGCGGCGACGACTTCGACCTGAGGGTCATCGACTGGATGGTCGAGGAGTTCAAGAAGGAAAACGGCATTGACCTCAAGGCCGACAAGATGGCCCTCCAGAGGCTCAAGGAGGCGGCCGAGAGGGCCAAGGTCGAGCTTTCCACGGCCACCGAGACCGAGATAAACCTGCCCTTCGTAACCGCCGACGCCACGGGGCCGAAGCACCTCCTGATGAAGCTTTCGAGGTCCAGGTTCGAGCAGCTTACCTCGGACCTCGTCGAGCGCTCCGTGGAGCCCTGCAAGACCGCCCTGAAGGACGCCGGCATTGACACAGGCAGCGTGGACGAGGTGCTCCTTGTGGGCGGGCAGACCCGGACGCCCAAGGTCCTGCAGACCGTGCAGGGCTACTTCGGGAAGGAGCCCAACAAGACCGTGAACCCCGACGAAGTGGTGGCGGTGGGCGCCGCAGTACAGGCCGCTGTGCTCAAGGGCGAGGTCAAGGAGGTTCTTCTCCTGGACGTTACCCCGCTTTCGCTGGGCATAGAGACCCTGGGCGGGGTTTTCACCAAGATAATCGAGAAGAACACCACCATACCGACCAAGAAAAGCCAGGTTTTCTCCACCGCCACGGACAACCAGCCCGCGGTCACCATCAAGGTCTGCCAGGGCGAGCGGGAGATGGCCGCTGACAACAAGCTCCTGGGGAACTTCGAGCTGGTGGGCATCCCGCCCGCTCCAAGGGGGGTGCCGCAGGTAGACGTCACTTTCGACATCGACGCAAACGGCATCCTGCACGTCTCGGCCAAGGACCTCGGCACCGGCAAGGAGCAGTCCATACGCATCACCGCCTCAAGCGGCCTGACCGAGGACGAGATTAACAAGATGCAGAGGGACGCCGAGTCCCACGCCGAGGAGGACAGGAAGAAGAAAGAACTGGCCGAGGCCCGGAACGAGGCTGACACACTGGCCTATTCCGTGGAGAAGTCGCTTGCGGAGTACGGCGACAAGCTTACCGAGGAGGAGAAGAAGGACATTAACGACGCCCTCGAGGAGGTAAAGCGGGTCAAGGACACGAGCACGGACGCCTCGGAGATAAAAAGCGCCGTAGGCAAGCTCACCACCGCCTCGCACAAGATAGCCGAGCACGTCTACCGCGCCGCGCAGGAGCAGCAGGCCGCCGGGGCGGGCGCGGGCGCGGGTGCGCAGGAAGGCGCCGCGGGCCAGGAGGGCGACAGCGGCAAGGCCCAGGAGGAGGAGGTCGTCGAGGCCGAGTTCGAGGACGTGGACAAGGACAAGCAATAACCTTAAACCGGACTATTCCCTGTAGCTTGCTACAGGGTTACCTTTTCAGGTTCCTCCCCCTTGAGGGGAGATATTCGGATACCCTGCGGCTTGCCGCAGGGAGGATTCATTACAGGCTGCCGACGGAGAAGGATGGCTAAAGACTACTACAACATACTCGGCGTCGGAAGGGACGCCACCGAGGCCGAGATAAAGAGGGCCTACCGAAAGCTCGCCCTTGAGTGCCACCCCGACCGCAACCAGGGCGACAAGGAGTGCGAGGAGCGCTTCAAGGAACTCAGCGAGGCCTACGCCTGCCTTTCAACACCCGAAAAGCGGGCGAATTACGACCGCTTCGGCGCTGCCGAGGGGGTCGGCGCGGGCTTCGGCAGAGGCGGTTTCGGGGGCTTCGAGGACATCTTCGGCGACGTGTTCGGGGATTTCTTCGGCAACTTTTCCGGCTCAAGGGGCCCCAGGCGCTCAAGGGGCGCGGACCTCCGCTACAACCTCGACATTACCCTTGAGGAGGCGGTCTTCGGCATCAAGAAGGACATCAACGTCCTCAAGTGGGAGAGGTGCGGCGCATGCTCCGGCACGGGCTCCAACACCGGGCGGCGCGGCACGTGCCATGACTGCGGCGGCAGGGGACAGGTAAGGTACCAGCAGGGGTTTTTCAGCATCGCCAGGACCTGCCCCAGGTGCGGAGGGGAGGGCACGTTCGTCACCGACCCCTGCGGGGAGTGCGGGGGGCAGGGCAGGAAGCAAATGCCCAAACGGATTTCCGTCAAGGTCCCGGCCGGCGTGGACTCCGGCTCGCGGCTTAAGATGTCGGGCGAGGGCGAGCCCGGCGCAAACGGCGGCCCTCACGGAGACCTTTACGTGGTGATAGGCGTGGAGCCGCACGGGTTTTTCCAGCGGGAGGGCAGCGACCTCTACTGCGAGATACCCGTCAGCTTCGGCCAGGCGATCCTCGGCGACGAGATAGAGGTGCCCACAATCGACGGCTCCGCCTCCAGGCTCAAGATACCCGGCGGCACGCAGCCCGGCGCGGGCTTCCGGCTGAGGGGCAAGGGCGCCGCGCGGCTCGGCTCGCGGACGAGGGGCGACCAGGTGGTTGTGGTCAACATCGCCGTGCCCAGGAACATTAACCAGCGCCAAAAGGATATAATAGAAGAGTTCGAGAGAATCCAGGAGGAACGCTCCGGCGGGTTCAAGGAAAGGCTTAAGAACATTTTCGCGGGCAGGTCATGAAAGGCATCAAGGGGCAGCTTAGTTCTTTATCCATCACCGACCTGATGCAGTGGATAGACATGAACAAGAAATCCGGCGTCCTTTTCGTCGAGACCGACGGCAGCAGCAAATGCTTCTGCTTCGAGGACGGCAGGCTCCTTCTGGCCTCCTCCAGGGAGTCCGACAGGAGGTTCGGGGATTTTCTGGTCAGGGAGGGCTATCTCCCCCCGGAGGAAATCAGACATGCGGTCGATATCGGCAGGAAGGAAGGCAAGTCCTTTATCGGCTACCTCGTGGACAACAAGAAGATGCCCGCGGAGTTCGTTAAGGTCTCCATCGAGCACCTTGCAGAGAACAACATCATGGACATCCTCGCCTGGGAGGAAGGCTCCTTTCAGTTCGTCGAGGAACTGCCGAGGCTCATGTCCGAAAGCCCGGTAAAGCTCGGCATAAACTTCATCACCTTCGAGGCCGTGAGAAAACACGACGAAAAATTAAAGCTCATGGGCAAGAAATAGCCCCCTGATGCCCCGCCTGTTTCTCCCCTCGGTCCCGGAAGACGGCTCACCCATTACACTGTCAGGCCCTGAGGCGAGGTACGTCCTGACGGTGCTCAGAATGCGCACAGGCGACGGGATAACCCTTGTGGACGGCAGCGGCGCCGTGTGCCTGGCGGTGATAAGGGGCGCAAGGGCGGGCTCCGTAAGCCTCGAAGTCACGGAGCGCCTCGGCGCCGTGCGGGAGCCGCCGGGCGGCATAGTCCTTTTGCAGGGGGTGCTGAAGGGCCGGAAGATGGACCTCGTGGTGCAGAAGGCCACGGAGCTTGGCGTAAAGGAAATCGTCCCCCTCATGACCGAGCGGAGCCAGCTCAGGGAGACCCGAAAGCTCCAGCGCTGGCGCAAGATTGCCCTTGAGGCCGCAAGGCAGTCCGGAAGGACCGTAATCCCCACCGTGCGCTCCCCTCTGGACATCAGGGAGTTTTTCCGCACCGGAGAAGGCAATCGGCGGGGGTTCATATTCTGGGAGGAGGGGGGAGAGCCGCTTGGGACGGGCGGCATGCCCGCCCCCGGCGAAGACCTTTTTTCGGCTGTGGGGCCGGAGGGGGGGTTCAGCCGGGAGGAGGTGCGTCTGGCCGAAGAAAACGGGCTCAAGGCCGCGACGCTCGGTCCCCTGCTCCTGCGCGCCGAGACCGCCGCCATAGCGGCCGTTACGCTTCTTCAGTTTCTCGGCGGAAGGATGGGGGGAAACAACCCTATCACCTGATTGTTCCGATTCCCGGAAGGGCGCCTTTTCACCCGCGCCTTCGGCGGTAGGCCCTGACCTCGCTTTTTATGGTGTCCATGCCGCTTGCCTCCTCGTCCCTGATGGCCCTTCCCGTGAGGTTCAGGAACACGTCGTTAAGGGTGGGACGCTGAAGCCTCACGGATACCACCCGGTCGGTGAGGGTCCTGATGAGTTCGGGTATGCAGGCGTCGCCTTTCTCCGCGGTGAGGTAGAGTTCCCCGTCCTTTAGCCCGGCCTCCAGGCCGAGTTTTTCCTTCAACTCCTCCCTGGCCGCGGCGTTGTCCGTGGTCTTCAGGTAGATAACGTCTCCTCCCACGGTCTTTTTCAGCTCCTCGGGGCTTCCCTCGGCGATGATTCTTCCGGCGTCAATCACCGCAATGCGCCCGCAGACCTCGGCCTCGTCCATGTAATGGGTGGTCATGAACACGGTTACGTCGTGCCGCTCCGGCAGCCTCGTGATGAACTCCCAGAGGTTGGCCCTCCCCTGGGGGTCGAGCCCCAGCGTGGGCTCATCGAGAAAGAGCACTTTCGGCCTGTGGATAAGCCCGCGTGCCACCTCAAGCCTGCGTTTCATCCCGCCGGAGAATTTCTTCACCAGGTCGTCCCGCCGTTCGTAGAGGTCCATGAACCTGAGGGCCTCCTCCACCCTTCCCCTGACTTCCTTTTTGGGCACCCCGTAAAGGTAGGCGTGGAATGAGAGGTTTTCATTGGCCGTGAGGTCCTTGTCGAGCGTGGTGTCCTGAAAGACGATGCCGATGGAGCGCCTGACCCTTGCCGAGTCCTCCATGCAGTCAAAGCCGTTTACCGAGGCCCGCCCCGAGGTGGGCCTGAGGAGGGCGCAGAGGACGTTTATGGTGGTGGTCTTTCCGGCCCCGTTGGGCCCCAGAAAGCCGAAGATTGTGCCTTCCTCGACCTCGAGGGAGATACCGTCCACGGCTGTTACGCCGCCGAACTTCTTTACGAGGTTTTCTACTTTTATTACCGGGGGGCTCTTGCCCGGAGCATCATGAAGGGCCATAATCCTTTGATTATAGCAGAAATCGGGGGCCGTGCCGCTCCTTTTCGGCCACCACTTACGTTGCATTTTGTCTTTTAGCCTGAATATAATTAAAAATGAGTTTGTACGAACTGGTAAACCCATTGAAGAAAACCGTCCCCAGGCCTGTCTGGGATTTTATGAAGGCGGCCTATTTCAAACTCTTAAAGGCCAGGTACATGGTTATTGGCCGGCCTTTTCGTCCGGCAGAGACTTCAAAAGCCAGAGGCCGCCGCCTGAGAGAAAGTTTTTTTGAGAAGTACTGCCAGGGCAGGGGTCTTGACGTGGGCTGCGGCGGCGACCTTGTAGCGGAAAACACAATAGGCTGGGATTTCGAGCACGGGGACGCGCAGTATCTGGACGGCGTGGAGGATTCGGAATTCGATTTTGTTTATTCCTCACATACGCTTGAGCATATGGAGGAGCCGGACACAGCGCTCAAGAACTGGTGGCGCGTCCTGAACCGCGGCGGGTACTTGATTCTCTATGTCCCCCACAGGGAACTGTACGAGAAAAAGAAAACCCTGCCTTCCCGCTGGAACGAGAACCACAAGCACTTCTTCCTGCTGGACAGGGACGAGGAGCCCGATACCATCGGCATAATCCCGCTGGTCGAAAGGGCGCTCTCCGGTTACGAGCTTGTTTATGCCAGGGAATGCAGCGAGGGCCATACGATAACCAACCCTGAAATACACAGCGACGGGGAGTATTCCATAGAGGCGGTGGTGCGCAAAGCATAAAGAACCCCGGGCCTATTCCGCCCCGGTCAGTATCCCCAATATCTCCCTGTACCGCTGGGCGGTCTTTTGGACGATGTGCTCCGGCAGTTCGGGGCCCGGCGGGGTCTGGTCCCAGTCCAGGGTAAGGAGGTAGTCCCGCACTATCTGCTTGTCGAAGCTGTCCTGGCTCCTGCCGGGGGCATAGCCGGCGGCGGACCAGAAGCGCGAGGAGTCGGGGGTAAGGAGTTCGTCTATCAGGATAATCTTCCCCCCAAGCACTCCGAACTCCATCTTCGTGTCCGCGATGATGATGCCCTTTGTCTCGGCTATGCCGGAGGCCTTTTTGTATATGGCAAGAGACGTTTCGCGGAGGAGTTTCGCCCGCTCCGCGCCGACGGCGCGCTTCATTTCATCGAAGGATATGTTTATGTCGTGCCCCTCCTCGGCCTTGGTCGAAGGGGTAAAGACGGGATCGGGCAGCTTCGACGACTCCCGAAGCCCCCCGGGGAGATTGATTCCGCAGACCGCGCCGTCATTTTTATAGGACTTCCAGCCGCTTCCGGATATGTAGCCCCGCACGATGCACTCCACCGGCAGGACCTCGGCCTTTCTGACGAGTATGCTCCTTCCTTCGAGCATGTCCCCGTACTTGTGGAGTTCCTTCGGGAAGCCGCTTACCTCGGAGGCCACGACGTGGTTTTCTATGATGTCCTCCATCCGCCGGAACCAGAAAAGCGCTATCTCCGTGAGCACCCTGCCCTTGCCGGGGATGCCGTTTGGCATGATGACGTCAAAAGCCGAAACCCGGTCGGTGACCACCAGCAGCAGGTGCTCCCCGAGGTCGTAGATGTCCCTGACCTTCCCGCGCCTGGGCTCGCCGATGTCGGGCATCTCCGTTTTCAAGACGATTTCCATAGGAAATTTATTATGCTGATGCGGGAAGGGTTTGTAAAGCTCCCGGGCTGACCCGGATATTGCACGAGTCTGGTTTGCCGCAGACGCAAGGCGCGCGGGACGCGAAGGGGGACAGCGTCCCCCGGCACTATCAATACCGCGAGTGGCCCACAACGCTGCGGATGCGGAAATTCGCGGGGGTCCGTGACCCCCAGGCTCGCCCGAAGGGTGAG
>CBDVCR010000090.1:0-12476 GCA_965372535.1 uncultured bacterium | reverse complement strand
CCGGCGGGACTGGAAAGTCCCGCTTATCGGGAGGGTGGATGTTATATAAAAGTATACCGAAGAATATTCTATTTTTTGCATGTCATTCCGGGCTTGACCCGGAATCCAGTCTTTCTCGTCTGGATTCCCGCCTTCGCGGGAATGACGATTTATGCCCGCGATTATTTATTTTAAAGGACGTTTTGCACTCTGGAAAAACTCGTGGAATTTCCGGCTGTACTCACCCTTCGGGCGAGTCCGGGGGTCACGGACCCCCGCGAATTTCCGCATCCGCCGCGTTGCGTGACACTCGCGGTATTGATAGTGTCGGGGGACACCGTCGCCCTTCGCGTCCCGCGCGCTTTGCGTCCGCGGCAAACCGGACTCGTGCAATATCCGGGTTAGCATGGCGGGCGCAATGCGGGTACTGAACCTTCCCAACACGATTACGATAGCGAGGATACTGCTGATACCGGTGTTCGTCACCGCGCTTGGCTACAGGAAGTACGACCTGGCCCTCTACGTCTTCGTCCTGGCCTCCCTTACCGACATGTTCGACGGGCTGCTGGCAAGGCTGAACGACCAGAGGACCGAACTCGGCAGGGTGCTGGACCCGGTTGCCGACAAGTTCATGCTCGTCACGTCGTTTGTGATTTTTACCTATTTCGGCTGGCTGCCGGCATGGATTGCAATAATCGTGATAAGCCGGGATGTCGTGGTGGTCACCGGGACAGTGCTTCTTTATTTTCTGACCAGCGCGCTCAGGGTGGAGCCCTCTGTGCTTGGCAAATCGGCAATCGCGCTTCAGTTTGCCCTGCTCTGCTACGTGCTGTTGAATATTAATTACGCTTTTTTGCCCGGCGCGAAGGCCGTGCTCCTCCCGGCGGTCGCCGTCCTTACGGCAGCCTCCGGCCTGCATTATATTTACAGGGGGTTCAGGATTGCCGGCTAAAGGAGGAAAGGGAGTCATCGTCGAGGAGGTCGAGCCCGGAAGCCCGGCCGAGAGGGCGGGCATACAAAGGGGAGACGCCCTGCTCTCCATAGACGGCCACAGGGTCTCGGACACCATAGACTACATGTTCCTCCGAGGCGGGGAGGGCTTCGACGCCGTGGTCTCAAGGGGCGGAAAAAAGCGCAAGGTGGGCCTTGAGCTTCGGGAGGGCGAGGACCCCGGCCTGCTCCTGGGCCGGTTCAGGATAAAGACGTGCGGCAACAACTGCCTGTTCTGCTTTGTCGCGCAGCTTCCGAGGGGGCTCAGGAAGTCCCTTTACCTCAGGGACGAGGACTACAGGATGTCCTTCCTCTACGGAAACTACGTCACCTTGAGCAACCTGACGGCCGAGGACAAAAAGAGGATTGTCGGGCAGCGGCTGAGCCCACTTTACGTTTCCGTCCACTCTACCGACCGCGCCCTCAGAAACCGCATGCTCGGAAACCCCAGGGCCCCTGACATCATGAAGGAACTGAGGTTTCTAAGCGGCAACAGGATACGCATGCACACCCAGATAGTGCTCTGCCCGGGGTTAAACGACGGCGACGCGCTCAGGCGCACCATAAGCGACCTGTACTCCTTCTACCCTTACGTGGAGTCCGTGGCCGTCGTGCCCGTCGGCCTCACCGTCCACAGGAAGAAAGAACTGAGGCCCGTCGAAAAGGACGACGCCCTGGCGGCGCTCGAAATAATAGAGGCGTTTCAGAGGAGGCTCAGGAAAAAGCACGGAGACCCCCTGGTCTACGGCGCGGACGAACTCTACATCAAGGCCGGAAGGGCCTTTCCGCCCCTTGGCGAATACGGCGAACTTCCCCAGATTGAAAACGGCGTGGGCATGGTCCCGCTTTTTCTTTCACGGGCGCGGAGGCTCAGGCCCCTGGCCCCCGAATCCCGCCTGCGCTACCTCACCTTTACCGGAGAGTCCTTTTATCCGTATTTTGCGAAGTTTATCGAGAGGCTCGTAAAAAACGGGTTTGACATAAAGGCCGTGCCCGTGGAGAATACGTTTTTCGGCAATTCGGTCACAGTGGCCGGGCTTCTTACCGGCAGGGACGTCATACGCGCCCTCGCCCCGGAGGCCAGGGGCCGCGACGTGCTCCTCGTGCCGGACGTGGCATTGAGGGAGGGCCACGACGTGTTCCTTGACGACGTAAGGCCCGGGGACCTCGAAAAGGCCCTCGGCATAAAGACGGAAACAGTGGAGTCCACGCCGGAGGGGCTTATAAGGAGGTTGAAGGGGAAATGAATATCAGCGGAAGTACAAAGGTGGTGGCGCTCCTTGGCTACCCGGTGGAGCACAGTCTCTCGCCCGACATGCACAACTCGGCATGGGAGCGGATGGGGCTGGAGTACTGCTACGTGGCCCTCCCGGTTCATCCCGCGAGGCTCAAGGAGGCGGTTGAGGGCGCGCGGGCGCTCGGCCTTGCCGGGCTGAACGTCACGGCGCCGCACAAGGAGGCGGTGATGCCCCTCCTTGACCAGGTGGACGGCGAGGCGTCCTTCATCGGGGCGGTAAACACCGTCACCGTAAGCGAGCGCGGGAAGCTGCTCGGCTATAACACCGACGGCAGGGGCTTCATGAGGAGCCTCAAGGAGGAAGGCATATCCGTGGAGGGCAAAAAGGCGCTCATCGTCGGCTCCGGCGGGGCCGCGCGGGCCGTAAGCTGGTATCTGAGCGAGTTGGTCTCGGAGCTTTCGCTCCTCGACATCGACCCGCTGAAATCCGAGCGCCTCGCCGCGGACCTTTCCATAAACCGCAAGAACATCGTGCGCCTCGAATCCCTCGGCTCCCTTGCGGAGTACGACATCGTGATAAACGCCACCCCGCTGGGGCTCAAGGAGGGCGACCCGCTGCCCTTTGACGTGAGCGCGCTCGGGGCGGGCCATACGGTGGTGGACCTGATTTACCGGGAGACGCAGCTTCTGAGGGAGGCATCGGAAACGGGGTGCCGGACCCTGAACGGCCTCGGCATGCTGCTCTGGCAGGGGGTGCTGGCCTCCGAGCTCTGGACCGGAAAGATGCCCCCCCATGAGGTCATGCGCGAGGCGCTTTTGCGGGGGATGAATAAGCCATAAGGCAACCTCTAAAAATATCTTTTTACTACAAGGGGCTGCAATCGCGGCATACATCGTCATCGGGATAAAAACGTCCTCAACGCAGCGCTGCCGCGCCTCCGGGCGTTTTTCCCCCGCTTCCAAGGCTCCCGCGATTTCGCTCCCTTTCGTATACAAAACCTATTTTCAGAGGTTGCCGTAAAGCATTTTTTCGTCAACCTGGCACGTTTTTTGTTTACTGATAGGCTTCCCATGTGATAATATTTCTTATGAGGAAGGCTCTTCTTGCCGCCGTGCTTGCCGCGCTGCTGCTTCTGCCGGTGCTTAAATTCAGCAGGGAAGACGGCTTGAGCCGCACCGCGGCTTCGGGTTCCTTTCTGGAAGACGTGAAGGTGGTGCGCAGGGAGGCCGGACGGACCGTATGGTCTCTTAGTTCGAAACGTGCGTCCATATCCGGCGACGCAAACACCGCAAGCATGAGCGAGGTGGCCGTGCTGCTTCCCGGGCACGGGCTTACCGTGACCGCCGATGCCGGCGTCTATGACCTCCGGAGCAACGACGTCTCCCTGGAGGGCGGCGTTATCGCAAAGGCCGAAGACTTCACCGTCAGCACCGGGAGGGTCAGGCTCACCTCCGCCAACGGCGAAATCGCCACGGACGGCGGCGTGGTGATAACCGGCAAGGGGTTTATTATCAGAGGAAGGGGTTTGAGGGCTTACGATGGGAAGGTCATGCTTCTTGCGGACGTCAGGGCGGAACTTTTTTAAATCCCTGATTTTTCCGCTCCTTTGTTTTCTGCTGCTCGCCGCGCCTTGCGCGGCGGGAAAGGAGGAGGTGGGCAGGGGCCCGGTGGTCATAACGTCGGAGACGCTCGTTGCGGACAACAAGACCGGAAGCGCCCTCTTTGAGGGCTCGGTCGTCGCCAGAAGCGATGACATGACCATGACCTCCGACAGAATGAAAGTGTCCTATGCCGAAGGCGGCGGCGTGAGCACTATCGAGGCGGAAGGCTCGGTAAAGCTTGTCAGGGGGGAGCAGGTAATAGTGTCGGAGCGCGCGGTATACCACGCCGGGGTGCGGAAGGTGACCTTCACGGGCAGCCCGAGGGCGCTTGAGGGAGCAAACGTGGTCACCGGCACGAGGATGACCTACTTCCTCGATGACGGCCGCTTTGTCGTGGAGGGAAGCAGGGTCTTCATCGAGCAGGGCGGGGGGCTGGAACCCATAAGGATGGGGGGGGAATAAGGTGCACGTTTTAAAGGCATGGGAGTTGTCAAAGCGCTACGACGGGCGGCGGATAATCCAGGACGTAAACATCGAGGTCCGCTCCGGAGAGGTCGTCGGCCTCCTGGGGCCCAACGGCGCGGGAAAGACCACGACGTTTTACATCCTCACCGGCATGGTCAGGCCCGAAAGCGGCGGCATCACCCTTGACGGGGAGGACATAAGCGCGCTCCCCATGTACAGGCGGGCGTTAAAGGGCATAAGCTACCTGCCGCAGGAGCCCTCCATTTTCAGGAAACTCACGGTGAGGCAGAACCTGAGGGCGGTGCTGGAGATACGGGGCCTGCCCGGCGGAGAGATAGAGGAGCGCATAGAACACATCATCGGGGAGTTCGACCTGGGCGGGTTCGCCGACAGGGAGAGCGCCAGGCTATCGGGCGGGGAGAGACGCAGGACCGAGATTGCGCGGAGCATCGCGACGAGGCCGAAATTCATACTGTTCGACGAGCCCTTCGCGGGGATTGACCCGATAGCTATTATCGAGCTTAAAAAGATGCTAAAATATTTAAAAAAGAAGGGGTTAGGGATATTGATAACAGACCATAACGTCCGGGACACGCTTTCCATCACGGACAGGGCGTACATATTGAGCGACGGCCGCATACTCGATGAGGGTCCGCCCGGCAGGCTGGTCTCAAACCCCAGAGTGAAGGACGTGTATCTGGGAGAGGAGTTCAGGCTCTGATGGCGCTCGAACAGCGGTTGGAAATCAAGATACTTCAGAAGCTGATACTGACGCCTCAGCTTCAGCAGGCCATAAAGCTTCTGCAGATGCCGCAGCTTGAGCTCTCGCAGACGATAAACAACGAGCTTGTGGAAAACCCCTTCCTCGAGGAAGTCGCGGAAGAGGCCCCCGCCGACGAAAGGCCCTCGGAGATGTCCGACGAGGAGGGGGTGCAAAACGCGCCCGACGACGCGGAGGCGCCCCTTGAGAAGCTTATCGGCTTAGGCGTCGACGAGTATTTCGACAACAGGAGTTACGACGGGCGCGACCTGGGCTATTTCAACCCCGACTCCAACCCCGCCCAGTCCCTCGAACAGTTCGTGAGCGAGGGCTCCGACCTTTACGACCACCTTACCTGGCAGTTGAGGTTCTCCGACGCGAGCGACAGGGTGCGGAACGCCGGAGAGGCGGTTATCGGCAACATAGACGACAACGGCTACCTGCAGGCCACCGTGGAGGACATAGCCGGGTACTCCGAGGTCGGCATGGCCGCCGCGGCGGAGGCCGTGGCGCTGGTGCAGGGGTTCGACCCCCCCGGGGTGGGGGCGAGGGACCTCAGGGAGTGCCTGCTCATTCAGCTCGGCCCTCTCGAACTTGCGGGGACCCTTGTGGAAGAGTTTATCAGGAACAACCTCTCCGACATCGAGAAGAGGAAGTACCAGATGCTGGCCACCCGCTACGCGTGTACCCTGGAGGAGGTGAGGGAGGCCGTACGCGTCATAGAGGGTCTCGAACCCAAGCCCGGCAGGGGGATGTCGACGCTTCAGCCTATATACATCAAGCCCGACGTTTACATAATAAAGGATAACGACGACTTCCGAATCGTCCTCAACGACGACAACATGCCGAGCTTGAGGATTAACAGCTACTACAGGAAACTCCTCTCCAACAAGAGCAGCCTCCAGAAGGATGAGAAAGAGTATCTGAACGAGAGGCTCCGCTCGGCCGTGTGGCTCCTTAAGAGCCTGGACCACCGGAACAAGACCATTTACAGGGTTACCGAGAGCATACTGAATTTCCAGCGGGAGTTTTTCGAAAGGGGCGTGGCCCAGATGAAACCCCTGAACCTCAGGGACGTGGCGCGGGACCTCGACATGCACGAGAGCACCATAAGCAGGGCCACGTCGAACAAGTACCTTTCCTGCGGCCACGGGCTTTTCAATTTCAGGTATTTCTTCTCAAGCGGCATCATGGGGGACTTCGGCGCGGTGTCTTCCACGTCCGTCAAGGACATGATAGGCAAGATTATCAACGAGGAGGACCCGGTAAAACCTCTGAGCGACCAGAAGGTGGCCGACATGCTCGGCGGAATCAACATGAAGGTCGCCCGCCGGACCGTGGCCAAGTACCGCGACGAGTTGCACATCCCGCCGCAGAGCCTCAGGAGAAAGACGGAATAAAGCGCAAGGAGGTAATATGAACATCGTCGTAAACGGAAGAAATGTGGAAGTATCGCCTCCCCTCAAGAAATACGCGGAAGAAAAAATAGGAAAGTTCGAGAAGTACCTGTCCAATATCACGGAGGCCGTCGTCACCCTCAGCATCCAGAAGTACCGGCACAAGGCCGAGGTCTCCATCAGGGCAAACGGCGTGACGATGCAGGCCGAAGGGGAGACCGAAGAGATGTACTCCTCCATCGACGAGGTGGTCGAAAAACTCGACAAGCAGGTCAGGAAGTTCAAGGACAAGCTCAAGTCCCGCAGGAAGTCAGAACAGCGCACCGCCAGGGAAGCGGCCGCGACGGCGGTGGAGGCCGCCCCGCCGGAGACGGGGGTCATAATCGAAAGGAAACGGTTCGCCGCCAAGCCCATGCCACCGGACGAGGCCGCCATGCAGCTGGACATCGATGGCCGGGATTTCTTTGTCTTTACGAATTCCGAAAGCGGGAGCATAAACGTAATGTACAGGCTGGCCGATGGAAACTTCGGCCTGATAGAGCCGGCTTAGCCCTCTCAGGCGTGCTGCTCGATTTTTTGCCGGCCTGTTCCCGCGGCTTGCCGCAGGGCGGCTCATTCCGCCGAAAGACCAGGGAAGGCGGATGGGAGGCTCTCTGCGCCGCATGTCCGTGGGCGCCCTCAATGAACTTTCCGGTACGGCGGGGTCTCTTTTGAAGCCTTCGATACTCATCATAACCGGCCTTTCGGGGTCGGGCAAGACGGTCGCCCTCAGGGCGCTTGAGGACGGCGGCTTTACATGCGTGGACAACCTTCCGCCGCAGCTGATAGACTCCTTTGTCTCCACCGTAGCCGGCAAGGACGGCGCGGGCAGGGTCGCCGTGGGCATCGACATACGGAAAAAGGACTTCATAGACGACATGGACGCGGCGCTCCCCGCGCTCCGGGAGAAATACGCCGTGGACATCCTGTTTTTCGAGGCGGAGACGGACGTGCTGCTCAGGAGGTTCAAGGAGACCAGGCGGCCCCATCCCCTGCACTCGCCCGGGGTCAAGGACCTCTACGACGCCATAAAGAAGGAAAAGGACCTGCTCCTTCCCCTGAGGGAGAAGGCCGACCGCATCATGGACACCTCGCCTTTTACGCCCCACGAGCTCAGAAGGCAGATGATGTCGCTTTTCGGCGGGGAGGAAGTCGGGGAAGCGCTCAGGATAACGGTCATGTCCTTTGGCTTCAAATACGGCATGCCGAGGAACCTGGACCTGCTTTTTGACGTGCGGTTCCTGCCCAACCCGCACTTCGTCCCCGAACTGAAGGACCTGAGCGGGCTGGACGCCCCCGTAAGGGAGTACGTGTTCGAAAAACAGGTGACCGCCGAGTTCCTCGACAGGCTCGGGGGTTTCCTGGACTTCCTCATACCCCTTTACAGGAAAGAGGGCAGGGCGTACCTCACCATAGGCGTCGGCTGCACCGGCGGGAGGCACCGCTCCATCGCCATTGCCGAACACCTCGCTTCCGTGCTGAGGGAGAAGTCCCCGGGCCTGAACGTTATCCACAGGGACCTCTGAGTGCTCTTTACCGTATCCGCCGCCGATGCCCGGCAGCGCCTTGACAGTTTCGTCTCCGAAAAGGCGGGCATCACGCGTTCGCGGGTAAAGCATCTGGCGGACAAGGGCCTCATAAGTGTCAACGGCGCCCCGGAAAAGGCCGGCTGCCGGCTCGGGGAAAACGACGCCGTCGAGGTCACGCTCCCAGAGGCCGGGCCCGAGGGCCTCCTGCCGGAGGACATCCCGGTCAGGGTCCTTTACAACGACCCCGACATCGTGGTGGTGGAAAAGCCCCCCGGCATGGTGATCTACCCCGCCGCCGGGCATTCGACGGGCACGCTGATGAACGCCCTCGCTTTCCGCTTCAAGGAAATGGCCGCGGTCGGCGGGCCGCTCAGGCCCGGGGTGGTCCACAGGCTCGACAAGGACACCTCCGGGGCCATGGTGGTGGCCTTGAGCGACCGGGCCTATTACCGCCTGGTGGAGATGTTCAGGCAGCGGGAGGTCAAAAGAAGCTACCTCGCCTTAGTCTACGGCTCACTCAAAAAGGACGAGGGGGAGTTCACCCTGAGCATCGGGCGCTCGGCCTCCGACCGAAAGAAGATGTCCACAAGGACCCGGGGGGGCAAGGAGGCCAGGACCATGTGGAAGGTGGAGAGGAGGCTAACGGGCGCGACCCTCGTAAGCGCCCGGCTGGCCACCGGGCGGACCCACCAGATAAGGGTGCATTTTGCCTCCGCAGGGCACCCGGTGTTAGGCGACCGGGTTTACGGGAAAAAAACGTCTCTTCTCATAAACGGCAGACAGGTCTCTTTCCCCCGTCAGATGCTCCACGCCCGCCTGCTGGGGTTCGCCCACCCTGTTACGGGCGAGTACCTGGAGTTCGACGCCCCTATGCCCGAGGACATGCGGGAGGCGGTCGAGGAACTTGGCCGCATATAGGGTAATCGGGGGGGGGTCGTGAAGTCGCCGGTAAGGTGGGGGTTTTTGGGGAATTCTTAACGACTGTTATCGCGTTATCACGCGGGATTTTTGCCTTTGCCCCGGTAGCGATAGTTAGAGAGGGTTTAAAGTCCTGTAAGCAGGCGCTTGATGGTCTCGTCTCTTATGGAGCCGGTCTCGGATTTATCATAGATGGAAAGCAGAAAGACTACCTGGTTCTCTATGCTCAGGTGCGTAATGAGCCTGAACCCGCCGCTCTTGCCCTTGCCCTTGTCCGGGGAGGCAAGTAGCATTTCATCCCGAGCGGGGAGCCCTGCCTGGGGCTCTCGGAGAGCAGGCGGACAAATTCCCTCAGGGTGTTTTTCAGAGACGGGTATTTTTTTGAGAGCCGCTTTGCCTCCTTTGAGAAGCCGGAGGTGGGGACGACCTTAAAGCTCATCGAGGAGTCTGTCAATCGAGGGCATGGGTTTCTTGCCGGAAACCATCTCCCCGACCTCGGAGACGGAAGACTTTATCCCCAGGAGGACGCGCTGTTTCTGCATCTCCTTCTGGAACTTCTCCCACTCCTTGTAAGGGATAACAACCCCGGTCTTGCGCCCCTTGCTGTCTGTGATGTATTTAACTGTCATGCCTATATTATAACCCAAACCGCCAACTGCATTGTAAGGGAGGCGGTCGAGGAACTCAGCCGCATATGAGGGTAGTTTTTTTGTGGAATAGGCGGAAATGTAGGGGCTTAAGGGGAGGAGCTATTTTTATTTAATTATTTAATTATTTAAAAACATAATTAAATAATTAAATAAAACCTTGACTTATTTAAATAAATATTTTATAAAATAAGGTAATTATGGCTAGGCAAAAGAAGGAAGGCAATCAAAAAAAGACGTTAACTCTCTCCTTATCTAGAGAAATAATTAAAAGAATTAAATACTTAGCAGCAGATAAAGAAAAGAAACAGAATGAGATTGTGGAGATAGCAATCAATGAATTATGGGATAAACAGAAAAAAACAGGCTGAATTGACTGCACAGGGCATGAAAATATCTGAAGACTTATACGCAGAGATAATTGAAGCAGTACGCACGCGGTCAAGCATATCAGGAGTAACACATAATTTCTATCGTTATCCTGCTCGTTTCTCAAATCTTCTTGCAAGGGCAATGATAAGGATATTCACAAAACCAGGCGATTTGGTGCTGGATCCTTATATGGGGGGGGGAACTACTCTTGTAGAAGCACGATTTCTTGGAAGACGAGCAATAGGAGTAGACATCAGTAATTTAGCAACTTTTGTCGCAGAAGTGAAAACAACACCTTTATCAGATAAAGATATTAAAACTCTTATTTCATGGGCTGAATGTTTAGAAGAAAAGTTGACTATCAGAAATCATTCTACAAGACCATCTGAATGGATTGAAAAAGGATACCAAAAAAATATCAGTAATAAACATACATGGCCCATCCGAAAAACGATCGAACTTACTATAACACAGATAGATAAATTACCACGTAATCGTCAGCGACAATTCGCACGTTGTGTACTCCTAACTACTGGACAATGGGCCTTGGACTGTCGCAAAGAAATTCCTACAGCTAAAGAATTTCGCAAACGTTTCTTTTATAATTTATCAAGAATGATTAATGGCGCAAAAGAATTCGCAACTAATATTCGACATGCGGATCGTCTATACAAAACAAATGGCTCTTTTAGAACACGTTGCCTGAATCGTTCAGCTATCGGTATTGAAAATGACCCTATAATCGCAAAGCAACCACCAAAGCTTATCCTGACTTCACCACCATATCCAGGCGTCCATATCCTTTACCATCGTTGGCAAGTTAAAGGGCGTAAAGAAACACCAGCACCTTTTTGGATATCCAACTGTTTAGATGGGCAAGGGCCATCGTTCTACACATTTGGCAATCGCAATCAGCTTAACCTCTCTAATTATTTTAGAAACTTATATGATGCATTTGCCTCAATTGCAAAAATAGCAGACAAAAACACAATGATTATTCAAATGGTTGCTTTTTCAGATCCTTCATGGCAATTGCCTCGATATTTAGAGACATTAGAACAGACAGGGCTGAGGGAAATTATTATCGATAATTTATCTAATGCTGAGGATGGGCGCTTATGGCGTGAAGTTCCTAATAGAAAGTGGTATGCCGACCAAAAAGGAATTACTCCAAGCAGTAAGGAAGTTCTCTTATTTCACCGCCTTGCATAGTCAATAACTTCATGTTGCTTCTCCAGAAGAAACGTCTACATAACTTTCCTTTAAATCCAACTCGCCCAGCGTTGATATCATAGGGATAAGTACAGGCGCAACGGCTTTCGTGAACTCTTCAATTTTATCCTCTATATTAATAGCCTTGCTTTCTTCTTCAATATCCCCATTTTCAATAAGTCGTTTTTTGGATTCTTCATTATCATGTAATAATGCGAGACCCAGCAAAACCATACCGTATTTAAATCTTGCCCTCATTAAATCTAGATCCAAAGCACTACTTTTAAGCTCAGCCTTTAAGTAAATATTGTCTATATTAATAAAAAAGTCGTATATCGTTTTCTCATCTTCATTGATATCTGATTTTACCCTCAAAGCTGTATGGGGATTAAAAGAGGGGTCGTAATTATTCCATTCTTCTTCTTTGACAGTTTTAATCTTAGGTAATGATATCCCGGCAGGACGCTCACGGTCTTTACCTTTTCTGTCCGTAGGTGGCTTCTTCTTCTTCCGTTTGCCTTTTTTACCAGAAGGCTGCGCTTCTTCAAGAACCTTTAGATAAAAAGTGTTTTCAAACGGCTCAAGCAGAGTCGGGTCAGATACAATTGAAACAAACTGAAGACTATCTCCAATTCTAACTGACTCTGGCAGCTTTACACTTAATGTCGCAATACCATTTTGAGGATAAGGGCCTGCAGAATCTGTTACCGGATACTTATCTTCATCCTTCACAAGAAATAATGCAAATTCACCACGGTCAATATTCCTACTAAAGTAATCATTCACAGCATCAGTTTCAAAAGTTATACGGGCTCTGTAGTCTATGTGACACTCTTTAAGGAGTTTCTGACCATATTCTTTACCTTTGAATTTGAAATACGTTGGATGCTTTCTACCCTCATACTTCATCTCCTTATCAATTACTTCTTTGGTTTTGAATGGCGTGGACAGCCGTTTACCCAAAATAAAGATAGATGATAATGAAGGCGATTGTTTCAAGATTGATTCGAGAACGTTCTCAAGGGGTTTGTCCTCCTCTAATTTAGATTCAATTTCCTCTCTTTTTCTGTATTCTTTTAACGCTCTTAAGTTGTCATGGTTTTTCAAAAGGTCTTCAATATCGTTTTCAATTTCTTTCCTTAACTCCCCTTTACGGAGCATTACTCTGTTATTCATGAACAAGTCTGCCCTACCTATCTCATCGAACTTTGTGCAGTCGATTATCACTAGTAGAGAGTCACGCAAATAACTTAGGCCAATTTTTTCCCTGCGAAAGAAGTCTGTCGTCAAGTGACCTTGCGTTTGTCCGTTTATAGTAAATATTATTCC
>CBDVCR010000089.1:0-12744 GCA_965372535.1 uncultured bacterium | reverse complement strand
GCAAAACTTGGTTTTGCAAAGCGGTCGGGATTGGTTTTTGAAAAAACGATGTAAGAAGATTAGATTCCCGCCTGCGCGGGAATGACGGATGAAGGGACGCGGGAATGACGGATGAAGAACCAAAAAAACGGGGGAACTTCTATATGCTTATCCGGTTGATTCAGCAATCCCTTGAATTGTCGCCCTGAACTTGATTCAGGGTCTTGGATGCTGAAATAAATTCAGCATGACATTTATTATTACCGATATCATTACCGAGCTGGCCGGATAAGCATTTTTTATTTCAACAGACTCTTTTGTGCCCCTGAAAAAGCTCATGGAACTTCCGACTGTGCTCACCCTTCGGGTGACCCCCCTCTCAGGCGGTCTTGAACCACGATGCCATTAGGCTGAGCTCGTGCGAGAGTTTTGCGAGGTTTTCGGAGGTCCGCTGTATTTCGGCGGCAGAGGACTTCGTCCTCTGCGCCGCGCCGGCTATGCTTTCCATGCCGTGGGATACCTGTTCGGTGGCCGAGGACTGTTCCTCGGCCGCGCCGGCTATTCTCTGGACCATGTCCGCCCCCCGCCGTGAGACCTCCACTATGGATTCGAGGGAGCGGCTCGCCTCCTCGACGAGCCTCACGCCCTGCTCCACGTTTTCCCTTCCACGCTTCATCGAGGACATGGACTTTTCCGTGTCCGACTGTATGCCGCTTATCATGTCCGCAATCTCCTGAGTGGACCTCCCGGTGCGTTCCGCGAGTTTCCTCACCTCGTCGGCGACCACCGCGAAGCCCCGGCCCTGCTCGCCTGCGCGGGCGGCTTCTATGGCCGCGTTCAGTGCAAGGAGGTTGGTCTGGTCGGCTATCTCGTTTATCACGTTAAGGATGTTGCCTATCTCCGCGGAGCTTTCGCCGAGCCCCGAGATGGTCTCGGCGGTCTCCTTGACGGAATCCGCTATCCCCCGCATTCCCTCGACGGTTTTGAGTACGACCTCATGGCCGCTTGCCGCCGCGTCCGAGGCGTTGCCCGAGGCGTTGGCGGCGTCGCCGGCGTTTCGGGCCACGTCTATTATCGTCTGGCTCATCTCGTCCATGGCGGAGGCGGACTGCTCGGTCTGGGCGGCCTGTTCGCCGGCGTCCCTGGTGAGGTTTTCGGCCGTGGTCTCAAGCTCCGAGGCGTTTGAGGCGAGGGTGTTTATGGCGGCCGCAATCTGGGTCGCGAACTCCCCGAGCCTCTCCGATGCACGGTTGAAGTGCGAGGCCAGCTCACCGAACTCGTCTTCTCTGGACTCGTCCATCCTCATCCCGAGGTCTCCTTCGCCGAACCTGCCGGCCAGGGAGGAAAGTTCGTTAACGGGCAGGATTATGGAACGGTAAAGGTGCAGAAAAACCAGGGCCGTCCCGGCGAAAATAACCGCGACGGCGAAGACGATGATTTTCCGGGCCGCGGCGGCGGCTTGCTCGGCCGATTCCTGGGTGCCCAGGGCCATGGAGCGCACTTTTTCGACGAGCGAGTCCACGTCCGCGATGACCCTGCCGTATGCGGCCATCAACTCGTCGTCTTCGGTGTCGAGGCTGGTCTGCAAAAACGGCGTGATTTTCTTTTTGATTTCCCCCCACAGGGGGTCGATTTGCCGGGAAAGGGTTCCCCCGCCTGCACCCGTGAGGTCCGCCATCAAGGCGGCGTGCAGCTCGTCGAATCCCGCAAGGCCCTTCTTCGCGGTCTCCACCGACCCGGGCGCGCCCTCGGTAATAATGACCTCGTTTACGCCCCTGAGCATCATCTGAAGATACATGGTCTCCCTGTCAAAAAGGTTGGCCACGGTGGTCTTGCTCATCGAGAACCAGGAAAACAGGCCGATTACCAGAAACAGCGCAAGCAATAGAAACGGATAAGCAATGAGCTTTTTCTTTATGGTCATGTTCCGCATCCCCCCTTGGAGACGTCCGATAAATAACTAACCGGTTGGTTTCTCAGCCGGCGTGGAATCTTTTAAAAGCCCCGGGCGCAGGGGATTCCGAGGCATTTATATGTCCGCCCGCCGACTGTCCCATCGGTATTTTGAAGCTCCCGCGGCAAGCCGCGGGGAAAGTTTCGTGTACAAAGAGTTTTCCTTGCGCAAGGCTCATTTTTCGACGGGATAGCCCTTCTCGGACCAGGCCGTGAAGCCGCCTCTGAAATACAGGACGTTTTTATAGCCGGCCTTTATTGCCTCCCGGGCGGCCTTGTACGACTTCCAGCCCGTTGGCCCGTTGCTGTAGAAGACGACCGTGGCGTTTTTGTCCCCGGGCAGTTTCGATATGTCGAACTCGCCGGTGCGTGTTTTTACGTCCCCCTTGCTTGTCCATCTGTAAGGGCTTGAGACCGCGCCGGGGAGGTGTCCCCGGCCGTAGTTGACGGCTTTTCTCATGTCGAAGAAATGTACGCCTTCCTTGCCCGCGAGGGCCCTTGCCTCCCCGGCGGCGATAACCTTCCCGCCTTCGAGCGTCTCCGGAGTCGGAGTTTTTCCCGCCGTCGCCGTGGTTAACGGCGCAAGCGACAAGAACAGGCCCATCATGGTTGCGAATACCTTTTTCATCGTCTTTCCCCCTTTGAATATGGATTTTACCAGCAAGTTACCAACCTTTGGTTTTTATATTCACGCTGAAACCCTTAATTGAAAGCTCGTTCGGGCATTGCCATGTGAATTGCTTCATGCTCCTGGCAGTAGTTTTTCTCAGCCGGCGCCGAATCCTGCCAGGGCCCTGTGCAGAGGGGATCCCGGGGCATTTATATGCCAGCCCGCCAAAAGGCCGAGTATTAAAAAAATCAATCAAGTCAAGGCCCCGCCGGAAGCGGCTGATTTGCTTATCATTTATTTTTATACTTTTTAAATAATTATCAATTAAAACCGTTTTTAATTCTTTTGTCAAGGTTGCCGGAATAGCATTATTAAAATATATGTAATTTAAAAGAATTAAAAGTTGTGCCACTGGGCCGGGGGAAAATCGAAAGGCGGGCTCCATGAAAAAAGGAGCCCGCCTATTTTATTGTCGGCTATTTGCCCAGGCCGTGCACTTTTTTTGCTTTTTTCGCGGCCCATTTGATGTCGCGGTTTCCGTGGCAATTCAGGCAGACGACGTTAAGGGTCAGGAAGCCCTTGGCGTACTTTCCGTCCTCGGTGAACATGTCGGCCGAGGGGTCGGTGTTTATCTTCCAGTTATGGGTGCGGACGTCGCCCTCGGTGGGGGACATAGCCTCGGCGGATTTCGAGGCCCTGGGCATGTGGCAGTCGATGCATGCCACGCCTGCCCTTTGCATGGAGCTCCCCTCGAACGCCTGTGCCTGCTTCGAGTGGCAGCTGCCGCATTGCGTCCTTATGCCGAAACGTGCCGGCTTGTGGGGGTCGTGGCAGGTTATACACTGTATCTTCCCCGCGTGGGGGCTTGCCAGGTATTCGTTATACTGCTCGTGGTGCCTGATGAAACCCTTCCTGGCGGGGATTTTCTCGGCCGCGCCCCTTATGTGGCACTTGCCGCAGGCGGCGCTTGCCCTGTTGATGCTGATTTTTTCCTTCTTGACGCTTCCCGCGTGGCCGCCGCCCGGGCCGTGGCACTCCTCGCAGTGTACGCCCGGAAACGCCCAGGCGCCTGTGATGCCCTCAAGGCCGTCCTGGTGTCCCTCGGCCGAGTAGGCCGTCATGTGGCATGGGCCGCACTTATAGGGCTTTTTCTCCCCCGGGTGGTAGTCAACCCACTTGCCCGAGCGCATGTTCCACTGAGTCGGCATCGGGTTGCCGTCCTTGCCGGTGGTGATGATATAGCCTTCCTTGTTGATATACCTGGCCTTCCAGCGGTGCCCGCCTATGACGTAGGATATGTCGTCCCAGGAGTAGCCTTTGGGCAACGGGAGCGCGGCATGCCTTGCCACCGAGGCGGGCCTGAGCTTGTACGGGTGGCCCGAGGTCTTCCAGTCGTTGAACTTCTCCATGTGGCACTGGGCGCACTTTTCCGAGCCCGCGTACTTCGCGGCCCTGGCCTCTCCGGTGGAGACGAATATCATTGCGGCAAAGAAACATAGAAATACCCTGCACGCTCTCATGTCCTGCTCCTTTCATCTTTTTTTGTTGGCAAGCTTCAAAAGCAAACCATACAGAGGGCTTTCTTGAATTTATATAACAGAAGGGGTGGCTTTGCAAGCGGTTTTTGTGACGTGTAAAGCCGTGGTCCGGTGAAACGGCATATCTCATCGGTTCCGTATGCCGCGGCCCGGGGGCGAAGGGGCCCCGGCGCTTCTTTCGGGAGTTCCCCCAATAATTAACCCTTAAGCCGCGTAACCCTTTTAAAGAAAAAGAATATTTAAATTTGCGAAGTGGTCGGAGATGGTTTTTGAAATGTGCCTATCCGTTTTATGCGCCTCGCATCCTTCGACAGGCTCAGGATGCAGGCATGGTGAGCCTGTCGAACCGTGCCGGTGAACTGAACCGGATAGGCGAATTGTGGAAAAAACGGGGGAACTTTTTGCGAATAGAAGAGTTAAGATACTGCCGGGAGCATGAAATACTTAACATCCCGATGCCGGGGCCGCCATGTAAAATATGCTTTTTTCAAGGCTTCAATGTGAAGATAAAACTAACCGTGTTAGTAAAAGCCGTCATTCCCGCGCAGGCGGGAATCCATTTTTTTTCCATATAATCCCTGCACATGAAAGAAAACTTTTACGTTTACATTCTATCCAGCCAAAGGAGAGGGACCCTGATGGTTTCACAAGGAAATACGGAGTGCACCGGCTCGTATATTACGAGGTTGACGGCTTGACGATGCAGGAAGATTGGATTCCCGCCTACGCGGGAATGACGGATGAAGAACCAAAAAAATGGGGGAATTCCTGGCTTCTTTCGTTTGAATTCCTCCCGGAACCGTGCTAATATAATGCTTTCCCGAAGGGAACTTATGACCGAAGTCATACCATTCAGGGGCATCCATTTCAACCGCGAGAAGGTGGCGGGCGACGAGGTCGTCGCCCCCCCCTACGATGTTATCACGCCCGGCATGAGGGAGCGCCTTTACGGGCTTAGTCCCTACAACGCGGTGAGGGTGGACTTCGGCGAGGGGCTTCCCGGCGACGGCGAGGGCAAAAACAGGTACACCAGGGCGTCGGCGTTGCTTGACGGGTGGCTCAGGGAGGGCATTCTCAAAAGGAGCGAGCGGCCCTGTTTTTACGTCTACCGCATGGACTACGGCATGCGGGGGGAGCGCAAGAGCCTCACGGGCTTTTTCGGTCTCGTCCGGCTTGTGGAACTCGGCAAGGGCGTCTACCCCCACGAGGCAACGCATTCCAAGCCCAAGCAGGACCGGCTCTCGCTCATGCATGCCTGCTCCGCCAACACAAGCCCGATTTATTCCCTCTACCGGGCGTCCGGCCCCGACGTGTCCGAGACGGTAAGCGCGGCGGCCCAGGGGAGCCCCTATCTCAAGGCCGTGGACGCCGACGGCGCCGTGCACAGCCTCTGGGTCCTCGATGACCCCGCCTCCGTGGACCGCATGAAGGACGCCCTGAGGAGCGTCTCGGTCTTTATCGCCGACGGCCACCACCGTTACGAAACCGCGCTCGCCTACCGGAGGGCCATGGGGGAGAAGACCGGGAGAGCGGGAGGGCGGGAGCCCTTTGACTACGTGATGATGTTCCTCGCGGACCTGGACGCCCCGGAGCTTACGGTGCTGCCCACCCACCGGGTGGTCACCGTGGACGCGGAGGACCTCGGCGATAAACTCTCGGCGTATTTTGACGTGGAGACATTGGCCCCGGATGCTGATATAATTGAGGCCATAAGCGGCAGGCGGAGCACGTTCGGGCTCTACGCCGGAGGGAAACGCCATGCCCTGGCGTACCGGGGCGGGGACCTCAAGGAAGTGGCCCCCCCGCTCCAGGGGCTGGACGTGGTGGTGCTCCATAAGCTTGTGTTCGGAAAGCTCCTTGAGGTGGGGAGCTGGGCTTACGAGATGGACTACAAAGCCACTATGGCCAGGGTGGACGGCGGGGAGTACGACGCGGCCTTTTTTCTGAACCCGACGGCGGTCGGTGACGTGGAACGGGTGGCCTTGAAAAGCCTCAGGATGCCTCCGAAGTCCACGTACTTTTACCCCAAGGTGCAGACGGGGTTCGTCATGAATAGTCTGAAATCATTTTAAGGAGGAGCTATGGCGGTAAAAGTCGGAATCAACGGTTTTGGCAGGATAGGGAGGAACTTCTTCAGGGTGTGCGCTTCTGTGAAGGATATAGAGATTGTCGCGGTTAACGACCTGACGGACGCGAAGACCCTCGCCCATCTCCTTAAATACGACTCGGTGCACGGCGTCTTCTCCGGGGACGTGAAGTCCGGGGAGGGCTCGATATCGGTAAACGGCAAAGAGGTGAGGGTCCTGGCCGAACGCGACCCGGAAAAGCTCCCCTGGAAGGAGCTTGGCGTGGACTTCGTACTTGAGTCCACGGGCATGTTCACGGGCAGGGACGCGGCGGGCAAACACCTCAAGGCCGGCGCCGGCTGGGTCATCATCTCCGCCCCGGCCAAGGAGCCGGACGCCACGGTCTGCATGGGCGTTAACGAGGAGGCCCTGGACCCCGCGAAGCACAAAATCATCTCAAACGCCTCCTGCACCACCAACTGCCTGGCCCCGATGGCGAAGGTCCTGCACACCGAGTTCGGCATCCAGAAGGGCTTTATGACCACCATCCACTCCTACACCAACGACCAGAGGATACTGGACCTCCCGCACAAGGACCTCAGGAGGGCCAGGGCCGCGGCCCTTAACATGATACCCACCACCACGGGCGCGGCCAGGGCCGTGGGCCTTGTGCTTCCGGAATTAAACGGCAAGCTCGACGGCATGGCCATCCGCGTGCCCACCCCCAACGTCTCGGTGGTGGACCTGGTGGCGGAACTCGGCAGGGAAGCGACGGCCGAGCAGATCAACGGGGCCTTTAAGAGCGCGGCCGAGGGGCCGATGAAGGGCATACTCATGTACACCGAGGAGCCCGTGGTCTCCACGGACTTCAACGGAAACCCCCATTCCTCCATCGTGGACGCTTCGGTCACGAAGGTCATAGGGGGTAAAATGGCCAAGGTCCTCTCCTGGTATGACAACGAGTGGGGTTACAGCACCAGGCTCAAGGACCTGATGCTCTACATCGCGAAGAAGGGTTAGAAAAATGGGCGGCTCAGGCATCATGAAAAAAATGACCATCGAGGACATGGACCTTAAGGGGAAGAAGGTCTTTATCAGGGTGGACTTCAACGTCCCGCTGGACGACAACCTCATGATAACCGACGACCGGAGGGTGCGCTCCGCCCTGCCCACCATAAACTACTGCATCGACGAAGGGGCGAAGGTCATCCTCGCCTCGCACCTCGGAAGGCCCAAGGGCAAGCCGGAGCCCAGGTACAGCCTCGCCCTGGTGGCCAAGAGGCTCCAGAGGCTCCTGAACAAGGAGGTGACGTTCGTCGGCGACTGTATCGGCGATGAGGCAAAAAACGCTGTGGAGAAGATGAGGGGCGGGGACGTGCTCGTCCTTGAGAACCTGAGGTTTCACGAGGGCGAGGAAAAAAACGACGAGGGCTTCGCAAAGGCCCTCGCCGGCCTCGCCGACTGCTACCTGAACGACGCCTTCGGCGCGGCCCACAGGGAACATGCTTCCATAGTGGGCATCCCCAAACACATACCCGCCGGGGGGGGGTTCCTCCTGAAAAAAGAGATAGAGTACCTCAAGGGGATGGTCGGCAACCCCGTGCGGCCCTTCATCGCCCTGCTCGGCGGGGCCAAGGTCTCCGGCAAGATAGGCGTGCTCGAAAACCTCTCGGACAAGGTCGACAAGGTCATCGTGGGCGGGGGCATGGCCTTTACGTTCATCAAGGCCCAGGGTTTTGAGGTCGGCGACTCTCTGGTGGAGCCGGACATGCTCGGGCTTGCGGAGCGGATAATGGAGAGGCTGAGGAAAAACGGGGTGAAATTCTACCTGCCCGTTGACTGCGTCGTGGCCCAGAGCCTCGAACCGGGGGCGGAAAACAAGATAGTGCCCACCCAGGAGATATCCCGGGGGTGGCGGGCCCTGGACATCGGCCCGGCCTCGTGCAGGCTCTTCAGCGAGGCCATCGCCAACTGCAAGACAGTGCTCTGGAACGGTCCAATGGGCATCTTCGAGGTGGACGCCTACTCAAGGGGGACCTTCGCCATCGCCCGCGCCGTGGCCGACGCCTACGCCCTTACCATAGTGGGCGGCGGCGACACCGACCTTGCGGTGCACAGGGCGGGGGTGTCGGACTCCATCTCCTTCATCTCCACCGGGGGAGGGGCGTCGCTCCAGCTCCTGGAGGGCAAGGAACTCCCCGGGCTGGCGGCCCTCTGGGACAGAGAGCAGACGTAGCCCGCCGGAAACCGGCATGAAAAAAGTCCGCTTCCCGAAGAAAGCGGACTTTTTATTGTCCAACAACCAGTCGGAGCGCTTGCCGGTCAGGTGACGGCCCTGAGGTTTCCGGCGTATTTGTGGGGCAGTTCCCTGTTGTCCATTGGGGAAAGTATTCCCCTTTTCATTTCCACCACGGAGGGGTTTTTGCACCCGAACGCCTCCACCAGGTAAGCCGCGGCCTCCTCGGGCTCGATGACGTTTCCGCAGGTGAATATGTCCACTGCGGCATAGCCGTATTCCGGCCAGGTGTGTATGCTCAGGTGGGATTCGGCTATGATGACCATGCCGCTGATGCCGAAAGGGCTGAATTCATGGAACGAAACGTCGATGATCGTAGCCTTGGCCTTCTTGGCCGCGGATACCATCGTGTCGCGGACTTTTTCGAGGCTCTTCAGAATATCGGGGTTGCAGTCCCTTAATTCGACTAAAAAGTGTGAACCTAACGCATTCATTTGCTACCCCCCTTCGGAGAAAGTTGAAAAAGGGTAATACCCCGTCAAACAGAAAAAATAACCCAAACAGACGGCAATTGTCAAGGGAAAATTTTAAGCGGCGGTATTTCAGGCCCCGGAAAGGCCGGGCTGAGGCGGGCTTTTTTCAAGAAAACAGTTGCCAGAGGGCATGGCGGGGGCTCAATCCCCCTTCCTGCTCTGATAGTCCTCGATGGCCCTTCTCAGGGCGTCGGCGCCGAGGTTCGAGCAGTGCATCTTCTGGGGCGGCAGGCCCTCAAGCTCCTCGGCAATGGACTCCTTGGTTATCCTCAGGGCCTCCTCCACCGTCCTGCCCCTGGCCATCTCGGTGACCATGCTCGATACCGCGATGGCCGCTCCGCAGCCGAAGGTCTTGAACCTGACGTCGGTGATAACGCCGCCCTCGACCTTGATGGTTATCTTCATCGCGTCGCCGCAGGTGGGGTTGCCCTCCTCGCCGACGCCGTCGGGGTTTTCGACCTCCCCGACGTTTCTCGGGTTCATGAAATGGTCCATCACTTTTTTGGAATACATGTGCCCTTGTCCTCCTCTTGTTCTCCCCAGCCCCCGGCGTATGGGGAGATTTCCCTGAGCCGCCTTATTATCCGGGGGAATTCCGAAAGTACGTAGTCCACGTCCTCGCCGGTGTTTCCCTCCCCGGCGGTAAAGACCACCGAGCCCTGGGCGACCGCCGAGGAAAGGCCCATGGAAAGCAGTATGGGCGATGACTTGAGCGCCTTCGACGAGCAGGCCGAGCCGCTGGCCACGTATATGCCCTTTGCGGCCAGCATAAGCAGCATGGCCTCGCCCTCTATGTACTCCACGCAGAAACTCGCATGAGCGGGGAGCCTTTCCGTGGGGTGGCCGGTAAGAATCACGTTTTCCGTCTCCATTACGCCCTTGACGAGCCTGTTGCGGAGTTTTTCCACGTGCCGCATCCTTTTTGGGAGATACTCCTTGGCCAGGGCCGCGGCCTTTCCCATGCCCACGATGGCGGGCACGTTCTCGGTGCCTGCCCTCTTTCCGCTTTCCTGTATGCCGCCGTATACGAGGGGAACCACCCTGAGCCCCGGCCTGATGTAAAGGGCGGCCGCCCCCTTGGGGCCGTAGAACTGGTGGGCTGCAAGGCTCAGGAGGTCCACGCCGAGCTCGTCCACGTCCACCGGGATATTGCCCGCCGAGGCCACGGCGTCGGTGTGGAAGGCCGCGCCGTGCTCCATGGCGATTGAGGCCAGTTCCTTGATAGGCTGTATGGCGCCGACCTCGGAGCTTGCGTGTATAACCGAGACAAGCACTGTCTCGCTGGTCATGGATTTCCTGAGCACGTCAGGCTCCACCATGCCGTGCCTGTCCACGGGCAGGAACGTGACGGTAAAGCCCTGCTTTTCGAGAAACCGCGCCGGGTTCAGCACCGAGTGGTGCTCCACCCGTGAGACGATGACGTGCCTTCCCTTGTCCTGCCGGGCCAGGGCCGCTCCCCTCAGGGCGAAGTTGTTTGCCTCCGCCCCGCTTGCGGTAAAGACCATGCTCGATGCCTTTGCGCCTACAAGGGAGGCCACCTCCTCGCGGGCGGCCTCGATGGCGGCCCGCGCCCTTCCGCCGAGGTCGTAGGTGCTCAGGGGGTTGCCGAAGTCCTCCTTGAAATAGGGCATCATGGCCTCAAGGACGTCAGGCCGGAGGGGGTTTGTGGCAACGTGGTCGAAATAACGGCCCTTCATGCGTCTTCCCCTTTCTTCCTGATGTAGAATTTATAAAAATCCTCTTCCTCGTCCACGCCGATGAAATCGTGGCCTGTCTTCTCGCACCAGCCCGGTATGTCCTCAAGCGCCCCGTCGTAGTCCGTGAGTATCTCGAGCACCTGTCCCGGTTCGATTTCCTTTATCATCTCTTCGAGCTTCAGGAGGTGCATGGGGCACATCATGTAGACCACGTCGGTGGTGATGTCGGCCTTTACGTTTTCGACGAATTTGAGCGTCATTTTAAAGCGCTCTTTTTCCCGCCCCCGGCCGGAGCGGATTTGACGGCCTGCTTGAGCAGGGTCTCCTCGTTCAGCAGGTCGTCCAGGGTGATGGTGTTAAGAAACGCCTCAATCTTCTCCCCCAGGGAGCGCCAGAGCAGGTGGGTCACGCAGGTATCCACGCGGCTGCACCCCTCCGAGGGGTCGAGGCAGGAGGTGATGGCGACCGGCCCCTCAAGGGCGTTAAGGACGGCGCCGATGTTTATGTGCGCCGGGCCCCTGCTAAGGAGGTAGCCCCCGCCGGGGCCTTTAACGCTCAGGATGAGCCCCGCTTTCCTCAGGGTGTTAAGTATCTGTTCGAGGTAGGCCACCGAGACCTCCTGCCGCTCGGCCACCTCTTTTATGGTAGTGGGCGAGGAGGGGTAGCCCTTGGCGATTTCGAACATCGCCCTGACGCCGTACTGCCCTTTGGTCGATAGCCTCAGCATGTCTTAGATTATAAATACCCTACTGGCTTTGTCAAGTATTGTGCCCCCGGTCGTCCTTTTTTACAGGTGTTCAGGGACAATGGCTTGAAAATCGTGCAACCCCCGGCGATCAAAGGATATTCCGTACCCGAAAGTGTTCGAATTATTCATGTTTTTCGACCCCTTCCCAACCGAACTGATAAGGCATTGCGTACCGTGCCGGTCATGTACTGCGTTGCGCCACTCTTTGGCGGAATCCGCCGGTGGTTAGTTTAAAATGGAAATGCGGATGGGGTCTTTGCCCTCGTGTCCCACCAGGTCTATCTCCACAAATCCCGGCCCCTGCTCGTCCCACTCAGAGAACGTCCCATATTCTCGTCAGCGAGCATCCGCCCTTTTTCTTTCCTGGCGGCCTTCCGGTACACCCTGGCCGGCTCCTTTATTACAGCCGCCTCTCCATCATCGTAAGCCCCATTTCCGCCTCCCGGCTCTTCCGGATTACAGGAGACCATAGTGGAAATTTCGCTTGCATTCTTAAATGAGGCAACGAATCGGTTTCGTTTGGATTCTTGCTGAGGCAAACGGGTCTGCGACATATTTGTGGGTAAATTTGACTTTCCTCTTTTTTTGCGCTATAATCTGATAGCTGGTAAGCTATCAGAATGGAGGTGGCCATGGCAGAAAGCATCGAAAGTCTCCAGCAACGGAAAAGGAGCTTGTTCAGAAAGTTAATGGAAACAGGAAACTTCAGGCGCGGGACAATCTCGGTGAATTACCGGAAATGCGGGAAGAAGAACTGCGCATGTGCAAAGCAAGGGCATCCCGGACACGGGCCGCAGTACCTCTGGAGCACGACCATCAAAGGGAAAAGCTACACCAAGCAGCTCAAGATAGGCCCGCAATTGCAGAAATACGTGGAGGACAACGACAACTACCGCAGCTTTAAGCGCCTTTGTGAGGATATCGTCCAGGCAAGCGAAAAACTCTGCGACCTTATGCCTGCCCCGGAGGTCAAGGACGACGCCGAACTTGAAGAGCTTAAAAAAAACTTGCGGAGACTCCTCAGGAAGAAATACAAAAAGAAGTCGACCGCATAGTAGAGCTTGCCTTCAAAGACAGAGACAGCCTCGGCCACATCGACCTGGAATCCACGGAGATGGGCATCCGCTCATCCATGCACGGCGTTGGCAGCATCATGCTTGAGGGGCTCATAAACGCAGACAGCGGCGACTACAGGGGCAGGACCGTCCCCTGCGGCAAGGGGCGCCCCTCGGAGTTCGTGGGGTACCGGGACAAGGAACTGCTTACGGTACTTGGCCGTGTCCGAGTAAAGCGGGCATATTATTACGACAGGCAATGCAAGAAGGGGTTTTGCCCCAAGGACAAGGCCCTCGACATTGAGGGGACGTCCTTCAGCCCCGGCCTC
>CBDVCR010000088.1:0-12846 GCA_965372535.1 uncultured bacterium | reverse complement strand
TACGCCCGGCGAGGCTGAAAACCGCCTGCATTAAAATTAGGCGGTGGATTTTCACCATCTTGTGGTTCCTTTACATTATATTTACCGATAATCCATAATATCTGACAGCGTACCACACTCCAGGGGCGGAACGATATGAAGCGGAAGATAATCAGCGCCTTCGAGGAAAGCGTCAGGGTAAAACAGGAGTTTTTCAGTGAAAACGCCGATGCCGTCGCCGAGGCCTCCAGGGTGGTTGCCGAGGCGTTCGGCAAGGGCGGCAAGCTCTTGATATTCGGAAACGGCGGAAGCTCCACCGACGCCTCTCACATGGCGGCCGAGTTCGTGGGGCGCTTCAAAATGGAGAGGCCCGGGCTTCCGGCCATCGCCCTTAACACCGACATGGCCATCCTTACCGCCGTGGCGAACGATTACGACTTCTCGGAGGTATTCGCAAGGCAGGTGAAGGCCCTCGGCTCGGAAGGCGACGTGGTTATCGGGATAAGCACCAGCGGGAACTCCCCCAATGTCCTTAAGGCGCTGGCTGTGGCCAAGAGGAAGAAGTTAAAGACCATCGCCTTTACCGGGGCGAAGGGAAAGAAGATGGCCTCGATGGCGGACCACGCATTCCTTGTGCCTTCGGAAAACACACCGAGGATACAGGAGGCCCATAACCTTCTCGGGCACGTCCTATGCCAGATGGTCGAGGAGATACTGTTTGAGGCGCCAAGAAAAAAATAGCCTGAGGGTCCTGGGCATCGACCCGGGGAGCCGCTCCTGCGGCTACGGCGTCATAAGCTCGGACGGAGACTACGTGACATCGGGAAGAATAGTGCCCGCCGCCAAAAGCCCCCTCCACGTCAGGGTCAGGGAAATCCATGACGGCCTTGCGGAGGTCATCGAGGAATACGGCCCCGCCGAGGCGGTGGTGGAAAAGGTCTTTTTCGCCAAGAGCGCGAGGGCCGCGCTTATCCTGGGCCACGCCAGGGGGGTGGCGCTGCTTGCCGCCGCGGCCGGCGGGCTGGGCGTGTACGAGTACAGCGCCCTGGAGGTCAAAAAGGCGGTAACCGGATACGGGCGGGCCGAGAAAAGGCAGGTGCAGGAAATGGTAAAGAGGCTGCTCTCCCTTAAAATATCCCTCTCCCCCGACAGCTCGGACGCCCTGGCCATAGCCCTCTGCCACCTGAACCGGCTGCGGCTCAGGAAGGAGGAGGCGGCCTCATGATAGGCGCCATAAGGGGGACGCTGCTTTGGAAAACAGCTTCCGAGGTGATTGTCGAGGCCGCCGGGGTCGGATACCGCCTCAGCGTCCCGGTAAGCACGTTGTCCGAACTCCCGGGGGAAGGGGCGGAGGTCTTTCTCCATGTCCACACCCACGTGCGCGAGGACGCCATACACCTTTACGGCTTCAAGACCCCGGAGGAGAAAAAGATATTCACCACGCTTCTGGGGATATCCGGCATAGGGCCGAAGCTCGCCCTCAATATCATCTCCGGCATTTCCCACGACGATTTTCTGAGGGCCGTGGGGGCCGAGGAAATAGACCTCCTTACCAGGATACCGGGGCTTGGGAAGAAGACGGCCCACAGGATTGTGCTCGAACTCAGGGACAAACTGCCCAGGGAAGGGGCGGTTGCCGACAGGGTTTTCGACGACACCCTGTCGGCGCTGGTAAACCTGGGCTACCGCGGGGGCGACGCCCAGCGGGCCGTGGAGAAGGCCCGGAGGAAGGGCCACAACGAGATTGAGCCGCTTCTGAAGGAGGCGTTAAAATACCTTACGGGTGCGACGGATGAAAAGGATTGACGACAGGGAACTGGACCCGGAGATAAAGGAGCTTGAGGCCGGCTTCGAAAACGGTCTGAGGCCCAGGAGCCTGGGGGAGTTCGTCGGGCAGGCCAAGCTCAAGGAAAACCTCAAGGTCTTTATCGAGGCCGCCTCAAGGAGGGGCGAACCCCTGGACCATGTGCTGTTTTCCGGCCCGCCCGGGCTCGGAAAGACGACACTCGCCCATATCATATCCCACGAGCTCAAGGTGAACATAAAGTCCACCTCCGGCCCGGTGCTGGAGAGGCAGGGGGACCTGGCCGCCATCCTGACGAACCTCGGAGAGCGGGACATACTCTTTATCGACGAGATACACAGGCTCCCCCGCGCGGTCGAGGAAGTGCTCTACCCGGCCATGGAGGACTACCAGCTCGACATAGTGATAGGGCAGGGGCCAAACGCGCGGACCCTCAAGCTCGACCTGCCCAGGTTCACCCTGGCCGGGGCCACCACGAGGACCGGGCTTATAACCTCGCCGCTGAGGTCGAGGTTCGGCGTGGTGAGCAGGCTTGACTTCTACCTGCCCGAGGAACTTAAGCTCATCGTCATGCGCTCGGCCTCCATACTGGGGGCAGGGCTTCACGAAGACGCCGCCTTTGAGATAGCGGGCCGCTCAAGGGGCACCCCGCGAATCGCCAACCGGCTCCTCCGGCGGGTGAGGGACTTTGCCGAGGTAAGGGGCGACGGCACCATAGACCTCAAGACGGCCCACGACTCCCTGGACTCCCTCGAAGTTGACGGCCTCGGGCTGGACGAGATGGACAGGCGGCTCCTGCTTGCCCTGGTGGAGAAGTTCGGCGGCGGCCCCGTGGGCGTGGAGACGCTTTCGGCCTCGCTGAGCGAGGAGCGCGACACCATAGAGGAAGTCATAGAGCCCTTCCTCCTTCAACTCGGCATGCTCGATCGCACCCCCAGGGGAAGGTGCGCCACACGCCTTGCATACGAGCACCTGGGGATTAAGGCGCCGAAGACGCTTTTTTAGCCCGAAGGCGTGCATAGCGGGTAGTGTGCGGGGATACGCTGAGACGGGCTTTGATACGCTAAAAAATCGTAGGAAAGTTGTATAATACAGCAACGGAGGATTGCGGATTGGAGACTTTTTTTATTGCTTTGATGGGCGCGATAATTGGCGCAATAATCGGCCCCATAATCGTACTTCGAATTAAATGGACAACTGAAAAAAGACATGAGGCTTTTAATATTGCAATAAGGGCTATGAGTGCATACGAAAGAGACGTTTTAGATTCTGACTTACAAGACCAGGAAAGAAAAAAGACCCGCCCGCGCCCAGTTGCCATGAGGACAGATACCGTTGGTTTAATGGCGAAGGCCCGACATTTTGTGCAGGCGTATTTCTCCAAAGAAACCTATAAGCTGTATGACGAGGCAATGAAGGCAAAAGCTTCAATTGATGATATGAGTGATTTTTATGATAAATCTAAAAAGGCGGTAGATGCAATGGCACGCGAGTTAATAACTAAATCTATTTGGTTACGCAATATCAGATGACTTTTCCTGTCCTCGCCGCAGTCGTCGAGCAGTTCCGCAAATATCCTGCTATGTCTGTGACCACAGGCGGCCGCGTGGGCCTGGTCCTGCGCTTCTTCTTGACCTTGAATCCCCTGGACTTGAAATGCTCCAGCAGAACGTCGGCCTCTGCCTCAGTCAGTTCCTTAGCATGAGCCCTCAAAGCATCCCAGATAACGGGTCATGAGCAAGGCCCTGTAATCTTCGTCGCTAATGCCCAGCTCAGCCTTGGCAATATGGATGAGCTGTATCTGCTTTTTACTTATTGACGACATACCATCCCCCATCTATAATCTTCTTATGGACGAAAAGAAACTTGAACTGTTGCGTGACCTTGAAAACAGATATCCGGAATACCGGGACTTGCTCCCCGGTGAACTGGATGATTTTCCTGATTTACTATATCTACACGACAAGGGATACGTTAAATTACGATTTAGATGCTGGGCTTCGACAAAAGATGCTGATATAGAAGACCTAATACAAATTAAAAAATTAAGTTTTGATAAGTCGAGGCATGAATTCGTCGGAGCACGTCTTGCAGCCAATGGAATAGATGCTATCAACGCGTTGACACTGGAATTAATAGATAAGAGAGCCTTTTCTCCTCCCGCCACCAGAAAGATTGAAGCTATTACAAATTCTCCTTGGTACAAAGAAGCCAAAGACTTTATTATTAATTTCTTTGCAGAATACGCTGTAAGGATGTCTATATAAATAATCATAGAAAAATCGTAGAATTACTTCTGCGGATTAAAAATTATGGAATTCCCGATCAGGTTTCTCAAAGGTTCTAATTTTCTTCCTGCCAGAGTACAAAGTGGCTTTAACCGGCAAATCGAAAATCTCACTCGAATTAATATAGACATCGTTATCGACGAAATAATTAAGAACGACGTAGACGAGGGTCAAATGATTATTTTTTCTTACTTCTTATAATCCACCATAGTCCCCATAAAATTACTAATGGCATAATTCCAGTGAAAATGAACTCATCCCATTTAAAAATATAAGCATCTGCCCCACGGTGATAGCCCCAATGAGCAGCAAGGGAAAAGAAGAAATAGAGTATTGAACATACAACCGCTATCCTAAACTTCATTGTCGATGTTCCTATCCTCTCGTCCTGCTCGCCAAAAGGACCCTCTCTCCTTTATATTTTTCAACCGAGAAAATTCCTTCTATTGCGGGATGCTCGCCGTAGCGTTTTTCAGGGATAATGAATTTATGAACGAAGAGGTACAGCCCACTTCCGACATCTTCGGTGCTGAGCATACCGACCGAGAAGTTGAGTAAAGTGCCAAACTCCGCAAAGGCTGCATCAATGATCTCTATTGCCTCAGATGAAATGGACTCGCGTTCCGCATAAATATTTTCAAAATCACTCATGGCTTATTATACCCCATCCTCTTCCAGACCTCAGTATCCACGGCCAGGGGGGCGGGTGGTGAGGGTTCGGAGTTGACGAAAGCTCCGTGGTTGGTCAATACGCCGTCAATACGCCCTTGCGGAACGCCGTCCAGCGCCTCGCGGGGAGCCGTTTTCGGGCATGAGGGACTCCGGCTGATGAGAGGCGCGGTCGCTTCCCGCGATTTTTTTCGGATTCGCCCGCTTGATTGACAAATCCCGATGTCGTATAGTTAAATATATCCTCTGGACAGGGCAATATTTCCTCTGGACAGGGCGGATAGCTCAGTTGGGAGAGCGCAGCCCTTACAAGGCTGATGTCGCAGGTTCAAGCCCTGTTCCGCCCACCATTCTGGGGTGGTAGTTCAGTTGGTTAGAACGCCGGCCTGTCACGCCGGAGGTCGCGGGTTCGAGTCCCGTCCACCCCGCCAATATGCACTCCCGGCAAAAGCGCTTGCCGGGTTGATTTTAAAAGGCCCTATGGAGGGCGGCTCCCATGGTTCCGTTTCTATTCGAAACGCCCCGATGAATTCCATGCAGCCGGTATCAAGAAAGGCCGCTTCCGTCAGAAAATATATCTTCCGGTAAAGGGGTTATGCATGGCAAAGGCGCTGGAGGAGATGAGCAAAGAGGAACTGGAAAGGGAGCTGAAAAAGCTCCTGGGCGACCTCGAGGACCTCGATGACACATTTAATTTCAACCTCGCCCACACATCGGCCCACCTGAGCAGCGCCCTGGTCTCGGAGCACGAGGAGGAGCTTGAGGAGATGAAGGAGAGGGTCGCGCGTGTTGAGGGGCTTCTGCGGAAGCATGTGTGAGCGTGTAAGGCTGGAATCCGGACGGAAAAGACTGGATTTCGGGTCAAGCCCGCAATGACATGCAAGGCATAGGCGGGGTTTTCCAACCCCGCCGGAGGGCCGGCTCTCAAGTCGCCATGTATGGTTCCGTTTTAAATGCACCGGCGCAATCCCCGCAGTCTATGCCGCGGGGAGGCTTATAGCTTGTTCACCAGCTCAACCACCGCCCGGTTCCACCCCTCCGGGCCTATGCCTTCCGCCCTGATGAGGTTGGGGGCCGAGACGCGCTCGTCGTATCTTCCGTCGTCTTTTTTAACGAGCACCGGGTAGTCCACGTTCCGGAGCATGGGCGTGTCCGTGGGGCTGTCGCCAAGGGCGACGAAGACCGGGTCGCGGTATTTAATTTTATAAAGCTCTTTCAGGATGTCCACGGCCTTTCCCTTGTCGCTGTCTCCCATGAGGTGGAAAAGCCGCCCCTCTGTCATGTTGAGGCCCTTTTTTCTGATTGCCGTCCGCAGCTTGAGGGCGTCGCCCCTGAAGACGAACGCCTCGTCAAACTCCCTCTTCCTGGCAAGGGCGGCCTCTTCCCTTTTAAGCCCGGTGAGGGCCGAGATTTCCCCGACGCTCATGTCCCCGAACCCCTTGAGGTCGAAGCCCTCTGAGCGAAGGCCGAGGAGGGTCTCCCGAAGCTCCGCGTACCGGGTGCCGAGAATTATCGCGTCGCAGCCGCCGCCGTCAAGGGCGGCGTGGTCGCCCATGTCCTCGAAATACCCCTTCGGCACGTAAAGGCCGCCGCCGTTTTCCGCGATAAAGGGGTGGGCATTCTTGAGCTTTTCCCTGTAAGAGTCTATCTCGGGCCGGGTCTTGCTCGAACATATGACGAGGGGGATGTCCCTTTCCCTCAGGAGCGCGAGGGCGGGCAGGGCCTTTTCAAACGAATAGCTCCTTAGCTCAAGCAGGGTCTCGTCGAGGTCCGTGAAGATTATAATTTTCTTTCCCATGACAGTAGCCTAACCCGGGCCGATTAATACTCAGAGCATAAAATAGTTTACCCCCCTTTTTTTCAAAGGGGGGTAAACTATTTTATGCTCTCCTTATTATTACTCCGGCAATTAAATACCTTAATGCCGTCATTCCCGCGCAGGCGGGAATCCAATCAAAAAACGCTGGATTCCGGGTCAAGCCCGGAATGACATAATAGCGGTACTTTCATATAGTTTAGTTGCCGGTGTAATAATAAAAGACGCGCCGGGGAGATGTCCAATCAGGGTTATCCCTCAATGGACCCGGGGCTCTCAGGCAAGGAGCATTACCTGTATGTCCATCACGTTCGTCCCGGTGGGGCCGGTTATGAGGATGTCCCCCGTGCGCTTGAAGAAATTATAGGAGTTGTCGTCGGCGAAATATTCCTCGGGGGTCGCTCCCGCGGCCCTGGCCTTGGCCACGGTGTTTCCGTCCACCACCGCGCCCGCGGCGTCCGTGGGGCCGTCGGCGCCGTCGGTACCGGCTGAAAGCATGGTGATGCCCGGCTTTCCCTCTATCGCCATGGCGAAGTAGAGGGCGAGGTGCATGTTCCGGCCCCCCTTGCCCCCGCCTTTTACCACGACCGTGGTCTCGCCGCCGGATATGAGGCAGGCGGGGCGGTCACGGCGCCTTTTGGTTTCCTCGAATAGAAATCGGGCCGCCTCCGCTACGTCGCCCTTGAGGGAGTCGGTTAATATTTGCGCGGGGAAACCCAGCTCCTGCGCCTTTTCGCCGGCTTTTTTCAGTGCCGCCATGTTGTTTGCGATAATGACGTTTTCCACTTTCTCGAAGGCCCTGTCCCCGGGCTTGGGGGTCTCCGGGACGCTGCCTGCCGCGCCTTTTTTTAGAAGCCGCATGACGTTTTCCGGGCCGGTGATTGAGTATTTTCCGAGTATGTCCAGGGCGTCGGCGTATGTGGACGCGTCCGGCGAGGTGGGGCCGGAGGCAATCGTGTCGAGGCTGTCGCCGATGACGTCGGAGACTATAAGGGACACCACCTTCGCGGGCCATGCAAGCCCGGCGAGCCTGCCGCCCTTGACGGCGGAGACATGTTTTCTGACGGCGTTTAGTTCGTGGATGTCCGCGCCGGACGCAAGCAGGGCCTTTGTAATCTCCTGCTTTTCCGCCAGCGTGACGCCTTCGTGGGGGGCGGCAAGAAGGGCGGACCCCCCGCCGGAGACAAGGCAGACCACCAGGGTGCTCTCGTCCGCGCCATCAAGGAGTCTTATCAACTCTCCCGTGGCCTTGAGCCCGTCCTCGTCGGGCACCGGGTGGCCGGCCTCCCGTACGCGTATCTTTCCTGTGACTTTGGTTCCGGAGGACGCCCCGTGTTTTGTAATCACCAGGCCGTCCGTAATCGTGTCCCCAAGGGAGTCGTGGACCGCCCGGGCCATCTCCGTGGAAGCCTTGCCGAAGCCGGCTACAAGAAGCCGCCCGTAACCGCCCTCGCGGTACTCGGAGGCCAGCCTCCCGGCATGGGACCGCACGGCGAGGTAAGGGTCGGCGGCCTTCAGTGCGGCCCTGAAAATCTCCTCCGCGGTTTTTCTATTTCCGGCCGACATATGCTAAAGTATAGCAGGTTGCCGTCTTTAAATCGTTGTCCATGAGTTTCCTGAAATGGCCCGTCGTGTGCTGTAGCTTGAGATTCTTTACTCCCGCGCTTTATAATTTACGTTTATTGAGCCGGAGAAGGGAAATTCCGAATTGCAAAAAGTATCGATAATCGGCGCGGGCAACGTGGGGGCTTCGCTGGCCCAGCTCCTTGCCGAAAAGGGGCTTTCCGACGTGGTGCTTTTCGACGTGGTGGAGGGCATACCCCAGGGCAAGGCCCTCGACATGGCGGAGGCGTGCCCCCTCTGGGGCTCGTCTTCGGCTGTTACGGGCACGAACGACTACGCGGACACGGCGGGCTCCGGCATCGTGGTAATAACCGCCGGGCTTGCCAGGAAGCCGGGAATGTCCAGAGACGACCTTCTGCTGGCAAACGCCGGGATTATGAAAAAAGCCGCCTCCGAGGTCTCGAAACTCTCGCCCGGCGCGATACTCATAATCGTCACCAACCCCATGGACGTCATGGCCCACCTTGCCCTCAAGGTATCGGGGTTCGCCCCGGAGAGGGTCATCGGCATGGGAGGGGTGCTGGACTCCGCGAGGTTCAGGGCCTTTGTGGCGTGGGAGGCCGGGGTCTCGGCGGCCGACGTTGAGGCCCTGGTGTTCGGCGGGCACGGCGACCAGATGGTTCCCATGCCGCGGTTTACCACGGTAAAGGGCGTCCCCATAACGGAGCTGTTCTCCGAGGAAAGGATAAACGCGCTCATCGGGAGGACCAGAAACGGCGGGGCCGAAGTCGTGGGCCTTCTCAAGACAGGGAGCGCTTACTACGCCCCGGCGGCTTCCGCATGCCAGATGGTCAAGGCCATCCTGCTGGACGAAAAGCGGATGCTTCCCTGCGCGGTGCGCTTAAGCGGCCAGTACGGCCTTGAAGACGTCTTCGCCGGGGCTCCGGTGGTGCTCGGAAGCGCCGGAGTGGAAAGGGTCGTGGAGGTTGCGCTTACCGGGGAGGAGCGGAAACTCCTTCACGAGTCGGCCTCGGCGGTAAGGGCGCTTGCGGAAAAACTGGAGAAGTAATTCGTGGCCGTGCATAGACATTCAGGAGGAGACATGCAGAGGACGCTTTCGATAGTAAAACCCGACGGGGTGCAGAAGAACATAATCGGCGAGGTCATGACAAGGTTCGAGAAACAGGGCTTGAGAATCAGGGCGCTCAAGATGCTCCGCGCCACCGGCGAGGAGGCCGGGGGTTTCTACGCCGTCCACAAGGAAAAGCCCTTCTACGAAGACCTCAAGGCATTCTTATCCGAAGGCCCCATCGTGGTAATGGTCATCGAGGGCGAGGACGCCATCGCGAAAGCAAGGGAGGCCATGGGCGCCACCAACCCCGGGGACGCGGCCCCCGGCACCATAAGGGCCGACTTCGCCGAGAGCATAGAGCGCAACATCGTGCACGGCTCGGACTCCCCCGAGTCCGCGGCTTTCGAGATACCGTACTTCTTCTCGGCCGCCGAGATAATGGACTGACCGATGAGGCATGGAGGAAAACATGGACTATTTTCTGACTGAAGAGCAGACGTTTATCAGGGACACGGCACGGCAGATTGCCGAGGAGAAGATCGTCCCCGTCAGGGCGGAGCTGGACGAGAAAGAGGAGTTCCCGCACGACATCATCAAGGTGATGGCCCAGAGCGACCTCTTCGGCATCTTCATACCCGAGGAATACGGCGGCCTCGGCATGGGGAGCCTCGAACTCTGTATAGCTGTGGAGGAAATCTCCGCCGCCTGTCTCGGGGTCTCCACCTCATATGCGGCAAACGCCCTCGGCACCTTCCCCATCCTGCTTCACGGCTCGGACGAGCAGAAGAAAAAATATCTCCCGGACATCGCCGCGGGCAAAAATCTCGGGGCCTTCGGCCTTACCGAGGCCAACGCCGGAAGCGACGCCGGGGGCATCCAGACCACCGCCAGGCTCGATGGCAGCGAGTACGTCTTAAACGGCACCAAGCAGTGGATAACCAACGCCGGCGAGGCGGACATATACACCATCATCGCCATTACCGACAAGGCCAGGGGCGCCAGGGGCGCTTCGGCCTTTGTCGTGGAGAAGGGCGTGCCGGGGTTTTCCTTCGGCAAGAAGGAAAAGAAGATGGGCATCAGGGCCTCCACCACCGCGGAGCTTGTGTTTAAGGACTGCCGTATTCCCAAGGAAAACCTCATCGCCCGCGAGGGCATGGGCTTTATCGTTGCCATGAAGACCCTGGACTCCTCCCGCACAGGCGTGGGGGCGCAGGGCGTGGGCGTGGCCCAGGGGGCGCTTGAGGAGGCCGTAAAGTTCGCCCGCCAGAGGGTCCAGTTCGGGCATCCCGTCATCAGCTTCCAGGCCGTTCAGCACATGCTGGCTGACATGGCCACCCAGACCGAGGCCGCGCGCAGCCTCGTCTACTCCGTGGCCAGGTTCATAGACGGAGGGGCCAAGGACGTCTCGAAGGTATCGGCCATGGCCAAGCTCTTTGCAACGGACGTTGGGATGAAGGTGGCCACCGACGCCGTGCAGGTAATGGGCGGCTCGGGCTACATGAGGGAATACCCCGTCGAGAAGATGATGCGGGACGCCAAAATCCTGCAGATATACGAGGGCACCAACCAGATACAGAGAAACGTCATAGGCCAGTCCCTCATCAAGGAGGCGGCCAAGCAAAGCAGATAACCCTTCGCGGGGCCGCCAGGGGCGGCCCCTGAGCCTTTTCCGCTATGCAAGGGAAGCCTTCCCGTCATTGGCCCGTAAAAGCCGGAACCCGGCCCGTTCCCTGTCTCGCTGTCGCTCTTTCGTCATCCCGGGCCTGTCGAAGGATGAACTTCATTATCCCCCTTTACTGAAAGGAGGGGACAAGAAATTTATTTCAATCCTTACCGAAGGCATGGGGGTTATTCAACAAAAAAAGCGGGTTCAAGTTACAAACTTGAACCCGCAGGAGATGGACTTAACCCCTTGCCATTATTGTATAATTCGCCACTTTCAGGCATAGGCGGGGTTTTCCAGTCCCGCCGGAGAACCGGCCCCCGGCGGGACTGGAAAGTCCCGCCTATCGGGAGGGTGGATGTTATATCTTGAAAATACAAAATGTTCCGAAGAATATTCTATCTTTGTCATGCTGAATTTATTTCAGCATCCAAGACCCTGAATCAAGTTCAGGGTGACAATTCGCTTAATTTGCGGAGGAACAAGACATAGTCAGTTGCGTTCAGAAGATTTAAAACATTGTAATTAAGCGGGAGTCTATGCGCCGAACTTCTTGAGCCTGCGCGCGTGGGCAAGGGCGAGGGGCATCAGCTCCACGGTTGGGAAGACGCCGAGTTCTCCCCCGTGGCACTCCCTTTCGTGGAAGCCTGAGCACATTCCCCCGAGCGTGTAGGGGGACTTCAGAAGCACGGGCACCGGATGCCAGCTGTGCTCCTGCATGACGGCGGGGGTGGAGTGGTCCCCGGTGACGATAAGCACGTCGGGCTTGAGGCCGAGGATTTCGGGTACGAAGGCGTCCACTTCCTCTATCTTTTTCATCTTCGCCCCGAAGTCGCCGTCCTCCCCGTGTGAGTCCACCTTCTTTACGTGCACGAAGAAGAAATCGTACCTGTCATAGTTTTCCTTTATGATGTCTATCTCTTCCCTCAGGTCGCCTTCGAGGTCCGGGGCCTCCATACCCAGGAGTTTCGAGACCCCCCGGTACATCGGGTAGGCGGCCACGGCAAGGGGCCTCAGGCCGAATGCCTGCTCAAAGGTGGGCAGGTCGGGCAGTTCGGAAAAGCCCCTCAGGAGTATGTAGTTGGCCTTCTCCTCTCCCTTCAGCGCCTCGGCGGCCTGTGCGATAAGTTTTTCGACCACCTTCGAGGCCCGCTCCGCCTCGGGCGCGGCGGGCGACGGGAGCAGTGGCGCCTTGCCCGCCTGCTGAGGGTCGGTGTCCGCTATCGCCCCGGCGCCGCGCGTCAGGGGACCGGGGAACCTCAATCTTACGGCGAACCTGTGCTCCTTGCCGGGGCGGAAGGTTATCTCGGCGTCGTCAATACTTTTTATCTGTTCCTGGAGTTTTTCGGTGAGCTTTCCGCTCCGCCCGGTGGGTATTCTTCCCGCCCTGCGGTCCTTGATTATGCCGTCATGCAGGGTCGCGTAGTTGCACCTTACGGCAATGTCCGTGTTTCTCAGTTCAAGGTTGAGCCCGAGGGCTTCGAGCACCCCCCGCCCGATTTGAAACTCCTTCGGGTCGTAGCCGAAGAGGGCGAGGTGGCCGGGGCCGCTTCCGGGCGTTATGCCCGCGGCTACCGGGACGTGGAGGCCGCAGGCCGAGGAGACGGCCAGGGCGTCGAGGTTTGGGGTCGCGGCGGCCTCAAGCTCCGTCTTTCCGGCAAAAGGCCCCTCAGGGGCGGGCAGTCCACCGAGGCCGTCCATGACAAGGAGTATTATCTTTGCGCTGTTTTTTGCTATAAGGCCCTTAATCAGGTTTTGCATCAAGGAAATCTTACCCCATAAGCTCCCTTTTTTCAAGTTAAGCGGGTTCACCGGATATGAGATAAAACCGAAGGGCCTTGCTCCGGACTATGCCGCGGTCGAAGCCTCACGCGAAAAGGGGGAGGCGTACTTTTCCAAAAGCGGGGAATAATTCCCGGCATTGCAAGCGGCTGTCGTTTATTTTATGCTTGGCCGGTTGATTCGGCAATCCCTTGAATTGTCACCCTGAAC
>CBDVCR010000087.1:0-12849 GCA_965372535.1 uncultured bacterium | reverse complement strand
GAATGGGCAAACGCCGAGATGGACGATATCCGTATTTATAACCGCGCACTTTCCGAGTTCGAAATTCAGGAGCTGCATAGCGAGTACGTTATCTACCTTTCCGACCTTGAACCCCTTTATGAAAACAATGTTCATGGGTGCCTTCAATTTGATACGGTGTACTGGCAGCCGGATATAGTCATTGATGGGACAATATACAATAAAGGGATAGGAATGCACGCCCCTTACTTATACGGAACTCCTAACTCTAATTGCAAATATTTCAGCGATGTTACGTATTTGCCTGGCCGAGGAAAGGCCGCCTGGAACTTGAATGGCAACTATAATTTGTTTCTGGCAACCATAGGGTTATCTGAACAAGATGGCGCTGAACCATATGGTTCGGATGGAGTTGTTTATCGTGTATACCTGGACGGACAAGTCAAGTATGACAGCGGTATTATTTATTACTCAACACCTCCCGTAAATATTTCAATAGATACTTCAGGATATCAAGAGATGGTCCTGGAAGTAGAGTCTCTTAATACTCACTGGGGAGATCATTCGGTTTGGGCCAATGCCCGTCTGATTGCTGCTGAGCATAAATGTGTGCAACCGCCCTCCGGCCTTGTAAGCTGGTGGCCGGGAGATGGAAATTCAAGGGATAGTAAGGGTGGAAATAACGGCCTGATGAACAATGTGACCTTTGCCTCCGGCATGGTCGATGAAGCATTCGAATTCAACGGGCATGACTCGTATGTGAGGATATCTCACGACTCCAACCTCAACCCCTCCGGCGCGTTCAGCGTAGACGCGTGGATAAAGGCCGATCCCGAACAATACAGCAGGGACGGGCTGTTTGTCGTCATAGACAAATCGCACGGGTTCATCGACGGAACGGGCTGGGTCGTTCAGGGAACGCAGGGCGACCCGGGGTGCTCCATAAGTCTCGGCAGGACCTGCGTGGTCGGCGAAGTCATGTTCGGTTTCGGGAAGGGCGGAAATACCGGGGCCGCTAAGAACTTTGTCGGTGTCGGCACGATGACGAATGTACTCGACGATCAGTGGCACCACATTACGGGTGTATACACGGGGAGCGAAATTCGTATGTACCTCGACGGCGTGCTTAAGGACAGCCGTCTATACACGGGCGACCCCGTCAACAATGACCGCGATGTCTATATAGGCAGGCATGGGGTATATTCTGTTCGGCACTTTCACGGCCTCATAGACGAGGTTGAATATTTTAACAGGGCGCTTTCGGGCGAAGAGGTTCAGGCGCTTTACCTATCGGGCAGCGCTGGCAAGTGCAAATCCGAAAACACCCCCCCCACCGCCAACGCCGGTACTGACCAGACAGTGGAGTGCGCCGGGCCTGAAGGCGCGTCGGTCACCCTTGACGGCTCGGGTTCCACTGACCCCGACGGGGATGCCCTGACCTACGCCTGGACGTGGGACGGCGGCAGCGCCGAAGGAGTGAGCCCCTCGGTCACGCTTCCCTACGGCACAACGACCGTCTTCCTCACGGTCTCGGACGGAGAATTCGAAGACAGCGACGAAGTAGACATCGCCATAGAGGACACCACGCCGCCTTCCACCTCGGCCATACTCGAAGGAGAGCTTGGCAATAACGGCTGGTACGTCTCGGACGTGGACGTGGAGCTGACCGCCGCGGATTCCTGCACCGGAGTGCGGGATGTCCACTACACCATTACGGGCCCCGGCCATAACGGGTCTGAGACCGTAGTCGAGGACAGCCGGGCCAATTTCACCCTGAATGCCGACGGCTCGTACACGGTGACCTACTGGGCCGTGGACAACGCGGGCAACGTGGAGGTCATCGAATCCGGCAATGTGGAGGGCGTAAACAGGGAGTACAATCCGCCCTCCGTTACGCCCGTTCTGCCCCCCGAGCCGCCGAGCGGCTATTACACGGAGTGTGTGACCGTGAAGCTCAACACGACCGACAGCGCCTCCGGCGGGGCGGCGACGGAGTACTGGAACCCGGTCCAGGAGGAGTGGAAGCCCTACGACGACACAGTGGGCATACCCGTGTGCAGCACTACGACGGTTAAGTACCGCTCCACGAGCCCCGCGGGCAACGTGCATTACAACACCGTGGTCATCAACATAGACCAGACGCCGCCCACCATCACGGCGGCGGTGGAGCCCCCTGCAAACGCAAACGGCTGGCACAACACGGACGTAACAGTGACCTTTACATGCAATGACGCCACCTCCGGCGTGGCCGAATGCACGTCGCCTGTAAGCGTGTCCACGGAAGGCGCGGGGCAGGTGGTTACAGGCACGGCAGTGGACAAGGCGGGGAATGCGGCCACCACGTCGGTGACGCTTAACATCGACAAGACAGCGCCTGTTGCGGACATCTCCGTAACCCCCGGCATCCTCTGGCCGCCGAACCACAAGACAGTGGACGTTGCGGTAAACGGAGGGGCGTCGGACCCGTCATCGGGGATTGCCTCGGTAGAGTTCACCGTGACCGACGATTACGGCACGGTTGAGCCTTTGGTAAGCGGGTTTAACACCACCATTCCCCTTGAGGCTTGGAGAAGCGGCGGGGACCGTGACGGAAGGCACTACACCATAACGGCGGTGATAACGGACAACGCCGGGAACCGGACGACCGTCACGACAGAGGCTGTTGTGCCCCATGATATGAGGGGCAAGAAGTAAAGGCGTTATTCAGGGCGGGGGCTTTATGTCTCCCGCCCTGAATAACTTCAACAAAGAAAGTAAACGGGCTTTTTTTGTTGTGAAAACAGCGTAATGAAAAACCAGAGAGGAGGAAGTATGAAAAGAAGGGTTTTACTTATTGCCGCGGTGTTGCTGTCGGCAACTATCATGACCTTTGCCTCCGGGAACAAAATCGAGGCATCGCAGGAACTGTACACAGTAACACAGGGAGGTTTTTCGACAATAGTGGAACCGCTGTCTCAGGCGGAATCCGCCGGACTGTTTTATGGCTACAATACGAGATATCATGCGAGCGCGGACACTGGTTTTGAAACAAGTTCGAAGAGCTTTCTGTTTCTGTACAGAGACACATCTTCCGGAGAACTCAGCCTCTTTATGGTTCATGACAGGTATTTGGACAACGGCGGCGGCAGCTCGATGTTAAACTTTGCCGGGATACCGGAGGGTGCTTCATGGACTGTAAAGGACGACCCTGAATCTTTGGGAGACAGGTATTACCCGGCGGCACACAACCTTGGATGGGCTGCCAGATGGGGTTGGGGATACTGTTGCACGGACGGCGGGGTTATCGGCGACATTGACGGGTTCTCTGAAATTACCATAACGCCAAGGTATTGGAGCGGGATCAATACATGGGTTTTCGTGGCCGGAGACGCAAACAATCCGACTTTTATCACCTTGCCCAATCTGACGGAACCTGTGACTATCTCGATTGCCGCCATATCCGCGCCTCTGGACATCAAGCCTCAATCCTGTCCCAATCCGATTAACACAAGGAGCAGGGGTTTGCTCCCCGTCGCCCTGCTCGGGGCCGCTGATTTCGACGCAACAGAGGTTGACGTCTCGTCAATACAATTGGCGGGGGTATCTCCCTTACGGGCGGAACTGGAAGATGTGGCAACATCCTACGAGCCCTACACCGGCAAGGCCGGCGCTCTGGATTGCACTGAAGAGGGTCCGGACGGTTTCCTCGACCTTGCACTTAAGTTTGACAAGCAGGCTGTTATCCGGTCAATGGAAGGTTTCCTTGGCGGGCTTGCCGACGGCGAGGTGCTGTACCTGGAACTCTCGGGCAGCCTGTCTGGGGAATACGGCGGCTTGCCTGTAGTGGGCGAGGATGTGGTAATCATCCGGAGCAAGGGAAAGAAATAAGAGCCGCAGTTAAAAAAGGGGGCGCATGAACGCGCCCCCTTTTTTTTTAACCCCCAACCGCTTCCCGGTTCACGGAAACCTCACAGTGACACCCAACTCCCTGTCCCTGGCGAAAAAGCGTTTCCTCTTGACCCTTACGGCCATCGTGTCGCCGGGCTCCTTGCCGAAAAGGGCCGCCTTGAGGTCCTCGATGCCCTCTATGTCCAGACCGTCGGCGGAGAGAAAGACGTCATTCTTCTTAAGACCCGCCTTCTCGGCTGGGCTTCCGGGCGAGACCTCCTTGATGACGAGCCTGCCGTCCTTTGTATCGACCTGCACGCCGAGGGCCGGGGACTCGGGGGCGGCAATGTCCTCCGCAAAGAGCACGTAGTCGGCAATGCCCGGCTCAATGCCGGAGTTCCGCGCGGTGACGAGTATGGCGTAGTCCATTCCGTTCAGCCTCCTGGCCCTCCGGGGGATGCCGGAGCCGTGGGCCACGTGGCCCGCCCCGGCGATGACCACCATCTGCCAGCCGGGGTGTTGCCCGAGAAACTCGTCCACAGCATGGGCCATGGTCTCGTCCCAGAGGACCTGGGCCTGGTAGAAGTTCTCGAACGTGCGGGAGTTCTTGTGCTGCCTGAACACCTCGCCGAGGCGCTCCCTGTAGGCGAAGTCGGACATGTCCATGTCCGGGGGGATGTCTTTTTTCTCCTCCTCGTCGAGGGCGTCCAGGCCGCCCTGGGCGACCTTCCTGATAATCTCCGACTTCTGGTTAAGGGCCACCACGGGGATGCCGCCCGCCCTGGCGTAGTCCAGTATCTCCCGGTAGAGGTGGTAGTTGAACTTCCAGCGCTTGAAGTACTCCGAAGCCCTGAGAAACTCCTTCTCGCCTATCTCGCCCGCCAGGTAATCGTCCAGGGGCTGCTGGAAGGGCTGCTGGAACATCTCCATGCCGATGCCGAAGCTGCGGCCTGCCTCGTGGAGGGCCTTTATGACTTCGAGCTGTATCTTGTGGTCCTGGTAAAACGTGTGTCCCTCTCCCACATAGATAACGGGCGCGTCAATTACCCCGCGGATGACCTCCTCAAGCGTAAGTGCGCCCCGGGGCGCCACGCCCAGCACCTGGAGCGAGAGGTCGTGCCTCATGCCGTCCTCGCTCGGGGCCGTGGCCTTCTGGACGTTTGCGCCTCCGGTGAACCTCAGGGCCGAGTAATTGCCGTAACGGAATATCTTCCTTGCGGCAAGGTCCACCTCCTCCCTGGAGCCCGCGTAGGCGACCGCGACCGCCTTGGCGGGGCTTAACGGGTTTTTCCGCACGAGCAGGGCAAACCCGTCGAAGGACTTCCATTCCTCAAGCCGGATACCGGGTGTGGACAAAAAAGTCTCCGCCCCCCCGAAGAGCCTTCTTATGACCGGGCTTTCAAGCCCCGCCACGAGGACCGATGCCCCCCTGAGGTCCTCGTCCTTTACCTCGTCCTCCGGCTTGACGGCAAAGCCGTTTTCCTCCATGATGCCTGTCAGGGTCTCGTATTTTTCGGCCCCCTCGGCGGGCAGGATTAGCAGGCGCTTTTCGGCCCCCGTAAGGGCGGACACCACGGGCGGGACTTCCGCCGGGCGCAGCTCCCGCATGATGTCATAGCCGGGGTCGAGGACAAGCTCGCGGGGAGAGGCCGCGACCTCAATGGTGAAGCCCTGTTTTTCGTCCTTCACCTCAACTGTCCGGGTCTCCGGGCCGTTTTCCGTTGTAACAACCACCGGCAGCTTGAACCGGTAAGGCTCTCCTTTTTGGAGGAGCCGAAAGCTTACCCTGTGCCTGCCGTCGAGCAGGAGGGAGCGGGGCTCCCTGACCTCAAAAGATATGACGCCTTTCCTGTCGAGCCACTGCCTGAAGAACCAAGCGAGGTCCTCGCCGGAGGCCTCCTCGAAGGCGGCCCGGACGTCCTCCCATGAGGCCCTCTCGAATTTGTTCCCGCGCACGAGCGTTTTCAGGGCGGAGCGGAATGCCTGCCGGTCCACCTCGTTTCTGAGCATATGAAAGAGCATCGCGCCCTTGCCGTAGCCCACGGCCCGCGTGGCGAAGTCCCTGCGCTGGAGGAACTCCCGGAGCGGCAACTCGTTTTCCGGATGCACGTAGTTTTGGTAATCGAGGAGGGTTTTCTTCCGGTATGCGGCGCCCTTGCCCTCCTGTTCCCTGTAGAGGTGGTCGGAGAGGTAGGTGGTCAGCCCCTCCACCCAGTTGCCCTGTGCGTAGTCCGCGTATACGTGGTTTCCGAGCCACTGGTGGAGTATCTCGTGCCCCAGCGAGGTCTCCACTATAAAGGGCAGGCGCACCACCGTCCTGCCGAGCAGGGTGTAGGTGGGCATTGAATAGCCCGTGGGCAGGACGTTTTCCACCACCGAGAATCTCTTGAAAGGGAACTCCCCGATGAGTTCCTCGTACATCTTTATATATTTTTTCGTGTATTCCATGTAGGTTTCCGCCAGGTGGGCGTCCTCTGCAAAGAAATAGCCGTAGATGTCCGTGCCGTTTACCGTGTCCCTGCTGACGACATACGGCGCGGCGGCAAGGCTTATGCCGTCCGTTGGGTATGGGAACTTAAAGGAAAACTCCGTGCCCCCCGGAACTTCGGCGGAGGTGATTTCCTCGGCCTCGGAGACGGCCGCAAACCCCTCCGGCACGAGCACGGTGAGGCTGTAGTAGGCAAGGCCGTCCTCGGTCTCCGCCTGCGGGTACCAGAGACCCAGGAGGGAGACGCCCTGCTCGCTCACCACCCCTCCGGCGACCACGCCCACGTTTTCGAGGTCTTCCACTTCCCCGCCCCCGGTAAATACCCCCTCGAAGGAAATGCGAAGCTCGCCGCCTGAGTCCAGCTTCAACGCCCCTGCGTCCGGCTCCGCCTCGAGGGGTTTACCCTCCAGTATGGCTTCGGTAATTTTCAAGCTGCCCGTGACAATGGTGTGGCTTTTGCCTTTGGGCAGGGTTATCGCCACCGTGCCTGTGAGGAGGTTTTGCGCGGGCTTGACGGAGACGGATATCTCATGCCGGGGACGGGCCTTTTCCTCCGCCCGGACGACGCCGATGAGCACGAACAGAAAAAGCACTATAAGGAAAGCCGATTTCATAAGCACCTCTTTCTGATAAAAGCAGCTTAAATTATAGCAGGAATAAACCTTCTGCGGCAGAGACCGCGGGGTATCCTGAAAAGGCAAGGAGCCGACAGCCCCGTGGCAAGACCAAGGTGAATGCACTGGTGCATTCGGCGGCCCGTGCGGCACGAATGCCGGTGGAAAGAGGCCGCGGCTCTGGTAAGATAAAGGGATGCATAGGAAAGGGGTGGCGCATTAAAAAGGCGGCCTCGGTAATTCTTGCGCTTTATCTCGCCGCGTGGCTCTTGGCGGGAGACGCCCATGCCCGGCGGAGGGGCCAGGTGCGGGAGGGCAACGTCACCGTGGTTTTTGACGAGCCCCTCGGCGACGCCGCCGGGGCGGTCCTTGAGATATATCCCGCCATCAGGGGGGAGGTGGAGGACACGCTCGGTTGGCCCGCCGGGTTCAGGCACACGGTCCTCCTCATGAAGGACCCGGAGGAGTTCAGGGCCGCGACGGGCAGCGGCCTTGTAGTGGCCTTTGCCTACCCGCAAAAGTACCTCGTGGCGGTCGATTACAACAATGTGATAGAAAAACCCTTCACCCTGCGCGAGACCCTGAAGCACGAGCTCTGCCACCTGGCGCTTCATCATCACATCGAGGGGCCGGAGGGAAAAGGCGGCGCCCTGCCGAGGTGGGTCAACGAGGGGGTCTGCCAGTGGGCAAGCGGAGGGGTGAGCGAGCTCGCGACACTCGGAAGGAGCACGGAGATTGCCCGCGCGGCCCTGCTGGGCGGGCTTCTGCCCCTCTCAAGCCTTGAGCGGGGGTTTCCGCGGGGGGAACGCTCCCTCACCCTTGCCTACGAGGAAAGCAAAAGCGTAATCGCCTACATCGCGGGCCATTACGGCAGGCGGGGGGTGCTGGGGGTGCTTGAGGGCCTGCGCGCCGGGTATCCCGTTGGGGAAGCCGTGCGGAGGAGCCTCGGCGTGACACTGGAGGAGCTTGAGGCCGCCTGGCACGCCGCGCTCAAGAGGGAGCACACCTGGGTGATGTGGACAAGCAACAACATCCACGTCATCCTGTTCGCCCTCGGGGGGCTGATGCTTTTTTTGGGGTTTATGCGGGTGCTGTGGAAGATGCGGACGTACAGGGACGAGGAGGAGGAATAAAGGCGGCTTTCTCCCTTTTTCTCGGAGGAAATGAGAAAGGCAGCCTTTTTATAAGGCATCCGATTGCAACTACTTTGACAACCCTCTCGTAGATGAATATTGGTTTGATTCTCATAATTCCATAACCCCCGCAACAAGCTTATAGCAACGTTCGGGCTCGTTTTCACTTGGGCTCCACGGGCCAGCGAGACTAATAGTCATTATGCAGTCACTGCTGACATCCTCTTCTCTAACCAGCTTGTTCAAAAAGACAGGGTCTTTTACTGCGATCTCTAAATAGTGGCCTTTCCCGTCACGAAAAAAGGCGCGCCGCTTGCCCCAGTAATCCAAATGGAAAGAGACGCTTTTGTTTCTAACAAGCTGTAAGGATTTCCATTTCCTTCTCGGCAGGCTCTCAAAAAACGACGGCAACACACGGTCTGTGTGATTATGGAGAATAATAGAGTCATCCTCACAATACTCTCGCACTTGCCTTGGCCTCTTTCAGTCGACCTTTCGCCATTTACCAGGCTTCACAAGTCGATTCTCAGGCTGACATCCCTCATCTGGCCCATGGTCTTCAAGGGGTATTTCTATAACATCCAATATCTGCGGCTCTTCTCCTTCGATATTCCTCATGTCCCACGTGATCGCCCTATTGATAGAACGGGATACTGGTCGCACCCATTCTTCCGTTTCAATGTCGATCCCCGCTATGCAGCGTCCGCCGGGCCGGGTTGAATTTGCCAAACAGATAATTCTGGCCATGGTTCCTTATCTCCCTATAGGTGGCGAATCTCCACGTTGCCCCATTTAGACCGGAGGTATTCAGATACCAGCCTGCGGTGGCACTTATCTGCCTTAGGTTCGCTGCATAGGAGGCATGCATGGTCGAGTTCGTCTGGCGTTACAATGTTTTCTATCCGGCGGTCTATCATGACCTTTAAGAATCGTTCTTCATATTCAGACCAGCTCAGCTTTTTCTTCTTATAGCCGTCAAGTATCTCTTTAGTCGGAGCCAATTCCGGTCGGTACACGTACTCGATTCCTGCGATTGCTTTGAGGAAAAACTCCAGGTCATCCTTCTTTGTGAATCCTGCCAGTTGCGAGACATTGTTCAAGCGTATGTCTACGACTTTTTTGACTCCCGCATTCTGCAGAACCTTGAAGAATTCGCGCGCACTTTTCTTGGAGAAGCCTATGGTAAAGACCTTGATACCGTTCTGATGGGTAATGTCATTATCACTCATGGTGCACCTCTTTGTTCTCTGCTTTGTAAGCAATCTCGCCGGCACGCTTCTTATAGGCATGTTCCAGCCTTTCGGTATCGTCTACATCCTTATTGAAAAGGTCTTGTTCACAGTTTGTAAGCTTAAGCAGTCTGGACTCAGCATCATGATGTTCTTCGAGTGTTCCGTCAGAAAGAATATGCATGATGCTAACCCCCGGGCGTTCCAGGTTATGGCATACTAAGATTGTCCGGTGGCAGTCCAGGGGTTCCTTCTCAGCGCACATGAGAGCGATTCGGTAGTTCTCACCACCCTTGAGGACACGTTCAAGTCCGCTCTTGAATTCCTCTCTCTCGGCGACTCGGTTGAAATCTACCTGGCCGTTTTCGTAACATGCCGGGTCATCGGGCCGGGCACCCAGTTCCTTGCCAAGGAACACGTATTTTACCCCCTCCTTCTCAAGCGAAGCGGCAAGAGCATCTTTATTGAACTGAGGGTGATATCGGCTGTAAGGGGCCGACCGCACATCCGCGATAGCGGTTATGCCATGCTGCTTGAGAAGGCTTATGAACCTCTCAATTGTATGGTCTGAGTGCCCTATAGTATAAATGACCTTTTCACCCATGCTCTTGACCTCAATCTGTTACTCCTTGTCCTCTCATTAGTTGCCTTATCACAGGCTGGTTTTTCATGCTCTTCTCTTATACCCTTATCACCTTAAGCCCGGTGCATGCCCCAATGTTGTCGAAGTCGGCGTCCTTATGCAGGAGGGCCAGGTCGTTTTCAATGCATATTGCGGCGATGATGCAATCGACCGTCTTTCTGACGGGCATGTCCTTTTCGTCCGGGTGTTCCATGCCGCCTCCTCTCCGAGCAATCGCCCTATTGTATTTTAAGCCACCGCGTGTATTATTGAAACCCCGGCAAGGGAACCCCGGCCTCTGGGGCGGAACGCCTGTAAAAAAGGGCGGCCCGTGAAACCGAAGAGAGAGCGTATGCCCACCTGTCCCGTTCATTGCATGAGCACTATGGAAAAAAAGAACAACAGGCTCGAAAATACAAAGTGTTCCGAGGAATATTCCATTTTCATCTTATGCTTATCCGGTTGATTCGGCAATCCCTTGAATTGTCACGCTGAACTTGATTCAGGGTCTTGGATGCTGAAATAAATTCAGCATGACATTTATCATTTATCATTACCGAGCTAACCGGATAAGCATTAATATTGTTCTGAAACTTAGCCTTACATCCCCCGGCCCTACCCTACCTTGACCCTCCATGCGGTCACGCCGCCGGGCTTGTCCTCCAGGATAACGCCCTTTGCGGCAAGCTCCTCCCGTATGGCGTCGGCGGAAGACCAGTCCTTGTTTTTCCGGGCCTCGTTGCGCCTCTGGATAAACGAGTCTATGTCGTCCTCCGTAAGGCCCACGTCCTTGACTTCCATGACCGAGCGGTACCACTCATCCGGCGTGCGCATAAACAGGCCGAGCACCCCGCCGGCCTCCCGGAGGGCGAGGAGCGCCTGCCCGAGCAGTTCCCGCGCCGCGCCGCCTGAGGGCTTATGGTCGAGGAAACGGTTAATCTCATGGATTAGCTCAAACGTATGCCCGATGGCCAGGGCGGTGTTGAAGTCGTCGTCCAGGGCTTCGTCAAAGCCTGTCCCGAAGGCGGAAAGCGTCCGCTCGAGCTCTTCCCCGCCGGGCGCCCTGTCCTTTCCGCCCTTGAGGGCAAGGAAATCGTTTACGCGCCCTACCGTAACGTAGCAGCGGTCGAGGGAGGCCTCGGTCTCCTCAAGGAGCTTGTCCGAAAACTCGATGGGGCTCCTGTAGTGGGCGTGAAGGAGAAAGAGCCTGACCACCTCCGGGTCGAACCTGCCCAGAATCTCCTCGATGGTGAAGAAGTTCCCCAGGGACTTGGACATCTTCTCCCTGTCCACGGTTATGAAACCGTTATGCACCCAGTAATTGACAAAGGGCTTGCCGGTGAACGCCTCGGACTGGGCAAGCTCGTTCTCGTGGTGGGGGAAGATGAGGTCGGCCCCGCCGCCGTGTATGTCGAAGGTCTCCCCGAGGTGCTTGATGCTCATGGCCGAGCACTCTATGTGCCAGCCCGGGCGGCCCGGCCCCCAGGGGCTTTCCCATGCGGGCTCGCCTTCCTTGGATGCCTTCCAGAGGGCGAAGTCCATCGGGTTTCGCTTTCGCTCGTCCACCTCCACCCTGGCCCCGGCCTGCATGTCCTCGAGCCTCCGGCCCGAGAGCCTGCCGTAACCGGGAAATTTATCCACCTCAAAGTACACGTCCCCGTCCACCTCGTAGGCATAGCCCTTCTCGATGAGCGCCTTCACGATTTCCAGGATTTCCGGCATGTGCTCCGTGGCCCTGGGCTCCGCGTCGGCCGGCTCAACGCCGAGCCTCCCCATGTCCTCTTGGTACTTCTCCGTGTAGGTCCTGGCAAGTTCGTCCCAGGGGACGCCCCGCTCCCTGGCCCGGTTGATAATCTTGTCGTCTATGTCGGTGAAATTCTTTATGAACTTGACGTCAAAGCCCTTGTGGCGCAGGTACCGGCGCATCATGTCAAAGACCACGGCGCTCCGCGCGTGCCCGATGTGGCATACGTCGTAGACCGTGACGCCGCAGGCGTAGATGCCCACCCTGCCGGGGTGCAGGGGGACGAAGTCCTCCTTCCTGCCGGTCAAGGTATTATGTATTCTCATGGCGCTTTCCTTCCCCTCGATTCGCTCGATTTTCCTGTTGAGCTCCTGGATGCGGGCCTCAAGCTCGTGGAACCGCTCCTCCACCGGGTCGGGCATGTGCACGTGGTCCAGGACCTCGACGACGCCCTCCTCCTGGAGCCGCGCCGTCTTCTTCTTGATGACCCTGCCGGGCACGCCCACCACCACGGAATGCGGCGGCACGGGCTTGAGGACAACGGAATTAGCGCCTATTTTAACATAATCCCCAACGGTGATATTTCCGAGAATTTTGGCCCCCGCGCCCACCACCACGCCCCTTCCGAGGGTGGGGTGGCGCTTGCCCTTCTCCTTGCCCGTGCCCCCCAGGGTGACGCCCTGGTAGAGCAGGCAGTCGGGGCCGATTTCCGCGGTCTCCCCTATCACCACGCCCGCGCCGTGGTCCACGAAAAAGCCGGGGCCTATCCTGGCGGCGGGATGGATTTCTATGCCCGTCAGGAGCTTCGCCGCCTGCGAGAGAAAGCGGGGCAGGAAGGGGATTTTCCATCGCCACAGCCTGTGTATGATGCGGTGGGCGAAGATGGCGTTAAAGCCCGCGTAGGTAAAGATTACCTCCAGGGCGCTCCTTGCCGCCGGGTCTTTTTCAAACACCGCCCTGTAGTCGCGCCTTATGTCGGAGAAGAAGCCCATACTCCATTAATTATAGAGGATTTATGAGCAAGAAGTGGAATATCGATCCAGGGAATTTTACGCCCGCCAGCCAAAGATTCAGCAAAAGGTGTCAGGTCTTGACTTGTGACTTTTGGTTCTGTTATGTTTTGTTATGGGAAGACCTCTCAGGCTTGAATACCCGGGTGCTCTTTATCACATA
>CBDVCR010000086.1:0-13355 GCA_965372535.1 uncultured bacterium | reverse complement strand
TAAGAAGATAACGCTCGTCATGGACAACCTTAACACCCACAGCCCGTCTTCCCTGCATCCGCCGCTTTGCGCAACACTTGCGGTATTGAAGGCGTCAAAGGAGTTGTCAAACCCGCGGCAGGGCCGCCCGGGCGCGGCGCAAGTCGTTTTTCCTGCAAGAGCAAAAGCTGCGGCGCCCCGCCATGCCCCTTGATGGTATAATTGGAAATCCAACACCGAAACCTTATAAGGAGACGGGATGAGACTGAAGGTAGGGGTAATGGGAAGCGCAACGGGCCGGATGAGCAGGGCGCACAGGGAGCTTTCCTACAGGCTCGGGACGGCCATAGCCGAGGAGGGCTGCGTCACCATCACCGGCGGGGCGCCGGGCCTCCCGCTTGAGGCCGCGCGCGGGGCCAGGGACGCGGGCGGCCTGGTGGTGGGAATATCCCCCGGCCTGAGCCTCTGGGAACACGTCAACAAGTACCAGTCGCCCTCGGAGCACCACGACGTGCTGATATTCACCGGAAGCGGCCTGATGGGCAGGGAGGTCGTCAATATCCGCTCCTCGGACATCGTGGTCATAGTGGGCGGCCGCTCGGGCACCCTGGGGGAGTTTTCCATCGCCTACGACGAGGGCAAGCTCATCGGCGTCCTCCTCGGCACGGGGGGCATCACCTCCGGCATCAGGCGGATAGTAAAGACCATCCGGAAAAACACCGGGGCGAAGATAATATACGAGGAAGACCCCAAAAAACTCATGAAAAAACTCCTTGCCTACTACAGGCGCGTCCACCACAGACGCCCCTCATCCTTCTGCGGGGGGGACCTGGACCTCCCGCCTTACATAGCGGAGAACGCGGACAGACATGCTGGCATAAAACTTCGAGCATGAAGGCGGCCTCTATTGCCGGTGGGAAAAATGTGTGGGAGAATTGACTTAGGAATCAGGCTGAGCGGAGGTTTTATATGAGAAGATGCGCGTTATGTTTTTTTTCGCTGGCGCTCCTGTGCGGCTGTGTGTTCATGAACGTCTCCCTTGTGCCCACTGTAAAACCCCTCAAGGAGCACCTTATGGAGGGCAGCGGCAAGGCAAAGATACTGGTTATGGACATATCCGGGTTCATCTCCGGAAGGGAGAAGAAGGATGGCCTCGTGGAGGAGAAGACCTCCATGATTTCCCGCATAAAGGAGGAACTCCAGAAGGCCGGGGAGGACCGGGACATTGCGGGCATCGTCATTAAGCTCGACACCCCCGGCGGCACCGTCACGGCAAGCGACATCATATACCACGAGATAAAGGAGTTCAAGGAACAAAAGGGCGTGCCCGTCTACGCCAACATCACGGGCCTCGGCACCTCCGGCGGCTACTACGTGGCCAGCGCCGCGGACAAAATCTACGCCCATCCCACCGCCATTACGGGGAGCATCGGCGTCATCACCATGAAGTTCAACGTCGAGGGGCTGATGGAGAAAATCGGCGTCTCGAGCGTCGCCGTAAAGTCAGGGGAGAAGAAGGACATCTTCTCCCCCTTCCGGGAGGACACCCCCGAGGAAAAGAAAATCGTGCAGTCCATCATCGACCGGCTCTTTCACCGCTTTGTGGACGTGGTGGCCGAGGGCAGGAAGGGGGCGCTCCAGAGGGAGAAGGTCCTCGCCCTCTCGGACGGCAGGCCCTACACCGCGGGGCAGGCCCTCAATAGCGGGCTTATCGACAAAGTGGGATACCTTGAGGACACCATCGAGGACATGAAGGCCGCCCTGGGGGCCGAGGAGGCAAGGGTAGTGGCATACGTCCGGCCGGGGTCTTACAAAAACAACATCTACTCCGCCCTGCCCGGCTGGGGAGGCGGGGACATAAACCTGATAAATATCGGCCCCGACGCGCTCTCCGCCCTTACAGGGGTGGAGTTTCTTTACCTGTGGAGCCCGTAAGGCGGCAGCTTCAATCCCCGCTCCCCCTCAAGCAGCCTGCTTATCACCGGGTGGAGCGCCTTTGAGGGCCGGTCGAGGATTTTTCGTATGCCGCGCTGCGTAAGCCGGTACTTTGCGCTCAGCCGCCTTATGGAAATGCCGCCGTCGTAATCCGCCCTTATGCTCTCGTCCCTGGCCCGGCGTATGTACTCGTCGAGCCCCGGCACATAGAGGTATGTGCCCCTGAAGGCCGAGGCTATCTTTACCGCGGCCTCAAGGCCCGCCACCTCGGCAATGCGCCTGAGGTCGCCGGGCAGGGAGCCGATTAGTTCGTCTTCAGCCTGCATCGCGCCCTCCCGGTTGCCCTCCCGGTTGCCCTCCCGGTTGGATGTTAAGAAATCCATGCTCAAAATCCTATTTCGCCGGCCTGAAAAGTGCTCAGGAGGGCGGCTCCCCACCGGCCGCCGCCTGCCAGGTGATGCGGGGGGAGGCCTCCTTTATGACCAGGAGCTTTCTGACCTCCTCGAACTCCGCATGACCCGCGCCTCCGGGGCCGCCGTCGAGGAGCCGGGCCGAGCCGAGGTATTTTTTCTTCACCCGGACGAGGTCGTAAAACCTGCGGCCGAGGAGCCTCCTGACTTCCACGACATTCTCCTCCGGTATGACCGCCTCCGAGGTTGACCTTACTCCGCAAGCAACGCCGCCCGTCTCAAACGATACGGCTCCCTTCCGGCCGGTAAAGTCCCTCGCCCTCTCCACTATGACCTCCCTTACGCCGGAAAGCTCCCTCTCAAACGCCCTTGCCTGTTGGTAAAGCTCAAAGGCCCTTCTGAGGGCGAAAGAGAGTTTCCTGTCCCGTATCACCTCCCGGCGCCTTCCGCGCCGGACTACCACCCTGTCGCTGCCCTTCGCTGCCATGGGAACCCCCTTGGATGAACTATAGTTAGCTATTTTTCAAAAAAATAATCCACATCGCACTCAAGCGCCTCCGCAAGCCTCGCCAGAGTGCTTGAGCGGGGCTCCTTTCTACCCCTTTCAATCGCGGAGATTGAGACCTGGCTGATGCCCGTTTCATTTGAAAGCACAGCCTGGGTCTTGCCCATCCTTCGCCTTTTTGATGCCAGACTCCTTGAACTGAACCGCTTCATACCCATTACCTCCCGTACCAATTTGACATTAGTTTACAAGTGCAAATGACTACTGTCAAGAGGTAAATTTAACTATAGTTTGTGAAAAGCGCTTGACAATTCATTTTTGATAAACTATAGTTAATCATGTTGACCGAATCGGACATGGAGGCCATAGGGGAATACCTCAAGCGGAAGAGGGCCGAGCGGGGGCTTTCCGCCCGGCAGCTCGCCCGCGCGGTGGGGATGTCCGACGCCCACGTCATTTATATAGAAAAGGGCAAGCGGACCGCCACCTTCCCGAAGATAATGAACATGCTCTCGGCCCTTGGGGCGGACTTCGAGGAGATGATGGCCATGACGGGGCTCGGCTCCCGGGACCTCGACCCCCTGTCACTCCGGAGCAGGCGCCGCATACCGGTGGTGACGCTGGTCATGGCGGGCATGTGGCGGGAGGTCTGCGACTCCTTCGAGCCGGGGGACGCCGACGAGTGGATTGACTCCGACGTGAGGGGCGAAAACGTCTTCGCCCTCCGCGTAAGCGGCGACTCCATGGAGCCGGAGTTCAAGGAAGGCGAGGTTATAGTGGTAAACCCCCATGTGGAGGCAGGGCCCAACGACTACGTGGTCGTAAAAAACCGGAACGAGGAGGCCACCTTCAAGCAACTCAAGCGCTACGGCTCGCGCTGGTTCCTCCACCCCCTGAACCCCAGCTACCACGACCAGGAGGTCAGAAAAGGGGAACTCAGGATTATCGGCAGGGTGGTGAAGAAGGAAAAGAGGTATTAGAACCTATCTTAAAATCGGATTTTCACGTTATCCGGCCTTTTGTAGTCATTCCCGCGAAAGCGGGAATCCAGTGTTTTTAAGCCCTTCTGGATGCCCGCTTACTACATGCGGGCATGACAAATTACACATAACCAATATCAATTTCGAGATAGATTCTGGTTGAAGTATTGAAGGCCGCCAGGCAAAAGCCGGTCGCTACTGTTTGAGGATGTCCGCGTAATCACTCGATTTCATCGTCTCTCCTCGTAGAGGAGAGGAATTTCCCCCAGGTGAGTGGATATATAATTTGTGGCGGTTGTTCGTCTCAGACGAACTATTGCACCAAAATTTATAAAGACCCCCTTGCATATTGTTAACAAATTTGTTATATTTGTTTATGTGGAAGGTGCTCTATGACGAACGGTTCGAAGAGTGGATGGAGAAGGCCTCGCAGGACATCAAGGCAAGAGTCCTCCGCATCATAGACATGCTTGTGGCTTACGGACCACATAACGTGAGAGAGCCATATGTAAAACCGGTCAAAGGACACCAGAAGCTGTTTGAACTCAGGGCAAAGGGAAAGGACGGGATCGCAAGGGTCTTCTATTTCACCTTTACCGGCAAGAGGATAGTCTTGCTTCACGGCTTCATGAAGAAGTCGGCCAGGACACCGACCAGGGAAATAGAGACGGCCAAGGCAAGGATGAAGGAGGCTTTAAAGTGGCTAAAATAAAGGACTTCAGCGAGATAAAAAAGAGGTGGCTCAAGGACCCGAAGGTCAGGAAGGAGTACGAGTCCCTCAGGGAAGAATTCCAGGTGGCGGAAGAGATAATCCGCGCCAGGACCAAGGCGCACATGACACAGGCAGAGTTAGCAAAGAAAGTCGGTACAAAGGCTCCCGCCATATCCAGGCTTGAATCCCCGGGGTATGGCAAGGCCTCGGTCGCGGCACTCAAGAAGGTCGCCCATGCCCTGGGCTGCGAACTCCAGATAAAGCTCGTACCCAAAAGATGACCCGGCATCCCTGGATGTTGTCAAAGGATTGCTGAGAAAGATTATATGCTTTTGAGACAAAATACCTGCACATGTCAATATCTGTAGGTACTTTGTCTCTTTACACCACGCTTGCCTCGACCTTCTTTTTACGCCGCTTGCGCTCCTTACCAAGCCCCGCCGCGTGGACGGCGGGGCTTGGGCCTACTACCGCAACATTTTTGCTACGATATGCATGGAGGTTCCGAAAGCCGGTGAGGAATATTGGCCACTAAATTAATTTGTAAGACGCATTCCTTCTTCCTGAAGGTTATAGTTATATGAGGATGAATATTTTATCGCTTTCAGATGTAAATTTGCACCTAATTATCATCTTTCAAGTCTGCCTTTAGAAAGTGGTACAATGAGAGCAATGGCATGCAGATTTAAGGATATAAAGAAAATATCAAAGCTTAAAGCACTTATTGTGACCGGACTGGTTGCTGCAGTGGTTGTATCTTGTTGTTCGATAATAAAAAGGGATGATGAAACTATGAACTCGCCAAACTTCAAGAATGGGAGATTTGTAAATGCTGTTCCCAACAAGGAATATACCACTAGCGAATATGTGAAAATGACATGGGAGTTTTTCTTTGGCGGAAATGATCGGCGAGTGCCTAAGAATCCTCTTCCCGTTGTTGCTCCCAAAGAATTTCAGACGCCGCCCGCCAGTGATCTACAGTATGTATGGTTAGGTCATTCCTCAATTATTCTTGAGCTTGAGGGCAAAAGGTTTCTGCTGGACCCAGTGTTTTCAGAAAGAGCTTCCTTCTCTCAATGGATGGGGCCAAAGCGTTTTCATCCGACGCCCATTTCACTGGAAGGTTTGCCTCATGTTGATGCTGTACTGATATCTCATAACCATTACGACCATCTGGACAGAATGGTTATCGAGTATATGAAGGGAAAGGATGCTCTGTTTTATGTGCCGCTTGGCATTGCGGAACTGCTTGTGAAGTGGGGGGTAAAAAAGGAGCGTATTTTCGAATTTGATTGGTGGGACGAGGCTCAGGTTGGAGATATAAGAGTGATAGCAACACCCGCAAGGCATTTCTCAGCAAGGGGTATTTTTGACCGTGACAAAACCTTTTGGGTCTCATGGTCAATGATTGCTAAGGAACACAAGGTGTTCTTCAGTGGCGATACGGGCATGACTCCACAGTTTAGTGAAATCGGGGAGCGTCTTGGCCCCTTCGATATTACATTCATGAAGATAGGGGCATATGATGTGCAATGGCCTGATATGCATATTGACCCTGAGGAAGCTGTACAAGCCCATCTCATGCTCAATGGTGGTCAACTGGTTCCTATACACTGGGGAACCTTTGACTTGGGATTGCACCACTGGCAGGAGCCTGTTGAAAGGTTAATCGTTGCCGCTAAGAAAGAAAATATATCGCTCTTGATCTCAAGGGTCGGAGAAACAGTCATTCCAGCAGGACATGAGAATAGTTACTGGTGGCGCGGCCTGGAATAAGTCTACAAAGGAATTTCGGTCCTGCATTGGAGCTGTAGATTTGAAATGGCATTCCACAGTTATTATATGTTGAGATCCCGTTGACTTGGTGAAGTCGAGAATTTTCTCTGGCGATTACAATTCAAGGCTCTCACACCACGCTCGCCTCGACCTTCTTCCTCTGCCGCTTACGCCTCCTTGCCAAGCCCGGCCGCGTGGACGACGGGGTTACTGAAGCCGTTTCCGTGGCCTGTGGCGGAAAAAAGAGGGAAGACATGAGAGGAGCGGCATATCCATATGTAACGGGTAGCGGCCCGGACGGGTCAGACTTTTTTCAGCATGTGGCCGAGTTTCTTTTTCTTTGTCGTCAGGTAGGCGATGTTTTTCTCGTGGGGGGTTATCTCTATGGGGACCCTCTCCACCACCCTGAGGCCGTAGCCCTCCAGGCCCACTATCTTTTTCGGGTTGTTGGTTATCAGGCGCATGTCCCTTACGCCGAGGTCGACCAGCATCTGCGCGCCGATGCCGTAGTCGCGGAGGTCGTCCTTGAACCCCAGCTTGATGTTGGCCTCCACGGTGTCGAGCCCCTGGTCCTGCAGCTCATAGGCCCTCAGCTTGTTGGCAAGCCCTATGCCCCTTCCTTCCTGCCGCATGTAGAGGATGACGCCCCTTCCGGCCTCGTTGACCTTTCGCATGGCCTTGTGAAGCTGCTGGCCGCAGTCGCACCTCATGGAGGAGAAAACGTCGCCGGTAAGGCATTCGGAGTGGACCCTGACAAGCACAGGCTCCCTCGGGTCTATCTCGCCCTTTACGAGGGCCACGTGGACGTTGTCGTCCACGTCGTTGGCGTATGCGACCGCCCTGAAGTCGCCGTAGTCCGTGGGCATGCGGACGTCGGCCACGCGCCGCACGAACATCTCCTTCTGCATCCTGTAGTGGATGAGGTCCTTGACGGTGACGATTTTCATGCCGTGCTCCCCGGCGAACCTCATGAGCTGGGGGACCCTCGCCATCGTGCCGTCGTCGTCCATTATCTCGCAGATGACGCCCGCGGGGGCCAGGCCGGCAAGCCGCGCCAGGTCCACCGAGCCCTCGGTCTGCCCCGCCCGCTGAAGCACGCCCCCGGGCCTCGCCCTCAGGGGAAAGATATGCCCGGGCCGCGCCAGATCCTCGGGCCCGGCCTCCGGGTGTACGGCGGTAAGTATGGTGACCGCCCTGTCTTGGGCCGAGATGCCCGTGGTCACGCCCTTCTTGGCCTCTATGGAGACGGTAAAGGCGGTGCCGAACTTGGAGGTGTTGTCCTCGGCCATCATGGTGAGCTTCAGGGCGTCAACCTTCTCGGAGGTGAGCGAGAGGCAGATTAGCCCCCTGCCATTTCGGGCCATGAAGTTTATGGCCTCGGGGGTCACTTTCTCCGCGGCCATGCAGAGGTCCCCCTCGTTTTCCCTGTCCTCGTCGTCCACAAGGATGACCATGCGGCCCTCCCTGAGTTCCTCAAGCGCTTCTTCTATGGTGTTGAACTTATACTTCATCTCCCCGCGGCCCCTCCGCGTTTCCGGCGCCCTGCGGTTGAACCGCGGCCCATCGGAATTCGCGGTCTTGTTTTCTTCGCGGCTCGTTTACTCATTAAGACTACTTCCCGAGGAAACCCTCCCTCATGAGCGTTTCCATCAGTTTATCGTCCCCTCCGGCCCTCCCCTTGAGAAACCGGTGGACGTACTTGCCTATGATGTCAGTCTCCAGGTTCACCATGTCCCCGGCGCCCTTAAACCCCAGAGTGGTCAGCCCGGCCGTGTGCGGGACGATGACCAGGGTAAAGGACTCTCCAAGGACGTCCACCACCGTGAGGCTTATGCCGTCAACCGCCACGGAGCCCTTCTCCACCAGGAGTTCCATGACCTCCGGCGGAGCGCTTATCTCAAAGCGCAGGGTCTCGCCCTCGGCGGCCCTGCTCTTAATCCTGCCCACCGCGTCGACGTGGCCCGTGACGAAATGCCCCCCGAGCTTCCCGTCGGCCCGGAGCGACTGCTCGATGTCCACCTTCTCCCCGGGCTTGAGCGTCCCGAGGGTGGTGCTCCGCAGGGTTTCGGACGAAAGGTCGAAGCTGAGTTCCGCCCCCCGGACGCCGGTCACGGTAAGGCACGCCCCGTTTACGGCTATGCTGTCGCCCGGGGCGGCCCCGCGCGCCGCCCCGGCGGCCCTGACGGCAAGAACGCCTCCCCCGCCGCCGTGCCTCCTGAGCGATACGGCCTCACCGAGTTCAGAGACAAGGCCCGTAAACATCTACCTCTTCCTCCCCTTGCTGCTGACTTCCACCCTGAAGTCGAACTGTTTGGAATAATAGGTGAAGATGTGCACGGTCTCATGCCAGGCCACGGCGGCGCTGTAGTTGCCCTCCCAGTCCGCGTCCACGACGATGTCGTCCCTGGTGAGGGGGACGTTGTTTTCCTCCGCCGCCTTCAACAGGTAATCCCTCATATCATCCACTTCGCTGACCCTGAAGCGGATGATGTCCTGGGCCTTTGTCTTGAAGGCGTAATACCTGTACTGGGGCATGCCGAAGATGTAGGCCAGATAGACCGCCGACCCCATAATCAGCAGGCAGGCCGTCGCTTTTATCTTTCTCTTCATGTCCTACTCCACCAGGTCGGCTATCCTGCCCAGCCTCGGCAGGTGCCTTCGGCTGTCCCACGACCAGTATATTATGAATGCCTTGCCCCTGATTTCGTCTTCGTCCACAAAGCCCCAGTAGCGGCTGTCGTAGCTCTGGTCGCGGTTGTCGCCCATCATGAAGTACTTGCCCTCGGGCACTGTGACAGGCCCGAAATTGTCCCTCGGCTCCCCGCCGCCGGGGGGCTCCACGCCCCTGTCGGTATGGACCGCGTGTTCGTCGTCGGCCGGCTCGCCGTTTATGTAGATGACCTTGTCCATGGACTCCACGACGTCGCCTCCGACGGCCACGACCCTCTTTATGAAGTCCCTCTCCGGGTCCCGGGGGTACTTAAAGACAATTATATCCCCCCGGTGGGGTTTTCTTACGGCCAGCACCTTCCAGTCGGTTAAGGGGAGCTTTGTGCCGTATATGAACTTGTTCACCAGCAGGTGGTCGCCCACCAGCAGGGTGGGCTCCATGGAGCCGGTGGGTATCTTGAACGCCTGCACCACGAAGGCCCTGATGATAAGGGCCAGTATGAGAGCGGTGACGATGGCCTCGGCATACTCCCATATGAGCTGTTTTCCGGTCTTTTTTGGCTTCTTGCCCTGGTCTCCTCTTTCTTTTTTGCGTGCCGTCAGATAATAAACGAGGACCCCGACGGCAACGCCAATCAATAAAACAGCAAGGAAAGTCATGCTCATGGCAAACCTTTTTCTGGTTTAATCTTCACGAAACCACATCCGGACAGACGGCGCCCCGGTCATTGCCGCCGTCTTGACGTTCTCCCTCATGACACTTTCATCACGGCGAGGAATGCCTCCTGGGGCAACTCGACCTTCCCCACCTGTTTCATCTTCTTCTTTCCTTCTCTCTGTTTTTCGAGGAGCTTGCGTTTCCTCGTGATGTCGCCGCCGTAGCACTTGGCCAGGACGTCCTTTCGCATGGCCTTCACCGTCTGCCTGGCGATGACCTTGCCGCCTATGGCGGCCTGGATGGCGACGTCGAACATCTGCCTGGGGATGACATTCTTCAGGCCGTCCACAATGTCCCGGCCTTTATAATAAGCCTTATCCCTGTGAACTATCAAGGACAGGGCGTCCACAGGCTCTCCGTTTATCATGATGTCGAGCCTTACGAGGTCGGCCTCCCTGTAGCCCACGGGCTCGTAGTCCATGGAGGCGTAGCCCTTCGAAAGGGACTTGAGCCGGTCGTAGAAGTCCCACAGTATCTCGCTAAGCGGCATCTCGTAGACGAGCATAATCCGCTCCGTGCCGATGTAGTTGAACTCCCGCTGCGCCCCCATCTTGCTCTGGCAGAGGTCGAGCACCGCCCCCACGAACCTCTCGGGCACGAACACGGTGACCCTGACCACCGGCTCCTCCACAAGGGCGAACTTTCCGCCGAACTCCGAAGGGTTATGTATAAATACCACGTTTCCCTTCTGGTCGGTGACCCTGTAGCGCACCGTGGGCGTGGTGTTTAAGAGGGAAAGGCCGAACTCCCTCTCAAGCCGCTCCCTTATTATCTCCATGTGCAGGAGCCCGAGGAACCCGCAGCGGAAGCCGAACCCGAGGGCCACCGAGGTCTCGGGCTCGAAGTCAAAGGAGGAGTCGTTGAGCCTGAGCTTTTCGAGGGCGTCCTTGAGGCTCTCGTACTGGCCCATCTCCGTGGGGTAAAGGCCCGAAAAGACCATGGGCTTTACCTCCTTGTAGCCGGGGCAGGGCTCGGCGGCGGGACGTGCCGAGTCGGTCACGGTGTCGCCAATGTTCGTGTCCGAGACGTTCTTGATGCCCGCCACCATGTAGCCGGCCTCCCCTGCCGAAAGGCCCGCGGCCTTCCGCATCGCCGGGGTGAACACCCCGACCTCGGAGACCTCGAAGGTCTTGCCGGTCCTCATGAACTTAATCCGCATCCCCTTTTTGAGCACCCCGTCAAAGACCCTCACCAGCACCACGGCGCCCCGGTAGCTGTCAAACCAGGAGTCGAACACGAGGGCCTTTAGCGGCGCGTCGTCGCTCCCCTCCGGAGGGGGCACCCTGTTTACTATCGCCTCAAGCACCTCCTCCGTGCCCACGCCCTGCTTGGCGCTTGTCAGTATGGCGCCCTCCACGTCCACGGGCAGGGTCTCGGCTATCTGCTCCCTGGCCCTTTCCGGGTCCGCAGCCGGCAGGTCTATCTTGTTTATGATGGGGATTATCTCCAAGTTGTTTTCGATGGCGAGGTAGGCGTTGGCCAGGCTCTGGGCCTCCATGCCCTGGGCCGCGTCCACCACCAGGAGCGCGCCCTCGCAGGAGGCCATGCTCCGGGAGACCTCGTAGGAGAAGTCCACGTGCCCCGGCGTGTCTATCAGGTTAAGGACGTAGTCCCTGCCGTCTTTTGCCCTGTAGTTGAGCCGCACGGCGTGGGCCTTGATGGTGATGCCCCTTTCCCTTTCAAGGTCCATCGAGTCCAGCACCTGCTCGGCCATCTCCCGTTCGCTGAGCGCCCCGGTGCGCTCAAGAAGCCGGTCGGCCAGGGTGGATTTGCCGTGGTCGATGTGGGCGATGATGGAGAAATTCCTTATGTTTTTCTTAATCGCTTTTTTTTTCATAAAGCACGAGCCGCGCCGCGCCGAGGTCGCCCGCGTCCTGAGGCGCCCAGGGTGGATTTGAGGATTTTCACTCTCTCGAAAAGCCCGCCGAAGGCGCGCCTTCCGGCCTCCTTTACGGCCTCGGCCACGTAGATGTCCCAGGCCCCCGTAAGGCCGCCCGTGAGGATGACCGCCTGGGGGCTCATCAAGTTTATCATGTTGGCGATCCCGACGCCGAGGCCCCTGCCCGCGGTCTTCAGTATCTCACGCGCCAGGCCGTCGCCGTCCATGGCCGCGCGGTGGATGTCCTCGGGGGTGATGCGGTATATGCTCCCGTCGCAGCACTCCCTCAGCATGCTCGACGCCCCGGCCTCAAGGGCCTCACGGGCCGCGCCCACCATGGCCCTGGCCGAGGCGTAGTTCTCAAGACACCCGAAATTTCCGCAGGGGCACTTTTCGCCGTCGCCCGCGATGCTCATGTGCCCCACCTCGGCGGCCACGGGCAGGAGTTCCCCCCCCCTGACGATGCCGCCGCCGATGCCCGTTCCGAGCGTCATAAGGACAAAGTCTTCATATTTTCTTCCGGCCCCCATCCAGAGTTCGCCCAGGGCCGCGGCGTTGGCGTCGTTTTCCACCGCCACGGGAAGCCCGAGCCCCAGGCCGTTGAAGTCAACCCCCGCGATGGCCCCGAGGTTCGGTGAGTCCGCCACCTTCATGGCCTCCCTGTCTATAAGCCCGGCAACGCCGATGCCCACGCCCTCGGCGCCCGAGCCCGCGAGGCTTGAGACCGCACGCTTGAGCGTTGCCGCCACGTCGCCCGTGGAAGGCTCCTTTAGCTTTTTGACCACCTCGCCTTCCCCGGAGACCAGCGCGACCCTGAGGTTCGTGCCCCCGAGGTCCACTCCTATGGCATAGCGCTTTGACATATATATAATGAAAGCCGATTTAGCGTAACCTTTATTTTATCACAGACGGACCGCGGCGGTGGAGGCCGCAGGGGGAGAAAGCCGCAGAACCAAATGACTCAACCACTATTCCCTACGATTAACAGGCAAGTCGGTCTGTTGACAGGCAACTGTAGTTGTGCTATTATTCCGCGTGCCGGTTTCCGGCAATACAAACTTTTTATTGAGGAGGAACGATGAAAAAATTAACAATGACCGCATCTGCTCTGCTCCTAGTATTCGCACTTACTGGGATATCATTCGCAGCAGACTTCTCAGGCGGCTGGATGATGAACGGCAACAGCGGCACATTTGCACTGCACATCGTGCAGGAAGGAAATGAGATCACGGGGGAGATGATCCCCATCAACGGCGACCCCGAGGACGCAGCCACCATTACGGGCGACATTCAGGACGGGTATCTCATCAACTTCACCCGTGCAGCATCTCCCAACGTTCCGATTCCTCAGATATACGAAGGTGCTTTGTTCTTGGGGCAGGGCAGCGTTTGCATGGCCGGGTTTTTTCTTCATGAGAGTGTGACGACTCTGGGCTGGTTCGCCTGCCGCCAGTAACGTAAGTAGTATTGTGCTGAAAATGGGCCGTGGGGATACAATCCCACGGCCTTTCTTTCGCGGGAGCAGGTTTGTAACCACACCTGTCCAAGATAATTTTTATAACGGAAGCATCCTCTACTTGTAGATGAGGTTCTCGTGAATCCCCAGATTGCGGGCCGCCTCTCTGCCCGGGCCGCCCTCTATCGGGTTTTACTAACACGGTTAGTTTTATATTTACATTGAACAGGAGTTCCCCCATTTTTTTGGTCATTTAACCGACATTGCCGCTTCCCTCTTTCCGACATTGCCGCTTCCCTTCATCCGTCATTCCTGCTTTCCTCTTTCCGTCATTC
>CBDVCR010000085.1:0-13604 GCA_965372535.1 uncultured bacterium | reverse complement strand
ATGGTAACATAGACATGCTCTTTAAGTAAAGCTAATTATGAGACAGAACACTAGTTTCAGAATACCGTTCCGCGGATATGGGAATGAGCCCATTATTGTAGCGCCGCCCGTAGTGTTGCAGGTAGTAACCTTCTGCCAGATTATTGCGCCCATATAGTCAAATCCAATAGTCTCGCAAAACTTTATTATCTCTTCTCGTATGGGAATAACTTTGTATCTTCCATAGTAAACTGAACGGGCGAACTGATCGCCAATGTTTACGCACAGGCGGCAACCTTTATGAAGCACCCTGTAGCACTCGTCCCAGACAAGATTGAGGTTATTGATATAATCCTCGTAGGTGTCATTAAACCCTATCTGGCTTCCATTGCCATAATCTTTAAGCTGCCAGTAAGGAGGGGAAGTAATGACGAGATGCACAGAGTCGTCACCAAGTTCTTTCATTTTCCTGCTGTCGCCTAAGATGATAGTAGTTTCGGAATTCATAATTTAAGAGCGCCTTCTTACTTAGCGATATCGGAGAAGGTTATTCGCCGTTTTCTACTCATGCTACTGCTTTCCTTTTTGTAAAATTACATTTGAAATCATCACAATTATACCAAAAAGGGACGTGTTTGTTTCAGGAAGGAATCCGGCATGTGAAATATCGGCTGCGTCCATACTTTTTCATGCGCCCTTATCCGCGTGGCGTCTCGCAATGAAACAGGCGGCGTCAGTCCGGGCAGGACTCAGGGTATCACCTTATTCAACCGGTACTCCACAATCCCCGTGGCGCGGGCCTATTGCCCTTTCTCGAAAAGCCCTGTAATCTCCCCGTAGCCTTCCTTTTCGAGGTCATCTTTCGGGATGAACCGCGGCATGGGAGCGCGTGTCCCTCGCCGGGAGTGTAAAACCGTCATCTTCTTTTTGCTCCCGGCAATAGATAGGGCTTAAGCAGGTTGCGTATAAGCCCCACGCCCCCTGCCGCGCGCTCCGGGGTGATGTCCTGCCCGCCGGCGGCGACCAGGGAGTGCCAGAACATACCAATCAACCAGATGTTCGTGGAAACGAAATCCACCGCGGCCCTGTCCATGGGCCTCAGAAGCCCCTTGTCCATGAACGCCCGCAGGCTGCCCCTTATCTCTCTCAGCCTCCTGGCCTGTAGTTTCCTGAACAGCTCATGCAGCTTTTTATCGCGCCTCAGGAGGGAGGCAAGCTCCAGGAAGAAAAACCTGTATTGCCAGTGCAGGGAGAGCAATTCCTTAAACAGCGCCTCAAGATGGCCCAGCGAGGGCAGGACGCGGCCGCCCGAGCCGAATGAGGCGTCTTTTTCCATGAAATCCACCATCCTTGAAAAGACCGCCCTGATGATGTCCTCCTTGTTGCGGAAATGATAGTAGAGGTTTCCGGGGCTGATGCCCGCGGCATCCGCAATGTGGTTGGTGGTGACCGCCCTCGTGCCTTTTTCGTTAAAAAGCCCGACGGCCGCCTCGATAATCCTCTCCCCGGTCTTCGTCCCGCGCACCAGCTATATCCACCGCCTTACCCTTTTTTTGTATTCGAGATAGGCCGGGCCGAATTTGCCCTCCAGATATTTTTCCTCCCGGACGACGACCCCGAAATGCAATACGGCAAATAACGGGGGAAGCAGCAGCACCGGCCAGAGCGAGTTCAAAAGCACGGCCAGCGCCGAGTAAAGAAGCAGCAGGGAGACGTATAGCGGATTGCGCGTGAAACGGTACGGCCCATCCACAACCACCTTTACCGTCGGCCTGCCTGGGTCCACGGGCGTGCTGTTTTGCCGCAGTATTTTATAAGACAGCAACGCCAGAGCGGCCGAGACGGCAAGGAACGGCGCCGCGACGATAAGACGCGCCTTCCACGCAAGAGAGACGAAACGAACCGGAAAGGCAAGGTGAAGAAGCAACCCCGCCACGAGCGCCGCCGCAACGACAAGGGGCGGGGGCGCAACCACGCCGGCTGTGTTTGTTTTATCCTGCCTCGTCATTGGCTCCCCTGTTTGACCAGTATTAGAGTAATTGCTCTAATCGATATTACCCCGGGCCGCCCGGAAAAGTCAAGGAAATGTTTTACGGGAGTTCCCCCCTTTTTTGGTTCTTCATCCGTCATTCCCGCTTCCCTTTTTCCGTCATTCCCGCGAAGCTTGTCCCCGCGAAGGCGGGGAGCGGGAATCCAATCTTCTTACATCTTGCATCGCCAAGCCGTCATGCAAATCCGCCCATTCGGGGTTATGCTTCTATCGCTGTTTCGGCATCCCTTGCAACCTCGTAATATACGAGCCGGTGCACCCTGTATTTCTTTGTGAAATCCTCGGCTGGATGGAATGTAAACGCAAAAGTTTTCTTTCATGTGCAGGTTTATATAGAAAAAATGGATTCCCGCCTCCGCGGGAATGACGGCTTTTATCTTAACCCTTTTACTTGCAAAAAGTTCCCCCGCTTTTTCAAAAACCAATCACGACCACTTTGTAAATCCAAGTTTTGCTTTTTCTCTGAGGGGGTTATGTCTTTCGAGGTCTAATTATTGGGGGAACTCCTGAATCTTTTTTACTCCCGGCCTCTTCTTTCGTCCACCGCGGGCCTGTCTCATCGGGCGAACTGGAGTATTCATGCGTTGTTTGTAAATTGTAAACGGGTTCCTGCCCCGCGGCGTGGCGCAACCGTCCACTGTGTTATAATTTATCTGGTGAACTGGACTATTCCCTGCAGCTTGCTACAGGGTTACCTTTTTGAGTTCCTCCCCCTTGAGGGGGGAGGTTAGGTGGGGGTGTGCAAGAAACTGGAAACTGGAAAAAAATACTCCATAATATTCTAGTCTCAAGTATCTAGTTTCTAGACCACCCTCCCCTCAAGGGAGGGGAGATATTCGGATACCCTGCAGCTTGCTGCAGGGAGGATTTATTTTTTTTATTTTCTCAAGGATTATAAACACCGGCATGCAAAAGAAAATATATGTCCCGGCACTGGCCGCGATGCTGCTCCTCCTCGTTGCTTCCCCGGCGTGGTCCGCCCGGGTGCAGGGGCCGAACGTGAAGGTGCGCGGCGGAAACATCGTGGTCGCCACGGGTGTGGCGCTGGCCCCCGAGCAGGTGGAGGACATACGCAGGGGGGTCTCCAAGGAGATAGTGTTTTACGTGGACCTCTTCCGGGTCTGGAAATTGTGGCCCAACGAGTTCATCCTCGGAAGGGCCTTCACACAGACCCTCAACTGCGACCCGGTGAAGAAGGAGTACGTCGCGGCCTCCCTGGCCGGCGACACGATACGGGAGCGGCGCTTTAAGAGCTGCGACAGCCTCCTCCGCTGGGCGCTCAACATCTCCGATTTCGTCCTTGTCGGCACCGCGGAGCTTGAGCCGTCGGAGTACTTTGTGAGGGTCACGGTGGAGTCCAGGCTGAGGAGGCTTCCGCCGTTTATCGACCTCTTGTTTTTTTTCGTGAAGGAGACCGAGTTCTCCATATCCGGGGACTCGCCTTTCTTCCCCCTGAAGTTCGAGCCATGAGAGGGAGCGCGGGATGAGGAGGACGTTTTACATTTTTGCCGGCGCACTGCTCTTTCTGGCTGCGGCGACCGTGTTAGAGCTCTTGTTCATGCACAAGGAGTCAACCTCCCTGGGCGGGAAGCTCCTGTTTTTCTTTCTTCTCAACCTCAACATCATGGCCCTGCTCGGGCTGGTGTATTTCGTGGGCAAAAACGCGGTCCGGCTCATTATCGAGCGGCGGCGCGGCATACTCGGGCACAAGTTCAAGACGAAGATAGTGGCCTATTTCCTTGTACTCATCTCCATCCCCATGGCCATTATGTTCATCGTGTCCTGGGGGCTCGGGACGAATTACATCGACCGCTTTTTTACCCCGCAGTTCAGGAAGCCCCTTGAGAGTTCCATACGCATAGCCGAGGCCCTCTACGACACTGAGCGCGAACGGGCGCTTAAGTACGCCGAGATGGCCGGGGCGGGCCTTGAGCTTCCGCCCCCGTACCGGGTATATCGCCTGAGGGACCTGCCTGCGGACGCCTCCGAGGCCCTGAAGGCCGCCTTCTCCGGCCAGGCCGGCTCAGAGATAGTCTCCTCCGGCAAGGACGACATCGTGAGGGCCGCCATCCCCTCGGCCGACGCAAAAGGCGGGGTCGTCGTCGTCGAGACCACGCTGTCTTCCGCTTTTACCGAGAACATAGGCCTCATACAGGCCGCTTACGAGGACTACCTGACGCTTGAGCGATGGAAATCCCCCCTGAAAATGAACTACGTCCTGCTGCTGGGTTTCTTCACCCTGATGGTTATATTCTCCGCCCTCTGGATGGCGCTCAAGATCGCGGGCTGGATAGCGGAGCCCGTAAGAGCCCTCGCCGAGGCCACCGAGGAAGTGGCCTCGGGCAACCTCGACATATGGGTGACCCCCACCACCCAGGACGAGATGAGCCTTCTTATCGACTCGTTCAACCGCATGGTAAGGGAGATACGGGAGGGCAGGAAGTCCCTTGAGCAGGCATACGTCAACATGGAAAACATCGTCAAGAACATCCGTAGCGGGGTCATCTCCCTCGACGCGGGGGGCGACGTGCTGGCAATAAACTCCGCAGCCTGCGCAATACTCGGCATAAGCGCCGAAGACGTGCTGGGTGGGCATTATACAAAGATACTTTCCATGACAGCGTCCGACGAGCTTGAGCGGCTCATATCGGGCATTGTCCTCAGGACGTTCGTCGAACTCGACAGGGAACTCTGGATAAACACGGGGGGCAGGAAGGCGCTCCTTCGCATCTACATCACCGGCATAAAGGGGAGTACGGGCGAGCACCTCGGGCTGCTTGTGGTGATAGACGACCTGACCGACGTGTTCAAGGCCCAGCGCGCCCTGGCCTGGCAGGAAGTGGCCCGCAGGATGGCGCACGAGATAAAAAACCCCCTTACCCCCATAAAGCTCTCGACCGAGAGGATGCTCAAGAAATGGCAGAGCGGGGACGAGGGGTTCGGGAACGTCTTCGAACGCTCCACAAAGACCATAATCACCGAGGTGGAGGGGCTCAAGAAGATGGTGGACGAGTTCTCACGGCTCGGCAAGATGCCCGACCTCAAAAGGACCCCCACCGACGTTCTGGTCGTGGCAAAGGAAGTGGTGGACCTCTACCGGAGCTACAAGGACCTGAAAATCACCGTGGACGCGCCCGAAAAAGTCCCCCCTGCCGACCTCGACAGGGACCAGTTCAAGCGCGTGCTCATAAACCTCTTTGACAACGCCCTGGAGGCCACGGACAAAAAAGGGCGCATCTCCCTCGGCATAACGCCCGGCGCTGCCAACAGGATGCGCATAGCGCTGGCCGACGACGGCCCCGGCATACCGGAGGAGGACAAGGAGCGCCTGTTCCTGCCTTACTTTTCCACGAGAAAAAACGGCACCGGCCTGGGGCTGGCTATCGCGGACAAGATAATATCAGAGCACCGGGGCTCCATCAGCGTAAGCGACAACACCCCCAGGGGGAGCGTGTTCACCATAGAGCTTCCCCTGAAGGAGCCGCACGAATGAGCCGCCGCGCGTCCCATGAAAAGTGGATGGAGGAGTGCCGATGAAAAACAGGGGAGGATGGACCTATGGCAAAATCCGTTGTTCTCGTAGTTGACGACGAGGCCGGCATAAGGGAAAGCCTCTCCGGCATCCTGTCGGACGAGGGTTATCAGGTGCTTACGGCCGCCAGCGGGGAGGAGGCCCTCAGGGAGGTGGAGGAGCACTCGCCCGACCTCGTGCTCCTGGACGTGTGGCTGCCGGGGATGGACGGCATCGAGACGCTGGAGAGAATTAAGAAGACCTCACCGGAGCTATCGGTCGTCATGATTTCCGGCCACGGCAATATAGAGACCGCCGTCAGGGCCACCAGGAGCGGGGCATACGATTTCCTCGAAAAGCCCCTTTCGCTCGAACGCGTGGTGCTTGCGGCAAACAGGGCGCTTGAGCGCAAGACCCTTGAGCAGGAAAACCGCTCCCTGAAGAAAAGCCTGGCCAGGAAATGCCTCATGGTGGGCGAATCCCCCGCCCTTGAGGCCGTGAAAGACCAGGTGCTCCGGGCCGCGAAGGGAAACGGCAGGGTCCTCATCACCGGCGAGTCCGGCGTGGGCAAGGAGCTGGTGGCCCGCATGCTCCACGAGCGGAGCGCCCGTGCCTCGGGGTCCTTTGTCGAGGTCAACTGCGCCGCCATCCCCCAGGAGCTTATCGAGAGCGAACTCTTCGGCCACGAAAAAGGCTCCTTCACCGGCGCGTTCGAGCGCAAGAGCGGGAAGTTCGAGCTTGCAGACGGCGGCACGCTCTTCCTCGACGAGATAGGCGACATGTCGCTTCAGACCCAGGCCAAGCTCCTCAGAGTGATCGAGACCCAGCAGTTTCAGCGGGTGGGGGGGAGCAAGAACATCAGGGTGGACGTGCGGGTCATCGCCGCCACGAACAAGGACATCGAGGATATGATAAAAGAGGGCCAGTTCAGGAGCGACCTTTACTTCAGGCTCAACGTCATTCCCTTGCCGGTCCCGCCCCTCAGGGAGAGGCGGAGCGACATCCCCCTGCTGGTGGAACACTTCCTCGGGGAGCTGGCCGAGGAGTACGGGCAGGCCCAGAGAAAAATCGAGCCCAATGCGATGAAAAAACTCATGGAGCACGACTGGCCCGGCAATATCCGGGAGCTAAGAAACCTCATCGAACGGCTCGTCATAATGACATCGTCCGAGAGTATTGGGGCCGGGGGGATTGACTTTGACAGGGCCGCCGGGGGCGACGACTACATGAGCATCAGGACACTGAAGGACGCCCGCGACTCCTTCGAGAAGGACTTTATCGCGAAGAAGCTGGGCGAGCACAACTGGAACATCTCCCATACGGCCGAGGCAATCGAGATAGAGCGCAGCAACCTCCACCGCAAGATAAAGGCCCTGGACATCAAGCTGCCCTGACAGGCGGGGTAGAAAGAATATGACGATGTTCCACGTGGAACATCATGCCCGGCCCTGCAAGGCGTAAGCGGTTCTTTTTCATGTCCGCCCATCCGGTTCAGCTCACCATGACTGTTTGTTTTGCTATGTTCCTTTAATTGTCGAAGGATGCCGGCGGGGTTGGAAAACCCCGCCTATCGAATTTGGGGCGGCTCCCGTGGGCCTGGAAAACCCGGGCAGTAAAGATGCAACCCTAATCCCTCCCCGATAGGCGGGACTTTCCAGTCCCGCCGAACCCCTGGGCCTGTCAAATCATCCTGAGCTTGTCGAATCATCCTGAGCTTGTCGAATCATCCTGAGCCTGTCGAATCATCCTGAGCCTGTCGAATCATCCTGAGCCTGTCGAAGGATGCGAGGGGCATAAAACGGATAAGCCCCTTTTCATAACTCTTTTCTTCTACCCCCCCCTTTTTGGGACTTACTCGCCGTGGTGCGCAGTAGCGCCCGCCTCAAGGAACGGCTCTTCTCAATAAACCACCGTTTCATGCCCGCACCCGGTTAAATGGAAAAAAGAAGCAAGCCGTCATAGTGAGCCTGTCGAACCATGATGGGTATTGAGTGCCGGGGGCGCATCCTTCGACAAGCTCAGGATGATTCGACAGGGGCAGGATGGGTCGAGGGGGGGATACCGGCAGACTCCTGTGTCGGCCCGCAAAACAAGAACCTGCGGCTCGGCGAGAGGTCTTTAAGGAAACTCTATGGATTTGTTCCACGTGGAACATCGGCGGCGGGAGGTTATTGGCCGGAAAGGAAGAGGCCCCTGCGCGGGCCGGGCGTTAAGGCTATGCGCGAACCCCGGGGGGCGCTGCCGCGGGCATCTCTGCCGCGAACTTTACCGAGCAGACATAGTCTTGCCTGCCCTTGCCCCTTCTTACGTTCTCCACGCACCCGGTGGCATCCAGCCGCCGCCCGGTTTTCTGCATATAGATTGCGCAGGAGATTTTATCCCCTCGCGCAAGGGTCTTATAGGTTTTGAGGTCCATGCCGCCGGCCCGTATCTCGTTGGCGAACCCGTAGAAGGAACCGCCCCCGAAGCCGCCCTCCAAGTCGGCCCGCACCAGCGCCCTTGGGCCGTTGCGCCCGCCATGCCCGAGTATCTGCGCAATCCTGTTTATCAGGCGGGCGATGTTGAGCGGTCTGATTATGTACTCGTTAGCCCCGCTTTGCCGCGCCCTCAAGACATCGAGCCGCGAGCCGGAACATGTCAGTATGGTGTAGCACCGCCTGCCTCCGTTGTCATGCCTGAGGCGGGAGCACAGTCCATCACCGCCCATCGCGGCAACGTCGAGGGCGGAGACGATAATATCGAAGCCTTTCAGCCGGTGGAGCCTGTATGCCTCCTCTGCGGTAGACGCCGAGGCAACACTGATGCCGTTCAGACGGAGCGCCCGCTCCACCTCGCCGATGACCGGGCGTGACTCTCCCACCATTAGAACTTTCCCAAGCATAGGCAGACAGTATAAATCCGAACATTCCCTCTTGTCAATACAAATTTTTCATGTATTAAATGTTTTTCTCCAGGCCCCTATAACCCCTTGATTTTGCGCGATATTTCGGCCCGCCCGGGCGTGGGGCGTTCACGGCCCGGCCTTCATTTACTAAGGGTTTATCTTTACAGAACTTCGTCAGGCTTGAAACTGTCGTCTCCACCTGTCCTAATGTTAAAAATTTGGAATGAGTCGCCCTCTCTCCAAATCACCGCTATACTCTCTGCCTTACAGAAATCGATTATTCCCACATCGGGTTTCCTTGAAAATACTAATATTTCTCTGATGTCAGAAAGCTCCTCTTTTTTCTGTGCTATTGAGAACTTATAATATTTCAATTGTCCAACACCCTTGACTGTCTGTTTCTCCTGGTCTGTTGCACTTTCCAAAATTGTCTTGACTTCATAAAGTAAAGCCCTGTCACCTTTAATTCCAAGGCAGTCGAACTTTCCTTCAAATAATTGAATGCCAAATTTCTCATTTAAAATAGCCAACAGTCGAACAATTTCCTGATGCTCGGTCAGTCGCTTTTGACGTGTTTTGATAGCATCCGCAATATCAATGCTGACAGATGATACGAGTTTTATTGTTGGGTCTTTGGCGATGTCTACGGCAGAAACCTCTCTAAAATCTGCTCTTTCTCTTCTTGGAACTTCTGGTTCTTCTTCAGTGGAAATCTCATCTTCTGTAACAAACAGATGCCCAACAGGATATGCTCTATTTGAAATTCTCTGGATGTCGTTTAATTGCTCAGCAATTCCCGGCAGAATTTTTACAGCGTTTTTTGCCATTGATTTAGATGTGCCGATTCTTTGAATTACTTGATCGATATTCAATTTTGCAAGTGAACTTATTCGTTCAAATTCTTCCTCTGAATCGTCTCTACCTTCCAAAGCCAGCATCAACTTTTTAGTTTCTATTCCGGGAAACGTGTTCACTATTTTTAACAATATGCGGTAAGGATGGCTTATTCTTCCGCCTTCTCCCTCCAGCTCCAGCTGCAAAAACGCATCCTTCCAAAGCTGTTTTGCGTATTCCTCAGAAGAAGCTGATAATAGTCGACTGCCTTTGGTAGTAATGCGCGAATTCTTATCATTATCCAATACGTAGATAAAATCAAGCAACTCTAAAAATCTTCGCATATCCCGAGCTGCTGTTAGGTGGCCTCTCTTTCCTCTGGGTTTGTGCTTCTCTTTCTCCAAAAATTGGTCTATGGAAAGGGTCTTATCCCTGTATGTATAGATTCTTTCTCTAGTCAATCGCTCCCCAAAAATGTCATCCGTGAGAGGAAGATTCTTTTCTATCAGTTGTTTTGCTATAGCTAAAGCTCTGAATAGTTTTTCAAGGTTGTTGAATTGATGGGGGAAGTTTTTCATCTTTTAAAAAAGAGTTAAACACATTGCAGGGATTCTTGTTTTACACGCACAAGTCTTTCATTAGCAATTTGAATGTATTCGGGATTTATTTCCGTAGCCAAGAAGTTTCGGTTATTTACCAGGCAACTCACGCATTCAGAGCCACTTCCGGCAAAAGGAATAAATACAAAATCTCCTTCATTACTAAAGTGCCTTACTAATCGGTCACACAATGTGAGCGGTTTCTGTGTTGGATGGTTCGTTTTTTCGTGGGCAAAGCGCTTCCCAGCAAGAGTTGGGAACTTCCAAACATCTCCGGCTAAACGCCCATTGGGGTTTGGCTTCCATTCTTTGCCGTTTTTGATGATTTTATTTTTTAGCCGATTCTGACTTTTATATGGCTCCCTTAATTGGTGATAGGTAAAATCGTCCGTTTTGGTAAACCACAAAATTGGCTCATAAAAGGCATTTAGTGTCCTGTAGCCGGAAAACCCATTTTCGTAGTACCAGATAATTTGCCGCCTATACTTCAAGTCCTTTTCGTAAAGATAGCACTGAATATAGCAGAGGTAATGATGGATTCCGTAAATGAAAATTGAACCTGTTGGCTTTAGGATGCGGGTGCATTCATCAATCCATTGCTTGCTCCAACCCAGCCAGCTTTTAGCATCCTCCCAATGGTCGCTTTTGTTGCCGAAATCCTTTTCCAGGTTGTATGGAGGATCGGCAATAATCAGGTCAACTGATTCTGCGTCCATTTGCTGCATAAAACTGATGCAGTCTTCCAAATATATGTTGTTCAGTTTTTTCATTTGCTTTTTTGTAGTATTAAAATGTATTGGTGATGAATATTCTCTACATAGCAGAACGGATAGCCATAGGGATAGAGTTTCTTCGCATTTTGAATGAGTACTTTGATCCCTTTCAAATCGAAGTGTTTCTTGAGATTCTTGTTTGTGAGCTTGGTAATTAAGTCAGCATGAAATGCGACAAACTCTGATTTATGGCGAAAATCGCTGACAATGATATTCATATACTTTCCGGGTTTCAGAATATCGTAGCAATTGAGAAAGATATTCGATAGCTCGTCAAGGAATTTGTTATAGTCAGTGATATTACCTAAATCAAGGTCGTTTTCGCTGTATTTGGTAGCGTGTCCATTGAATGCTCTCTCGTTTGCCTTATGGTCTTTCTTTTCTAAAATGTTCCAATAGGGAGGAGAGGTGATTACGAAATCAAAAAAGTTTTTGTCAAAGTACTCTTTCACGTTTCTACTATCTCCACAAATCAGATGCTTATCGTCAATGTCGTAGTTGGATTCTTCCAGTAATCTTTGTCTTGTCACATCACACCATTTAGGCGAAAGCTCGATTCCGAATCCTTCTCTTTCAAGTTCAATGCATGCTTTGATTGTAGAGCCTACGCCTTGGAATGGGTCAAGGATTTTTCCGTTTTGTTTAGAGAAGAAACGAATGAGTTTGATTATATCAGTAAACGAGAAAGGTGCAGGGTGCATTTTCTCATACTTTGCCTCTGGGCTGTTGGATCCAAGGCCTTTCTGAAAGAAAAAACTCTTGGTTTCCTGTATCCATTCCTTTGCGGTCAAGTCGTTCAGGGTGTTTCTTTCATCAACTTTCGATTCTACTATTGTTTGAGTTTTAGGCATTTTATTTCTCTCTTTAATTTATATTTAGCTTACCGTATCAATAATATTTCCTGCACATAACTCTGAAATAACCCGTTCGGTGTGATTTAATTTTCTGGCGGGAGCAGGTTTGTAACAAAGACCACGTTTGTTACAGCAAGCTCTTGTTGCCATACCAAGGCATTCCCCATTCTTTAACCTCAATCGCCTCATCGTGGTTCTCATTATAAAAGTATCGACTGAAAGAAGGCAACAATTTTTTCGGGGCGATAAGGGTTCAGGCGCAAGTCCGGGGAATTAACGGCAACATCTGGCAGGGCGAAGAGGGCTACGCGGCGGGAATCGTCCAGAGGAATTTATTCAGCAACATGCTTCCCCATTCCCCCCTTACCTCCCCACCGCTTCCCACAGGCAGACCGCCGCAGGGAGCGGCCTTAGAGGAAATTCCCCCTCTCTCGCTGTTTATCAATAAACTCCTCTATGATTTCCTTCTGCTCCGGCTCGACTTGCGTAAACTCCATGCCGCAGAGGTACCGGTACTTGCCCTCGCCCTTGCCCACCCTGACGACGACGCCGGCGGCGGAAATCCGCTCGTAATCCGGCAGGTAAAAGGAGCAGTGTATCACGTCGCCCTTTGCAAGGGTCTTGTCGGTCTCAATGAGTATGCCGGAGACACTGAGGTTCCGCGAGAGACAGTAGAAAGGCTCGCTCTTGAACGTGCCCTGAACCGTGGCCTTAACGAGCACGCGTGTGGCCCTCTGCTCCGGGGCCTCCAGGACGCGGGCCGCCAGCTCCGATACCTTCTCCGGGTCGGGCGGCCTTTTAACGTAGGAGTTCGCTTCGCACTTTCCGCATCTTTCGAGGTCAATCCGCTTGCCGGAGCAGACCATCAGGAAATAGACGCCCTTCAGGTCCTCGTTCTCGCGTATCATGCAGCAGAGCTTGTCGCCGCCCACGGCGGGAAGCTCAAGGTCGGCTATGATGATGTCAACCCGCTCGGCCTCATGCAAAAGGAACGCATCCTCCGCGGTCGCGGAGGTGAGCACCCCGTAGCCCTGGCCCTGGAGCATCCCGCAAAGGAGGTCCTGGAGGGTCCCCGTTCCGTCTGCCAGAAGTATCCTCTTCATGGAAAAAACCTTGAGTCTTCCCCGTAAAAGCGGTGAGGATATATTAACATAATTAATTATACCTTAAGCTTTATAAACCTATCTTCCGAGGGAGAGCCTTGCGGCGAGGGGTTCGGGGAGCCCGGCCTTCCGCATCTTTCGCTGTGTCGCCCCGACCGGGTATGCCACCCGCACCAGCTCGGCCGAGCGCCCGTCGAGCAGGAGATAGCACGCCCTCGGGTCGCCGTCCCTGGGCTGTCCCACGCTCCCGGCGTTTATGACGTAACGCATGCCCGGTCGAAACACGGCGCTCTTGCCCAGGAACTCCGCCTCCCCCGTCTTGCCGGCCTCCGCGATAAAGGGCAGGTGGCTGTGTCCGAGGAGGCAGAGGCGTTGTTGAAAAAATCGCAACGCCCGGGAGGCGTCCGCCCGGCTTATGACGTAGGGCCACTCGCCCGGGGCCTCGGGGCCGGAGTGGACGAGCAGGGCGTCGGGTTCTGACAGGGCGGCCACCAGCGGCCACGCGCTCATCCGCTCCCTGTTTTCCGTGCCGAGGGCCTCGTTGGTCCATCTTACGGCGGCCCCGGCAAGGGGGTTGAAGAGATTGACATCCGTAAGGCCGAGGACGGCCCAGTCGTGGTTTCCGGCAACCCGGAGCGTGCAGCGCTCCTCTATCAGGGCCACGCATTCGTTGGGCTCGGGGCCGTAGCCCACTGCGTCGCCTAAAAAGAGTACCTCCCGTGCGCCGCGCCGCCCGATGTTCTCAAGCACGGCCTCAAGGGCGGCAAGGTTGCCGTGCACGTCCGAAATCACCGCGTACATGCGTGTGCCCTCTTAACCCGCATTAATGAACCAATCTTTTCCCTCCCCTCAAGGGAGGGGAGATATTTATATAAAGCGTCATAAATAATTGCGCATAAATCGTCATTCCCGCAAAGCCTGTCCCCGCGAAGGCGGGGAGCGGGAGTTCAGACGGAAAAGATTAGACATAATGGCTGACAGATAAAAAAGACCTGCCCCTTGCAACGTGGGTTATAT
>CBDVCR010000084.1:0-13658 GCA_965372535.1 uncultured bacterium | reverse complement strand
GGGGCCTTTGGCCCCGAGCGGGGTTTGAGGGGTGAAACCCCCTGGTAAATCAATGAAATCAATGAAAACGTCGAGGAAAAGCTTCCGAGGAGGCGTTTTCTCCTTTAGTTTCGTTCCGGTAGTTTCGTTCCGGCTTTTTTCGTCAAGTTCACTGACCCGGACAATTTTGAGACAGGTTCTGCTCAACACTCCGTCCCGCAGGCCCCTGCAACGCCGAATTTGTACTATAATACTGCTGAGCGCTCATGGACATACTGTTTATAGGCGATTCCCTGATAGAGTTTTTCGACTGGGGGAGGCGGTTCCCCGGCCACAGGGCGGCGAACCTCGGCGTTTCCGGCGAGACCGCGGAGTTGCTGCTTGAGCGTCTCCCGCGCATTGCCTCCGCCCACCCCGAGGCCGGGAAGGTCTTTCTGATGACCGGCATAAACAACGTGGCCATGGAGGAAGGCGCATCCTTCCTTAAGGCGTACAGGGAAGTCCTCGCCCGTTTAAGGGACGCCTACCCCGATGCCCGCATCTATGCAAACAGCCTGCTTCCCACCATGCTTCCGTGGGTGCGGCCCCGCACAATCGAAGAGGTCAACGCGTCCCTTAAGTCCCTGGCCGAGGAGGCCGGGGCGCTCTACCTCGACGTCCACCGGGCCTTTATGGAAGGCAACCTGATAAGACTCCTCTCCCCCGACGGCGTGCACCTGAGCGAGAAGGGCTACGAGGTCTGGGCCGGTGTGCTGGAAAAGATTATAGGGCCGGCCCGGGCATGAGGAAAAAACCGAAAGGGCCGCCCGTCCCCCCTGCAAGGCTTGAGACGGTGCGCAGGGAGATTGTCTCCGCCATCGAGGGGCGGACTCTCACGGCAAGGGACATATCCCATGAGGCGAGGGTGCCCGAAAAGGACGTCTGCGGCCACCTCGGCCACATCCGGAAAACCCTCGGCAAGGGCGGGCGGGAACTTGTGGTCATCCCCGCGGAATGCGACAAGTGCGGGTTCGTGTTTAAAAAACGCGAAAGGCTCACCCGGCCCGGCAGGTGTCCCGTATGCAGGGCGACGACGATAAGGGAGCCGGAGTTCGGACTTAAGAAGGCGGGCGGTCAAGGGGCCGTTTAAGAACGGATGCGGGCAAAAAGCGGCCGGGCCTTGACAGGAATTTCCATTGTTGGTACTCTTAAAAATTGGGCATGGTTTACTTCCCTTGAGAGAGGAGTTGAAAAATGTATGCCCGAGGTAAGAATAGGCGAGGGCGAGCCTCTGGAGGCGGCGCTCAAGAAGTTCAAAAGGCAGTGCGCCCAGGCGGGCATTATCTCCGAGATTAAGAAACGGAAGTATTTCGAAAAGCCGAGCATAAAAAGGAAAAAAAAGTCCGAAACAGCACGAAAGAAAAAGCTCAAGCATGCGGCAAGGCAGAGATAGCCTCCTCTCGGGGGGCGGAAGTCCGCCTGGCCGTCCATTACATATCGGCGACAGCATTGAAGACTCGACAAACAGCGGACAGGTGACATGTCCGTCCGCGGGCGGGGCGGATTTTCCCCCTACGGAGTTTAAACCCATGACCGGGGCGGAGGCGCGATGAAGCTCGGAGAACTTTACAGGAAGGCCATCGAGACGGGCATCGAGAACGACCCGAGGGGGAAGGACGCGGTGCTCAAGGCCCTTGAGGAGCGCAAAAAGGATTTCGACGAACTCAAGGGCGACGAAAAGGAGTTTTTCGACCGCGAGGCCCTCGAAAACCCTTATTCCGACTCAAGGATACTTAACGGCGCGGGCCATGAGGAGGTGGGAAGCGCCCTGGTGGGCATTGACATAGAAGTGGGCGAAATCCTCCTGGCCAACGCCCTGAGGGAAAAGGGCGAGGGCATAGACCTCCTGATAGCCCACCACCCGGAGGGACGGGCCTACGCAAGGCTCTACGAGGTCATGTACATGCAGGCCGACATACTCCACCGTTTCGGCGTCTCCATAAGCACGGCCGAGGCCCTCATGGAAAAGCGCGTCTCCGACGTGCAGAGAAAGCTCCTGCCGGCAAACCACTCTCGTGCCGTGGACGCCGCGCGGCTCCTGGGCATCCCCATGATGAACCTCCACACCCCGGCGGACAACATGGTGGCCTCCCACCTGCAGAGGCTGTTCGACGAGAAACAGCCCGGCGCCCTAAGCGACATCCTCGACATCCTCAGGGAGATACCCGAGTACCGGCACGCGGCGGTACAGGGCGCGGGCCCCACGGTGATTCTCGGCGGCAAAAAGAGGAAGGCCGGCAAGGTCTACGTGGACATGACCGGCGGCACCGAGGGCTCAAAGGACATCTTCGCCAGCGTCTCCCAGAGCGGCATCAACACCATCGTCGGCATGCACTTCAGCGATGACCACCGCAAGGAAGCGGAGAAACACCACCTCAACATGGTCATCGCGGGACACATCTCAAGCGACAACCTCGGCATCAACCTCCTGCTCGATGAAATCACGAAGGACTCCCCCGTAAAGTTCATGGAGTGCTCCGGGTTCCACAGGGTAAGCAGGAAGTAACAGGCCCCGGCAGGGCCGCGTCAGGACCGGATGTATATTTTAAGCGGTTTTAATTTATAATCAATCCAAACTTGATTCCGGGTGTTTATGGTTTCCGACGGCGCCGTTGAGGAGATAAGGAGCAGGCTGGATATCGTTGAACTGATATCCGAGTACGTGCCGCTTAAGCGGGCGGGGCGCAACCATAAGGGGTTGTGCCCATTCCACGCGGAGAAGACGCCTTCGTTCATGGTAAGCCACGAAAAGCAGATATTCCACTGTTTCGGCTGCGGCGCGGGGGGCGATGTCTTCGGGTTCCTCATGCGGCGCGAAAACCTGGAGTTCCGCGATGCCCTTGAGATGCTCGCCAGGCGCGCGGGGGTGGAGCTGAAGCAACGGGACCCGGCTGAGCGGGGGTTGAGGGAGAAGCTCAAGGCGGTGCAGGCCGAGGCCCTCGCCTTCTGGAAGGAAAGCCTCGCAAGGGACGCGGGCGCAAGGGAGTATCTCAAAAACAGGGGGATTGCCGGGGAATCGGTAAAGGCGTTCTCGCTGGGCTACGCCCCTCCCGGCTGGCACACGCTCCTTAACCGGCTCAAGGGCGGGGGACACGGAGAGGACGTTCTCATTAAGGCGGGGCTTGCGGCCAGGGGCGACCGGGGGGCCTATGATGTCTTCAGAGACAGGGTGATATTCCCCATACTCGACGTCCACGGCGAGCCTATAGCCTTCGGCGGCAGGGTCATGGGCGACGGCATGCCCAAGTACCTGAACTCCCCCGACACCATGCTCTTTAAAAAAGGCGAGACCCTCTACGCCCTCGGCCCTGCGCGGGAAGAGATAAGAAAAAAGGGGTACGCGGTTGTGGTGGAGGGATACATGGACGCCATAATGTGCCACCAGCACGGCATCACGAACACCGTCGCCCCGCTGGGGACCGCGCTTACCGGGGGCCAGTTGAGGAAACTCGCGGTGCTTGCGGAAAACGTCCTGCTCGTCTTCGACGGCGACGCTGCGGGCGTTTCGGCTGCCAGGAGGTCGCTTGCGCTCGTGCTCGAAAACGGCCTGAGGGGCAAGGTGCTGGCGCTTCCCGATGGGGAGGACCCCGACAGCGTCCTCAGGGGCGAGGGGGCGGAACACATGAGAAAACTGATGGCTGGGGCAAGCTCCCCGGTGGAGTTCATACTGGCAATACCCGGGGCGGGGCGGGCCGAAAGCGTCAGGGAGGCGGTGGCCCTTATCGCCAGGGTGGGCGACCCGCTCCTGAGGGACGAGCTGCTTCTTGAGTTGTCGGAGGCGTCCGGGACGAGGGAGCTTACCATAAGGGAGGAGCTTAACAGGTTCAAAAAAACGGGCGCCTTCTCCGCGCCCTTAAAAGCGGGAGGCGGCAGGCCGCTCCCCTGTAACGAGGAAGTCCTGCTCTTGAGCGCGGCCCTTTGCAGGCCGGAGAAGACCGGGGAGATATTCGAGCGCATAGCGCGTGAAGACATAAGGAACGCCCTTGTCAGGGGGCTCCTCGAAAAACTCCTTGCCGCGCCGCCCTCCGGCCCGGCGACGGACATCGCGGAAAACGACGAGGAGAGGGCGCTCGTCTCAAGGCTCTCTCTGGAGCCGGGCTTTGATTTATCGCTTATCGAGCAAAACATCGACGACTGCGTGCTCAAGATAAACACGCGGCATCTGAACGAGAAAATTCAGTCCGCCCAAAACGCCGGGGACCTCAGGCTGCTGGCCCGGCTGTATTCTGAAAGACATAAACTCATACAGAGGACATGATGAGAGGATACGAAGACGAACACGAGGAGAAAATAGAGGGGGCTCCGGAGGAGAAGCCTTCCGTCTCGGAGGGTGAGTTCGAGCCGGTCAAGGTCTACCTGAGGGAGATGGCCAACAAGACCCTCCTGACCAAGGAGGGCGAGGTGGCAGTGGCCAGGAAGATAGAGGCCGGCAGGAAGAAACTGGTGGAAGAGGTCTTCCTGCTGCCCTACACCATGGAAAAGTTCGTTGCCCTGGGCAGGGAAGTAGAGCGCGGCGCGGCGCCCATCGCGGACATACTCCAAAACGGCGAGGACATCCTGCCGGAGGAGGTCAACGCCGAGAGGGAGAGCTTTTACGCCGTTACGCTCGATATGGAGAAGGCCTTCGCCAGTCTCCGCAAATACGAGGACAAAATACGCTCCGGCTCGGCCGGCAAGCCCACGCTCAGGCGCTTCGGGGAAACCCGCGAGCATATGGTCGGCCTGATATCCGGGCTTTCCCTGAGAGAGGAAGTGGTCACAGCCTTCTCCGGCGAGATAAAGAAGCACTTGCTGGAGGCCCGGGAGCTTGCCTCGAAGCTCAAAGAGGCGAACAAGGAACTCAAGGCCCACCGCATCCGGGTCGACAGGCTGAAGGCGCCGCCCGGGGGCAAAAAGCCCCCCGGGGTGATAAAGCTCTGCGAGGACTACCTGGCGTGGAAAGGCGGGCTTGAGTGCGTCTCAGCCCTCCTCGGCGTGCCGGCGGAGGAAATGACCGGAGTGCTCGGCCGCATCCTGCGGGAGGAGGAGAGCCTGCTTGAGGCCAAGCGGGAGCTTACCGAGGCCAACCTCAGGCTTGTCATAAGCATCGCCAAGCGGCACATGGGCAAGGGCATGAGCCTTCCCGACCTCATACAGGAGGGAAACATCGGCCTCATGCGGGCCGTGGACAAGTTCGAGTACTCCCGGGGCTACAAGTTCAGCACCTACGCCACCTGGTGGATAAGGCAGGCCATCACCAGGGCGCTGGCCGACCAGTCCCGGACCATCAGGATACCGGTGCACATGGTGGAGACCATCAACAGGCTGGTGCGCACCACGCGCGAGATAGTGCAGCAGCTCGGGCACGAGCCCTCCCCCGAGGAGCTGGCCGAGAGGCTCAGGATGCCCCTTGATAAGGTAAAGGCGATACAGAGGATTTCCAAGGAGCCCATATCGCTGGAGACCCCGGTGGGAGAGGAAGAGGACAGCTCCCTTGGGGACTTCATCGAGGACAGGACCACCGCCTCGCCCCTGGACTCCGCCATACAGGACGACCTCAAATTCCAGGTCAACAGGGCGCTCCTGACCCTGAGCCCCAAGGAGGAGCGCATTCTGAGGAGCCGCTTCGGCATCGGCACCGACATGCCCCACACCCTCGAGGAAATAGGCCAGGAGTTTGCCGTCACCCGCGAGCGCATAAGGCAGATAGAGGTCAAGGCCCTGAGGAAACTCAAGCACCCCTCGCGGAGCAGGTGGCTGAAGGGCTTCCTCGAAAGGCATTAGCCCCGCGCCGAAAAGCGTCTTTTCACGGGGCGCTAATAAAACAGCTCGAACCTGCGGGCGCGGATGCCCATCAGGATGCCGGCGGCGATAAAGTTGCTGACCATGGCCGTGCCGCCGTAGCTCATGAACGGAAGGGGCAGGCCCACCACGGGCATTACCCCGAGGGTCATGCCGATGTTTACGAACCAGTATACCGCGAACATGGACGTAATCCCGAGGGCCAGCAGGCGGCCGAACTCGTCCTTGGCAAGAAACGCTATATGCACGCCCCGGAGGATGAGCAGCAGGTAGCAAAGGAGCAGGAAAAGGCTCCCGATGAACCCCCATTCCTCGGCGAATATGGAAAAGATGAAGTCAGTGTGCTTCTCCGGCAGGAACCTGAAAGGCCCCTGGGTGCCCCTGAGGTAGCCCTTGCCCGCCACCCTGCCGGAGCCCACCGCGACCTTGGACTGGGTTATGTGGTAGCCCATGCCCCCGGGGTCTTTCTCCGGCTGGAGGAAGGCCAGGATGCGTTCTTTCTGGTAATCCTTGAGCCTGTCCCAGGCGATGGCGCCCGCAAAGGGCGCTGCCGCGACCGAGACGGCCACCACGAGGGCGATGACCTTTTTCCTTATCCCCTTGGCCAGCGCGACAAGGACGAAAAGGGCCATGAGGACCATGCCGGTGCCAAGGTCCGGCTGCTTAAGGAGCAGAAGCAGGGGCGGCAGGGCGTAGACCGAAAAAGCAAAGGATATGCCGCCGAAGCCGAGACTGCCGGCGTGGCGGCTGAAACAGTAGGCGAGCGCGATAATGAGGGCGAGCTTGAAAAACTCGCTGGGCTGAAACCCTATCGGCCCCAGGTATATCCACCTTTGCGCCCCCATGCCGGTCCTGCCCGTTATGAGCACCAGGACGAGCAGGCCGAGGCATATGCCGTAGATAAGCCTTGCGTGCCTGTTAAACCAGGCGTAGTCCACGCTGAAAGCCCCGAGCATCGACAACAGCCCGATGAGCAGCCAGTACGTCTGCTTTATGTAATACTGCGGCTGTACCCCGCCCGGAAGAGGGCGGGTGGCGCTGTAAATGGTCATTATGCCCGTAAGCGAAAGCGCCAGCACGGCGCCGAAGACCACCCAGTCGAAGTTTGCGGCAAGCCTGCGGTCAATCCTCATCCAAGGCATCCTCATCCGGCGCCGTCAGTGTCCCCTCCCCTGCTTCGGGTTCCGGCCCGGCAGGCTCCGGCTTCACCTCAACCGGTTCGGGCTTCAACTCGGCGGGTTCGGGTTTTAATTCAACGGGTTCGAGTTTTAATTCAACGGGTTCGGGTTTTAATTCAACGGGTTCGGGTTTAAGCTCAACCGGTTCGGGTTTAAGCTCAACCGGTTCGGGTTTAAGCTCAACCGGTTCGGGCTTTAATTCAACGGGTTCGGGCCTCACCTCGGCGGGTTCGGGCTTTTTCACAACCGGTTCGGGTTTCCGCTTGGTGGTTGCGGGTTTAAGCCTGACGGGCCCGGGTTTTTTCACGGCGGTCTCCGGTTTAAGCTCAGCCGGTTCGAGCGGAAGGGTTCGGGCTTTCAGGCTCTCCATATACGTCTCTATGGCCTTTTTTGCGATGGGGGCCGCTGCCGAACTGCCGTGGCCGCCGTGCTCGACAAAGACCGCCACGGCTATTTCAGGCTCTTCCACCGGGGCGAAGGCCACGAACCATGCATGGTCCCTGAACTCATAGGGCGTGTCCTTCGCTTTCCTCCGGTTTTTATCGAGGGAGATTACCTGTGCAGTGCCTGTTTTTCCGGCGATTTCGACGGTTCCGGATTTCGCCGTCCAGTGGGCCGTGCCCTTTTTGTCGGCCACCACTCCCCGCATGGCCCTCTTTATCCTTTCCAGCGTCTCCCCGCTCACCTCGATTTTCGAGGGTGGCCCGGGCTCCTCTTCAACGCGCATGGCCTTCTTTATCTTTTTCAGCGTCTCCCCGCCCACCTCGATTTTCGAGGGTGGCCCGGGCTCCTCCTCAACGCGCGTGAGCCTGAGTTCGGGGAGGTAGCCGCCGTTTGCAACGGCCGCTGTCATCCGGGCAAGCTGCACCGGCGTGGCAAGCACGAATCCCTGGCCGATGGCCGCGTTATAGGTCTCGCCCGGAAACCAGGGTTCGTTCTTCACCCTCTGTTTCCATTCCGTGTCCGGGATGAGTCCCTTTTTTTCCCTGACCAGGCCGAGGCCGCTCGCGGACCCAAAGCCGAACCGCCTTGCGTATTTGGCGATGTTGTCGATGCCCGCGGCCTCGCCTGCCCGGTAAAAATACACGTCGCACGACTCCACGATGGCCCCGTAAAGCGACAGGGCGCCGTGGCCCCCGGACTTCCAGCACCCGAAGTTCCACCTGCCCTTTCTCAACCTCCCGGTGCACCTTGATCTGGTCCCCGGGGTTACGGCCTCCTCTTCGAGCGCCGCTATGGCGGTGATTATCTTGAAGGTGGAGCCGGGCGGATACTGGCTCTGGAGCGCCCGGTTAAGCAGGGGGTACCTCTTGTCCTGCGAAAGCAGCAGCCAGTGTTCGTAGTGTATCCCCCTGGAGAAGAGGTTCGGGTCGAAGGAGGGCCTGCTTGCGAGGGCCAGGACCTCGCCGGTTCCGGGCCTGAGCGCCACAAGCGCTCCCACGCGGTCGCCGAATGCCTCCTCGGCGGCCCTCTGGAGGTTTATGTCGATGCTCAGGTAGAGGTCGTTTCCATGCTCCGGGGGCACCTCCTTGATAAGCCTCAGCCGCCTGCCCAGGGCGTCGGCCTCAATCGCCCTGCTGCCCGGCTTCCCCCTGAGGAAGCCGTCGAAGAGCTTCTCCACCCCCCACTGGCCTATGAATGCCTGGCGGGGGACTCCCTTGAAGTTCGCGCGCTTTAGCTGCCGGGGGGTCAGCCTTCCGAGGTAGCCCACCAGGTGGGCGCCCGTCTCTCCGTAGGGGTAGTGCCTCGTCTGCTCCACGTGTATGGCGAGGCCGGGGTAGTCCGAAAGCCTCGCCTCGGCTCTGGCGACTTCCTCGAAGCTGAGGCCTTCCTTGAGCTTGACGGGCGAGAAAGGGTTTTTCTCGTTCCTTATCCTGTCGTAAATCTCCCCGGAGTCCATGGAAAGGTATTCGGCAATTGCCGGGATGTCCGCCTTGCCGAGCATCTCCTGCTGAAGGGCGATGGAGAAGAAAGGGGCGTTTTTTACCAGTGGCTCGCCGTTTCTGTCGAATATGATGCCCCTCGGGGAGGGGACCATTTCCATGCGCAGGCGGTTTTCCATGGAGAGCCGTTCATACCCCCCGCCCTCAAGCACCTGGAGATCGAAAAGCCTGACCGCCAGCACCAGGAACATCGTGAGGGCAAGCAGGGCGAAGACGCCCGTTTTAACGCTGTGTTCAGTCCTCATCTTCCGGCCTGATAAAAACTCCGAACAGGGAGTTGAGGGCCGCCTGCCATAAGATTGTGACGGCCGCGCTCGACATGCTCGCAGGGGGCCGGAAGAACAGGGACATGGAGGCGTAGGAGACCACGCCGTCGCACGCGGTCAGGACGAACACGCCCAGGAGGCCGAGCACCGGGGTCCAGGTAAAAAAGCCCCTGTTCAGAAGGGGCGCAAGGTACCCGGCAGTGGACTTGCCGAGCAGGTTCGGCCCGATTACGCTCCCCGCGAGGCTGTCCGCCACGACCCCGAGGGCCGCGCCGGAGAGAAGCCCGCTCCTTGGGCCGTGCCTCAGCCCCACATAGTAGGCGAAGAGCACGGTCAGGTTGGGGCTTATGCCCGCCACCTGCACCCTCGCCTCGATGACGATTGCCAGGGCAAGGAGGGCTGAAAACAGGACGACCGATTTTTTCATCTGCTTATTATGGCCACCTCCTCGACCCTGCCGGAGTCCACGAAGGGCACTGCCTCTATGTCGTGGAAAAGCTCCTTCTCCGTGGTGGAGACTTTAGAGACGTACCCAACGGGTATGTCGGGCGGGAAGAGGCCGTCGAGCCCGGAGGTGATGAGCACGTCCCCCCTGGCGACCTCCGTGTCCACGCCGATATATTTCAAGCGGCACCGCTCCCGTCCCTCTCCGCTCAGCACTCCCTCCACCCTTTCCTCCTCAAGCCTCACGGCCACCGAAAAAAGGGAATCGTCTATGAGGAGAATTTTAGAGAAAGAAGCCTGCGCCTCGATGACTTTTCCCAGCAGCCCCGCGGGCGTTATGGCGGCCATGTCCTTTTTTACGAGGTCGTCCTCGCCCTTGTCGATTACGAACGTGTTGGTCCACCTGCCGCTGCCGCGGGAGACGACCCTGGCGGTGGCGACGTGGCGCGGCTCGCTCTCCTTGAGCGCGAGGGCCCCCCTGAGGCGCGCGTTCTCGATGAGCGCTTTCCTGTGCATCAGGGCGTCGAGCCTCAGGCCGCGCACTTCCTTCCTGAGCGTTTTCAATTCCGCGTCGTCGAGGGTGACCTTACGGAAGGCGTCCCCGGCCCCGGCCCCCAGGGACTCTATGAGCGCGTTTACATTGTTAAGGGAATAGGACAGGAACCGGAAGAGGCCGAGCGGTCCCGTCCTGCTCTGGTATGTCATCAGCAGCATGGAGGCCGCGACCAGCGAGAGGAAAAGGCGGAAGTGCCTGCTCAGCATTAATGGAGGGCTACTCTCCTCAGAAGGTGCAGGTCGTCGAGCATCTTGCCCACGCCCCTTACCACCGCCGTGAGGGGGTCTTCGGCCACCACCACGGGTAGGTCGGTGGTCTCCGAGATGAGCGTGTCAAGGCCCTTCAGGAGCGCGCCGCCCCCTGCAAGCACAATCCCCCTGTCCACGATGTCCGCCGCCAGCTCCGGCGGGGTGTTTTCAAGGGCAACCCGTATGGTGTCCAGGATGATGTTTATCGGCTCGCTCAGGGCCTCCCGTATCTCATCCTCGCTTATGTTGATGGTCTTTGGTATGCCGGAGACGAGGTCCCGGCCCTTTATGTCCATGGTCTTTTGCGGGGCGCTGGAGTTGACAGTCGCGGAGCCCAATTCGATTTTTATCTGCTCGGCGCTCCTGTCGCCTATCATGAGGTTGTATTTGCGCTTGACGTAGGCCATGATGTTCTCGTCCATCTTGTCGCCGCCCACTCGGGCCGCCTTGCTGTAGACCACGCCTTCGAGGGAAATGACCGCGATGTCCGTGGTCCCGCCGCCGATGTCCACTATCATGCTTCCGTAGGGCTCGCCTATCGGAAGCCCTACGCCCACCGCGGCGGCCATGGGCTCCTCGATAAGATAGACCTCCCTTGCGCCCGAGGCCTGCGCGGCGTCCTTTACGGCCCGCTGTTCCACCTGCGTGATGGCCGTGGGCACCCCGATTATCACCCTCGGCGAGACGAAGCTCCGCCGGTTGTGGACCTTCTTGATGAAGTACTTGAGCATCTCCCCGGTGGCGTCGAAGTCGGCTATGACGCCGTCCTTCATGGGCCTGATGGCGATGATGCTCGCGGGGGTCTTGCCGAACATCTTCTTGGCCTCCGAGCCCACGGCGACGGGTTTTTTGTTGTCGCTCCGCAATACCACCACGGAGGGCTCGTTACAGACTATGCCCCTGTTCCTCACGTAGACCAGCGTGTTGGCGGTGCCGAGGTCGATGGCGAGGTCGTTTGAGAACCATCCCATTATATTGAAAGGAAACATCAGATCTCCTCCGCGGCCCCGGCGGCTACGACCACCGAGGTCTTTGCCATTTCGTCCCCGAGGCGTTTGTTGTCGCTGCTTCCGATGAGCAGTATGCACTCAAGCGCTATGGCGGCCGGCGCAAGCAGCCAGCCGATGAGCGGCACTTTCCAGAGCGCCAGCCCGACGGCCAGGGGGCTGTTGCGAAGTATGGATTCCTTTATGGAACAGGGTGCCCCGGAACCTCCCAGAACGCGCAGGCCCGTAAGGCGCTTGCCGACGCTCCTTCCGCCCATCAACCCGTCGCTTATCAGCAGGTAGCCGAAACCGGCGAGCAAGCCGGCCCCTGGAAGGGTCTCGGCGGCCGCCATGATAATGACGAAATCAATCCCCTTGGATACTGCTCTCAAAAGAAGGCCGGCGCTTTTAACCATTTAGGAAAATAATAACATTGCGCCACGGATATTTTCAATTGATATGGCCGGCCCGAAACGCCGGTTGCAGCAGCCGGCCGCATCGAGCGGGGCGGGCGTTGACCGGGGTGGGCGCGCTCTTGTATCGTAAAAGTCCGGTCCCGGGACCGTTAAACGTTATGGAAATAGTCGTGGCGACAAGGAACAGGAAGAAGTTCGAGGAGATACGGCGCATCCTCGACGGGCTTGACGTCACCCTTGCCGGCGTCGAGGAGTTTCCCGGCTGCCCGGAGGCCGAAGAAACGGAGGAGACCTTCCGCGGAAACGCCCTCAAAAAGGCCCGCGCGGTCTCGGAATTCACCGGACGGCTCACCCTCGCCGACGACTCCGGCCTTGAGGTCTACGCCCTGGGCGGAGCGCCGGGGGTGCGCTCAGCGCGGTACGCCGGCGAGACCGCCACGGACCATGACAACCTGCACAAGCTCCTCAAGGAATTGGGCGACACCCCACCGGAAAACAGGGGGGCGGCCTTTGCCTGCGTGATGGCCCTCGTGGGCCCGGACGGCACGGAGGAGACCTTCCAGGGCAGGGTCGAGGGCCGCATCGGATTGAGCCCGAAAGGGGAGTCGGGCTTCGGCTTTGACCCCGTGTTCCACCCCGAGGGGCACGAGCGTACCTTCGCCCAGATGAGCCCCGGGGAGAAGGACTCCATGAGCCACCGGGGAAGGGCGCTTCAAAGGCTGAGGGAGTACCTGGGGGGCAGAGAAGGCGCGGCGGCTTCTTAGACCTCTCTTAGCCTCCCCCGCCTTTAAACGCCGTGTGAATCTACACGCAACGAACTTGCCGGAGCAAGGCCGGCGCCCCGCCCGCGAGACGGGGCGCCGGCCCGCCGTTGATTTGCAGACCGCGCTTACTGGAAAATTATCTGTACCCTTTTGTTGTCCAATTTTGTAACCAGCATGGGTTGGTTATAGTATTTCCCCACTCCCTTGACAATCCCAATGAGAAAATCTATCAGCCCCCGGTGCGAGCTGTAATGCATTATCAAAGTGTTTTCGCCCTTCTGCTCAAACTCGAAGCGGGGCGGATTGGATTTTTCCATCTGCTTGGTCATCCTGACATGGACGTTGTCCATGTTGAGCAGAAACTCCTTGGCCGTTTTCCCCTTGTAAAAACCGCTGTACAATTGCTGGGAGTAGTTGTTTACCCAGTAATCTCCAAATGCATCGGCGGCCTGCGCAGGAGATATGCCGAGTTCCTTGCACACGGCCTCCACCATTGCCATAACGGTCGAGTCTTCCACGTCCGAGTTGGGCAATATCAACATGTTTTTTTTCAGGCCCGCGGTCTCCATGACCTTCTCCCACCTGTCCTTGCCGTAATTGTTGCAGACCAAGTCCTTCAAACACAGTGCAATCACGCCTTTCATTTTCTCCTCGTCCTCCTCATTGATAATCAGCCCCATAAAATATGCGGCTCCCCCCCGCATATTCTTATATATTCAATCCATGCGGTGCCTTGCCTTAATAAATATCCCGCCTTGTTATCATTGGAACCCCCGGCATTATACGTCATTTTTTTTGTGCCACGAATCAATTGAAATATTGTTCACTTATTTCAGTAAAATGTCAAGGCAATACTTATGAAATTATAATATGGCTAAAGTAGTAATTATTCTTAACTGCAAGTCTGAAGTTATGGCCTGCATGAAAATTCCCTGGTTTAAATGGAGTTCCGCTTCAACCATCGTAAAGATGCCCATAAATTCGGTTCCACTTAACGGCAAGCGGGTGCGCGACAAATTTATGGGTAAAACCCTAAGCACTGGCCCTGTACTCCCAGA
>CBDVCR010000083.1:0-14164 GCA_965372535.1 uncultured bacterium | reverse complement strand
CAGCTTATCACTTATAAACCGCTTCCACCTGTCCAAACAAACCGAGCCACCTCTGGCAGGTAAATTTCCGTGATGCTTGAAGCCTACGCGAGCCTTGTTTAGTTCAAGCATCTTGCCTTTTAATGGCGGCTTCTTTTGCGCAGTATTTTTCTTTGCGCTTTCGATCCTCTCCCATAATGCATCAAATGGTTCTTTCTCCCTTGCACTCGCCTCATATTCATTGGCAATAGTTCTAAGTAACATTTCCACTGAGTCCTGGAATAAAGAAATTGCCAGCCCACAGGACACTGGATCATCTTTCTTAAGATAGCCATGGCCAGAGCGGAAGAGAAATTTTGAAAACATCAATTGTTTAACGGGTGCTTCTTTATTCATCTGCACTGTAAACTTCTATATGGTATTTTTCAGGCGACACGATGGAGGGATGGCTTACGCAAGCGCCACCAACAATTAAAAATAGCGATATTGCATATGTCCAGTTCATTAGCTTAACCAGCTCTTTTCGTGACTCGGTGACATCTAACCATTCTATTTCCCAATATAGCTGTAAAATGTTTTAAGACGCTTACTATCTATTTCCTTTTCTTTCTCATAATTACTAATGAAATATCTTAACCATCCTTGACATTTAAAACAATTATGAATTTGACTGTTATCGATTGTAGCTTCAATAATTTTATTTATTTGCGTAATAGTATAATTTTCAAAAGAAATTAGCAGTTCAGTCATTTTAGCAGCTTCATTAAAGCTATCGCATGCTGCAAACTTTCTAATTAAAGCATTCTTAAAGAGTCTTCCACGGCTTTGATCGAAAGCAATTCTTTCAACAATTTTTTTACATGCTTGATCGACATCATTATCACGGATTAAAAGTGCTTGATAGCGTGAGATAAAACCGTGAGGATCAGCTGAAACTTTAATCGGAAGTATTAGCTTTTCCAGGTAATATGCAATGCCAGTTTCTTGGTCAGTCCAATAAGACATATTAAAATTCTCTGTAAGAATTGGAAGGAAAACGTGACAATTTTGTAATTCTTTATGGATTTTTTCTACCCATTCTTCTGCTGGTTCTATATCATCATGTGCTAAAAATAGCTTTAAACCATATCTTTCAAGTTTCTCTTTAATTTGACCTGCAAGTTTTCTGTCTTCATGAGAGTAACTTATGAATATTTTCACTTTTTATAAAGTCCGCAGTATAAGTAGTATATGCAGGCTGGGCTTTGCCCACCTTTTTAAATCATTTGCCGCCCATATTTTTGCTAAGGATTTTGGAGACGGCCTCTACGATGTCCTCTATGCGGAGCCTCCAATCCCTAACCGGCATAGACGGCCTCTTTAAGGATTTCCTCGCGCAGCCTCTCCTTCAGGGCATCGGGGGTTACGAGGTCCACGGTCCGGCCTAACAGTCCCTCAAGGTAATTCTTCAAGCGCACAAATCCGAAAAGCCCCACGGGTGCGGAAAATTCAACGAGGACGTCCACGTCGCTATCCGGGCGGGCTTCGTCTCGGGCCGCGGAGCCGAAAATCGCCACTGACCCGACCCCGAACCCGTCAAGCTCCCGCCGGTGCTCGGCCAGCAGCCTGAGAATTTCGTCTTTCTTCATAGGTGTAATCTATAACCTCCGGTAAAATATTTCAAGCACTGTTCCATAAAGGACTCCTGCCCGTGAGTTTCCATTTGAAACCAGCCATGAATTCTTTACCGGGAGCAGGTTTGCAGCCTCCTCCCAACAACCCCGTCCCTACACCCCCGCCCTCTCCCAGAACCTCTCCTCGTACTCAGGAAAAGCCTCAAGGGCTATGGGCCTTTTGCGCATCTCGTTAAACCGGAGGAGCTTGAAGTTCAGCTCCCGGATTTTCCTTAACCGCTCCCTGTCGTCGTCAATTGTCTCGATGAGCGAGCGGAGGCTTGCTATCTCCTTTTTAAGCTCAAGCTCGGGCGGCAGGCACCCGGCGTTTCTGAGCACCCGGTAGGCAAGCCGCAGGTCCTCCGGCACCCAGCGCTCGTCTTCAAGGACGAGGGGCCTGCCCGCGCCGGGGAGGCCCCTCGAAGGCCCCCTCCTCCATGGCCCGCCTTATCCTCTCCTCGGCTATCTTCTCGAAAGCACGCAAACCCGACCCCTGAAAAAGCACCTGTTAATTATTCAAACACCGTATTATAATAATATAATACGTCAGCAGGGGCGAAAAAGGCATGGAAAAGAAAGCTTTCGACGAAGAGGAAATAGAGCTTCCGCTGTTAAAGGAAGTCCCCCTTTCCTTTGCCAAGGGCAACCTCGTGATGCCCGTAAAGCGGGAAAACGGGAGCCTCGTGGCCGTTGTCTCGGACGAGCGGGGCGTCCTCGCCCTGAGGGAGCTTGCGAGGCACTACGGGCTTTCGCCCAGGGCGGAGCGCCTGCCCGCCGAGGAGGTGCTGGGGCTCATCAACCGCTTCTACGGCAGGCTCAGCTCGGCCGAGGAGGTCATGGACACCATAGGGGGCGACGACCTGGCCTCCGTGGCCACGGAGTTTGAAAGACCGAAGGACATCCTCGAACTGACCGAGGAGGCCCCCATCATCAGGCTGCTGAACGCCCTGCTCCAGCAGGCGGTCAAGGAGCGCGCAAGCGACATCCACATCGAGCCATACGAAAAGGAGCTTGAGGCGCGCATCCGGGTGGACGGCGTGCTCAGGAGGGTCCTCTCCCCGCCCAAAATCATACAGGACGCCCTCATAAGCAGGATAAAGATAATGGCCAACCTCGACATCGCCGAAAAACGCCTGCCGCAGGACGGCCGCATACGGCTGCTCGTGGCCGGGCGCGACATCGACATCAGGGTCTCGGTAATCCCCACGGTCTACGGCGAGCGGGCGGTGCTCAGGCTGCTCGACAGGGTGCAGGGCGTCATGGGCCTCTGGGAAGTGGGCCTCGGCGGCAGAGACGAGGAGGCGTTCAAGGAGGTCCTTGGCCGCACAAGCGGCATCGTGCTCGTCACCGGCCCCACGGGCTCGGGCAAGACCACCACCATTTACGCGGCCCTTAACCACATCCACTCCGAGGAGAAGAACATCATCACCGTGGAGGACCCGGTGGAGTACCAGGTAAAGGGCATCGGCCAGATAAACGTAAACCGCAAGGTGGGGCTTACCTTCGCCTCCGGGCTGCGCTCCATATTGAGGCAGGACCCGGACGTGATAATGGTGGGCGAAATCCGCGACCGCGAGACCGCGGAAATCGCCGTGCAGGCCTCGCTCACCGGCCACCTTGTCCTGAGCACCCTTCATACGAACGACGCGGCATCGGCCATCATGCGCCTCCTGGACATGGGAGTCGAGCCGTTCCTGGCGGCCACCTCCCTTGCGGGCATCATGGCCCAGAGGCTCGTGCGCCTGATATGCACACACTGCAAGGAGGCATACGCCCCCTCCCCAACCGAAAGCGCCTACTTCCAGAGCCCGCCCGCCGAGTTCTGGCACGGGCGGGGCTGCGAGCGGTGCGGCTCGACCGGCTACCGGGGCAGGACCGGGATATACGAGTTCCTGCTGGTGGACGGCAAGGTCAGGCACATGATAACCGAGCGGCGGAGCGCCCAGGACATAAAGGCCTACGCCGTCTCAAAGGGCATGAAGACCCTGAGGTCCGACGGCCTTGAGAAAGTCCCCGGCGGCGTCACCACGCTTGAGGAAGTCCTCAGGGTCACGCAGAAAGACCATGCCGATATGTAAGTCGCCGAATGAATCCCCCGCAGGCAGCATGCAAATATCTCCTCTCCCTTGAGGTGAGGGGAATAGGGGAGGGTGAAAAACAGGATAAAACCACGGAGACGCCGGGACGCGGAGAAAAGGCAAAAAGAGCCGCGAAATGAAAATCATGGCAAACGAAGTCATTATTAAGAAATCTCTTTCCGTGTCTCCGCTCCGTGTCCGTGGTTAATTTATTACTTCGGCAAGCAAACTACCACGGACTTACGTCCGTGGGTTTGCGGTGGTGGAACTAAATATATGAAAAAACCGCTGTCATGTCATTCCGGGCTTGACCCGGAATGACGGCATTAAGGTATTTAATTGCCGGAGTAATAAACTGAGGATTTAAAAGACCATGCCGATATTTAGATACCGAGGTTACAACGCCTCCGGCGGAAGCGCCGTCGGCACCGTCGAGGCCGACGGGATAAAGGACGCCGCGGCCAAGGTAAAGGCCATGGGCTATTACCCGAAGGAAATCGAAGCCGCGTCGCGAAAGCGCGGAAGGTGGAGACTCAAGCGGCCCGACACCCACGCGCTCCCGGCCCTCACCCGGCAGCTCTCCGTGCTCCTGGCCTCCGGCGTGCCGCTTGTGGAGGCCCTGAGGGCCCTTTCCAAAGAGGCCAGGGGCGACTGGCGCGAAAGGCTCGTTGACCTGAGGGAGAAGGTTGCCGGCGGCTTGAGCCTCTCCCGCGCGCTCGATGCCCACGAGAAGGTCTTCCCGGAGTTTTACCGCAACATGGTGGCCGCGGGCGAGCAGAGCGGCACGCAGGACGTGGTGCTTGACAGGCTCGCGGATTTCCTCGAATCCCAGGAGTCGGTGAGGGCCAGGGTCAGGACGGCAATGGTCTACCCCCTGTTCATGGCCGGGGTGGGCATGGTGGTGCTTTCGTTTCTTTTTACCTTCGTGGTGCCCAAGATAGTGAGGGTGTTCGAAAACTACGAGGCCGCGCTCCCGCTGCCCACGGTGATACTGATAGGCATAAGCGATTTTTTCGTGAACTACTGGTGGGCGCTCATTATACTTGCGGGGCTGCTGGGCTACGCGGGCAGGCGGGCGCTTGAAAAACACCGCCCTGCGGTGGACGGGCTCCTGATGCGGGCCTTCCCGAGCCTCTTTCTCGCGCGCTTTTCCCGGTCGCTGGGCTTTCTGCTGGAAGGGGGGCTGCCAATGCTCCGCTCCCTCGAACTTGCCGGCAAGACCACGGGAAACGCATGGCTCAACGGCGTCATACGGCGGGCCGGGGTCCGGGTGACGGAGGGAGCGAGGCTTTCGGCCTCGCTCGAGGGGTTTCCCCCGGTGATGCTCGAACTCGTCGCCACAGGAGAGAAAAGCGGCAGGCTTTCCGAAGTGCTCGACAAGGCCGCCAACACCTACGAGACGGACTTCGACCGGAAGGTGCAGCGGGCACTGGCGCTTCTGGAGCCCGTGATGATACTTCTGATGGGCGCGGTCGTGGGGTTCATCGTCTTTGCGGTGCTGCTTCCGATGTTCCAGCTAAACCAGTTGATAGGCTGATAGGGTAGAGAGGGGCCAGGGGAGAAGATGTTTGATTGTTCAAGGGGGAAAACAGATGTGTAGCGGCAGCCGGAGAAATTATTCCTGATACGCCGGACAACGTCCGATTCCCTCGGCTTCTCGGAAAAGGGTTATAAGGAAATCGCTTCTCTTTGGATTAGGTTAAAATACGCTGAGCGGTTCTTTCTTCTGGTTTCATTGTTCTCCCCCTTTAGGAAAGGGGGCCGGGGGGATTATCAATTAAATGTTCTACAATATCCGGCTGAAAGAGTTGGCAAGGCATCTCGGAAAAAACATGACCGATGCGGAAAGGCTGATGTGGTCAAGACTGAGACGAAAGCAAATAAACGGCAAACCATTTTACAGGCAAAAGATTGTCGGCGATTATATTGTTGACTTTTATTGTTCAACCGCTGAACTTGCAGTAGAAATCGACGGCGGACAGCATTATACTGTTAAAGGAAGCGTCAAGGATACGAGACGGGACAGGTATCTGAGAACTCAGGGGTTAACCGTCCTGAGATTTTCGGACAGGGAAGTTTTTGAAAACCTCAACGGAATACTGGAAAGGATTGTGGAATTTTCATAATCCCCCTTGCTCCCCCTTTAAAAAAGGGGGAATTTAAAGGGCATGAGGAGCCCGGTCATTAAGAAAGGCATTGTCGTACTGCCGGGAGCATGAAATATTTAACATAATTAAGGGGAGCATAAAATAGATTACATGACGAACCACACCTGTCCAAAACAGGAATTTTCCTGGACAGCAAATCAAAGCTCAATGGTGTTGTGAAACATGCTGGAAGAGCAGAAACCCTCTGTTTTAGAGGGAAAACGTCTGTATTCGGAAGGACTCATCGTTTCCCGGTCTCTTGGACAGCATATGGCCCGGATAGACAACCTCATCTCAGATAATGGCAAACCCTGTCCAATAAGCCTTGAAAATCAAAGTGTTATAGATACGAGGACAGGTCTTTCAGATTATCTTGGACAGCAGTGATGACGAACATCAACCTGGAACGAATCATTCCGGCTTCCCCCTTTGGAAAAGGGGGAATGAGGGGGATTTTTCTGAATATTCAAATCCCCCTTTGCTCCCCTTTGCTCCCCTTTGCTAAAGGGGGGTGTAAACTATTTTATTTTATGCTCTGAGTAATAACAATGCCGGAAATAGCCTATGAAACAAACATTTTTTGGGGATTATCGGTACGAGTCGTTCCGACAATGTAAACATGAAAACTAACTGGTTAATAATTCCGGCGCTCCTCCTCCTTGCGGGCGGTTTCGCGGGGGCGAAGCCCCCCCTGTCGAAAAAACCGGCGCAACCGGCCTACGCCGAGGGGGAGCTTCTCGTCAAGTACAAAAGCGGAGTTCCCGCCAGGGAGCGGGCTGCCCACGTCAGGGGCCTCGGGGCGCAGAAGGTAAAGGAATTCAAGAGGCTTCACATACAGCACGTAAAGCTCCCGCCCGGCCTTTCGGTGGCACGGGGCATCGAGATGTTCGAGCAGAACCCCAACGTGGAGTACGCCGAGCCGAACTACATACTCAGGGCGGAGGTACTGCCCGACGACCCGCGATACGGCGAGCAGTGGGGCATGGACATCATCGCCGCTCCCACGGCCTGGGACATCGCAAACAGCGCCGGGGGCGTCACGGTCGCCGTGCTCGACACCGGGGTGGACCACACACACCCTGACCTCGCGCCCAACATATGGCATAACCCCGGCGAGACATGCCCCAACGGGATTGACGACGACGGAAACGGCTATGTAGACGACTGCATCGGCTGGGACTATGTCGATTTAGACAACGACCCCATGGACGGAGACTTCGATGGCCACGGCACCCAGGTGGCAGGCGTCCTCGGGGCCGCGGGCAATAACGCCCGGGGCGTGGCCGGGGCGGCCTGGAAGGTAAAAATAATGCCCCTCCGGTTTCTTGAGGCCGACGGCACGGGGCTTACCTCGGACGCCATCGCCTCGATTGAATACGCGAGGGCCGAGGGGGCCAGAATCGTAACCTGCAGTTGGGGCGTGGTGGGGTTTTCAATCTCGCTCAAGGCCGCCATAGACGCCTCGCCCGGGCTGCTCTTTGTCTGCGCCGCGGGCAACGGCGGCGACGACACGGACCTGATAAGCCATATCCCCTCGGGCTTTCAAAGCCCGAACATCCTCTCCGTGGCGGCCACTAATTTCTCCGACGAGCTTGCCCTTTACTCCAATTTCGGGGCCTCCTCCGTGGACATCGGAGCGCCGGGCGGCTCTGTTAGTCCTCCATCCGAGACGATATTGAGCACCGCCCTGGCCCCAAGAGCCGGGTTCTTAGCCGAGGGGTTCGACTCATCGGGAGGAACCCTCCCATCGCTGTGGACGGCAAGCGGTTCCTGGGACGTGACAAGCGCCTTCTCGAACAGCCCCGGCTACAGCCTCACGGACAGCCCGCCTGGCGCGTATGCGGGGTTTTTAAACTCGACCGCCACATCGCCCGTCATCCCTCTCGCCGGCGAGACCGGCTGTTTCCTCTTTTACAGGATGATGCTCGACACCGGCCCTGGGGACACGCTCCACGTGGAGGTCTCAATAACCCCCCCAGGCGGGGTCTGGAATTCGCTCTCAGGCCACAACGGGAGCACGGGCGGGGAGTTCCGGACGTTCGTGGACTCCCTTAAGGAGGTCGAGGGCTCTGATGCGGCCATACGTTACAGGCTCGAAGCAGTTACCGGCAACCCCGGCTCCCATGACGGCGCCTACATAGACGACATAAGCTTAAGATGCCTTGTGCCGCCACACTCCGAATACGGCTTTCTGGCGGGCACTTCCTTTGCCGTGCCGCATGCCGCGGGCGTGGCCGCGCTCTTGATGGAAAAGACCCCGGCCCTCGGCCCCCTCGAGGCAAAGCACATCATAATAAACACCACGGACCCCCGCGCGTCCCTTGCCGGAAAGACGGTCTCGGGCGGCAGGCTGAACGCCGCAAGGGCGGTTGGGGCGAATCTCGCCACCCTTCCGCCCGTCTCCCCTTCGGGCCTCAGGGCGGCGCTCAAGGCAGGCCCTTCCATAGGGCTTACGTGGAACGACAACTCCCGGCTTGAAGACGGCTTTATCGTCGAGCGGAGGATGTCGGGGGAGAGTTCCTTCTCTTCCATCACCCCTGTCGCGCTTGTCGCCAACACGGTTTCTTTCCTTGATACCGGCCTTGCCAGGGGGTTAATATATACTTACCGGGTGAGGGCGCGTAACGCCTTCGGAACGTCCCCACCTTCGGAGGAGGCCGCGGTGGGCATCCCCGCCGGCGGTGGGAACGGGGGCTGCTTTATCGCCACGGCGGCCTTCGGGAGCGGGCTTTCGCCCGAGGTCGAGGCGCTCCGGAGGTTCCGCGACGAGCGCCTTTTAACGAGCGCGCCGGGGAGGCTGCTCGTGAGGCTCTATTACCGGCACTCGCCGCCCCTTGCGGAGTTCATAAGCCAAAGGCCCGCCGTGAGGCGCGCGGCAAGGCTCGTGCTCTCGCCCCTGCTCCACGGGGTACGGCATCCCCTGGGGGCTGCCGCGTCGGCGTTTATATTGATATTGTCCGCCGCGTTTTACGCGGCCGGAAAACACAAACGGAGGAGACATTGAGGGCAAAAGAGAAAATGACTGGCAACAAGGGGTTTACCCTGATTGAGATAATCGTGGTGGTCTTCATACTGAGCCTCCTTGCGGCCATCGTGGCCCCGCGCTTCATGGGCAGGACCGAGGAGGCCCAGATGAAGTCCGCGAAAATTCAGATGCGCAACTTCGAGACCGCGCTTAAACTCTTCAAGCTCGACAACGGCTTTTACCCCTCGACCGAGCAGGGCATCGAGACCCTGGTGGAAAAGCCCGCCACGGGCAGGGAGGCCGCGAACTATCGCGAGGGCGGCTATATCGACGGGCGGAGCGTCCCCGCCGACCCCTGGGGCAACCCCTATGTCTACGTCTCGCCCGGCCTGGACGGGGACTACGACATCATCAGCCTGGGCGCCGACGGGCAGGAGGGCGGCGAAGGCGTGGATGCGGATATCAACAACTGGGACATCAAATAGTCCGCCGGGAGTAGAGGAGTCGATGCGGAATGCTCCGGCCTCCGGGCCCACCGCCCCGGACTCGCGGGGCTTCACGCTCCTTGAGCTTGTGGTGGTGGTCTTCATCGCCTCGCTTTTGCTTGCCGTGGTGGCGCCGACTTTTTCCACATCCCGGGGAAAGCTCAAGTCCGAGGCCAGGGAAGCGGCCTCCATCGTCCGCTACTTAAGCGATACCTCGGCCATGAGAAAGACCACCCTCTCCCTGGGGTTCGATTTTAAGGAGGGCGTCATATCCTGGGCCGGGGAGGGCAGGGAAAGGCGGAAGCGTTTCGCCTCCCTCCGTTCGGTCGAACTGCCGAGCCGGGGGGAGGTCAATGAGGGGGAGCTTGTCGTTTTTTTCCCGCCCATCGGGCTTTCCGAGCACCTGTACATCCACCTTGCACTGGCCGACGAGGAGATGACCGTCTCCTTTAACCCCATAAGCAGGAGGACGAAGATAGTTGCGGAAAAATGAGGGCTTCACCCTCCTTGAGGTCATGATATCCCTTGCCCTTATGGGCGGGCTTCTGGTCACGCTCCTTTACACCCTCAACCACCACCTCGACGTTGCCGCAAGGCACGAGGCCGCCACGGTGGCCACGATGCTGGGCAGGGAAAAGCTCATAGAGACAAGGAAAAAACCCGGCGGCTCCGAGGGCGAGTTCGAGGAACCCTACTCCGCCTACCGCTTCAAGGCGGAACTCAAAAACTCGCCATACCCCGGCATCGCCGAGATAGCCGTGACCGTCACGGGCGGCGGCGAGAAGGTGCTGCTCAGGGAATTCATCCGGGGAGACTTACTTGACACAGGGCAATAGAGTGGAAAAGGCTCAATGCCTCAAGAGGCCAAGGGGCCGGGGGTTCAAGACGACCCTCGAATCCCCGGCCCCTCGAACCCTCGCCGTAAAGGGCTTCACCCTCGTCGAGGTGCTCCTGGCCCTCGGGCTCCTTTCCATCGTGCTCGCGGCCCTTTACGGCAGCTTCTTCGCCGCGCACCGGGCGGTCAGGAGCACCGAGGAAGAGCTTCTGAGGCTCCACGAGGTACGGACAGCCCTTGACATGCTGAGAAAAGAGGTGGAGTCCGCCATACCCGGAAAGGACGGGGAAAACCCCTTCCTGGTACGGGACAGGGACTTCTACGGCAGGCAGGCATCGGAGCTTTACTTTTCCACCCACAACTCGCCGCTTGCCGGCCCCGGGAGGGTGGAGTACTATGTGAGGGAGCGGGAGGACAGGCTCGTGCTCATAAAGCGGCTCATACCGCCCGCCTCAGACGGAGAGGGGGCAATGGAGGCCGAGGCCCTCGAACAAGTGGAGTCCTTTGCAGTCGAGGTATTTCAAAATGGGCAATGGCTCAAGACATGGCAGAACCCGGGGCTTCCGGAGGAGGTAAGGATTACCGTGACCGTCCCATTAAAGGGCAGGGAGCTGACCCTCAGGGAGGTCGTGCGTCCGAGGGCGGGGAGGCAGCTCTGAGGAGAGGGGCTGAAAGACCGGCGGGCGCCTCACGTCTCGGCTCCAGGGAGGGGATGGCGCTCGTGCTTACCCTGATGGTGCTTACGATTATCACCGCGATGGTGGTGGAGTTCGCCTACGGGGTCTACGTAAACACCACGCTGCTTTACAACTGGCAGGCCGCGCAGAAGCTGTCCCTGCTGGCCAATTCCGGCGCGACCCTGGCGGCGAAATTCGTGACCGCCAATATCGCCCGGAGGAGCTACACCTACCCCGGCTCCGTGGCCCTGCCCCCGCAGGACCCCCTGGGGGACGGAAACTTCGTCTCCCTGCTGATAGAGGACGAAAACGCCAAGTTCAACCTCAACACGCTCTTAAAAGCCGACCACAAGACCATCGAGGACGAGCCTTACGAGGCGTTCAGGAGGCTCCTCCTCGAACTGTCGATCGAGGAGGACGTCGCCGACCTCGTCGCGGACTGGATAGACAGGGATATGGTGCCCATGCCCGCGGGCTCGGAGCGGGGGACCAAAAACGCCCCGCTTCAGAGCGTGGAGGAACTCCTGCTCATACCGGGCATGGACAGGGAAGTTTATGATACATTATTACCCTATGTAACGGTCTACGGCGGAGAGGACGCATTGAGGCAGGCCTACGTAAATATAAACGGTGCGTCCGTGCCGGTGCTCATGAGCCTTTCTGACGCCGTAAGCCGTGAGATGGCCCAGAGGGTGGTGGACTTCCGGGAATCCACTCCCTTTAAGAACAAGGATGTCCTTTTTAACGATGTGGCCGGGTTCGGCGACATGCGCAAGATTCGGGATAAGATAACGGTCACGGGCAAGGCGTTCCGCCTCGAGATAACCGCCTCGCTGGAGGACGGCCTGAGCATCGTAATCCGCTGCGTCATCGACGCCGCCGGAGTGGTAAAGTACTGGAAGGAGACGTAAGGGTGCCAGTTACCGCGTTTTTCGACATAACCGGTATGCAACAGGGCCGTCTCTACCTCTTTGAGGACAACAGGCTTGAGGACGCCCGCCCCTTCGAAATCGGGGAGGACCACAGGTTTTACGCCGGGGAGCTGCCCGAGGTGGAAGAGGCCTTTGTAAGCCTGCCCCTCGATGCGCTTGACTACCGGGTGCTCGAACTTCCGTTTTCCGAGCCCGAGCGGGTCAGGGAAGTGCTCCCCTTCGAGCTTGACGGCCTCATACTGGGCGGCACGGAAAGCGCGGCCATCGACGCCGTGGTACTCGGGGAGGCGGAGGGCGGAAAGCACAGGGTCCTTGCGGCCTATGTCCAGAAGGACGCGCTCGCGCGGCTAATCGAGGGGCTTTCCGCCCTCGGCGTGGACCCGCGCGCCATAACTTGCCTTGAGCTTGCAAACGCCGTAAGGGCGGCGGAGGGCGGCGAGGACATGGGCCGCGCCCTGCTTGAGCCCCCGGCCCTCGAGGAGTCCGAAAGGCCGGCCCTGGCGCTTAAGGAGGCCGAAAACCCCACCATAAACCTCAGAAGGGGCGAGTTCGCCTATACGAGGGACGCCGAGCGGGCCAGGCGCTCGTTCAGGTTTACCGCAGGGCTTCTCATCGCCATTCTTTTAATCGTCTCCGGCGACATCGCGGTAAAGGCCGCCAAGGTAAGGAAAGAGACGGCCCGCGTCTCGGAAGACATAATAAGCACGTACAAGGGGGCGTTCCCCGCGGAGAAGCCCGGGACGGCGCAGGGCCTGGCCTACAAGATGAAGGCCCGCCTGAAGGAGATGAGGGAAAAGGACAGGGCACTGAAGGCCGTCTCGCCCCTTGGGTTCCTCATGAAACTCCAGGAGACGAGTCCCGAGGGCCTTGCCTATACCGACATCACCCTGGACAGGGAGTTCGTTGTCCTCAAGGGCGAGGCGCAGTCCTTAAGCGGCGTGGAACAGGCGAAGTCGAGCCTTGAGGGCTTCCTCGCCGAGGTGAAGATTTCCGAGACCGGGCAGTCCGTAAAGGACAAGGTCGCCTTTACCATCACCGCGAAGGCGGAGGCCCCGTGAGGCTGTTCGGCAGGCAGGTGGACAGGGCCACCGCGGCCGTCCTTGCGGCCGCGCTTGCATCGGCGGTTCTGTTTGTCTCTATGCTCGGACTGCTCTCAAGCGCGAAGGGAAAGCTCTCCTCCCTTGAGTCGGCACGGGCGGGGATGAGGGAGCTCGGGGCGGAGTACGCGGCCCTGAGCCTCAAGGTCGGGGCGCTTGAGAAGAAACGCGGCCTTACCCGCATCAAGGGCATCGTGGAGGCGGTGGATGGGGTGTTTGAGCCCCTGGGGCTTAAGGAGAAGGTGGAAAGCGTAAAGCCCATAGGTTCCGACAACCCGTTTGAGGAAAGAGCGGAGGTTACGGTCGAGGGGGTAAGCATGAACGAGATGGTCAATTTCCTTTATTCCATAGAGAACTCCCCGATGCTCCTTTTGATAAAGAAGATAGAGGTAAAGACCTCCTACATGAAGCCGGAGCGGCTGAACATAACCCTCACGCTTACGTTTTTGAAGCCCGAATGAAGAAGCTCCTTGTCGCCATAGTGGTGGTTCTGGCCCTCCTCTGGGGGGCGTGGCTGGTCGTCCTGCCGGGGGATGTCATGGAGCGCACCGCCGAGGAGGCCCTCGATGCCGGCGGGATGAGCGTTGACCTGGTGGGGTTTAAGAAGGGGCTTTTTTATTCCTTCTCCTGCGAGTCCGCGGACTTCCGGTTCTCCGGCGACAGGGCGTTTTCGGTCCACGGCCTGTCGGGCCGCCTGGACTTCCTCCCGCTGTTTGTCCTGAAGGCCGTCGTGCCGTTTAAGGGCTCCTTGGGCGGGGGGGAGATAAAGGGCGCGGTGGAGCTTGAAAAAGGAAGCTACAAGGTGAGCGTGGAGGCCAGGGGCGTCGAGCTTGCGGAAATCGGCCTTTACTCCCTGACAGGCATTAATGCCAGCGGCGCGCTGTCGGCCGACGTATGGCTCAGGGACAACATGGGGAAGATAAAATTCTCCGTGGACGAGGTCAGGTTCGAGCCCATCCTGATATACGGCTTCAAGCTCCCCCTCGACATGTTCAATACCGTAAGGGGCGCGCTCTTCGTGGACTACGACACCGTCGAGGTGGAATCCCTGGCCCTTGAGGGCAAGGAAATCTACGCGAGGGTGACGGGCTCCATAAAGGGCAGGGACGCGGACCTCAAGCTCGAACTCATGCCTGAGGGCGACGGCTTCCCCGACCCTGTCTACGATGCGCTCCTTCGGCGCTACCGGGTCTCCCGCGGCCTCTACGTCATACCCATAAAGAGCAGGCTGAACCTGTAAGGGAATTGCAAGGGGAGCAGCCGGGGAAAATCCACCGCCTAATTTTAATGCAGGCGGTTTTCAGCCTCGCCGGGCGT